>CALWYC010000209.1 GCA_944385655.1 uncultured Intestinimonas sp. | reverse complement strand
TACTCCTCGGGCAGGCGGACCCAGCCGGTGAAGTCGCCGCCGGGGCCGTTGTGCTCGGCCAGCATGACACGGGCCTTCTCCAAAGCCTCCATGCGGCTGGAGAGGTAGTCCTGGGGCAGGAATGAGCTTGCGTTGGAAAGGTCGAGTTTCAGCATATCGAAAACCTCCTCAGTTTGTTTATCTGGTTAGGGTCATTATAACACAGCCCGTCCCCCGATGCCAGAAAAAAAGTGTCTCTTCCAAAAGAGACACTTTTTTTCTGGGAAAAATCGGCCTTAGGTCCGCTCCTCGTAGGTGCCGTAGAAGACCTTCTGGGCCTCAAAGCGATCGATGGGCTCCTTGTATTTGTCCGGGTGACCCAGAGCGGCCACACCCAGGGGCAGGATATGGCTGGGGGCGGCCAGGTCGGTCTGGACCGCCACCACACGCTTGGGGTCGGGGTGGACACCGATCCACAGTCCGCCCAGCCCCATATCGGCGGCTTCCACCAGGATGTTCTCCATGGCGGCGGCGCAGTCCTGGACCCACCAGGGATTGAGGGGGTCCACCTGGGCGGCCTGGCGCAGGTCGGCGCACACGGTGACGGCGACGGCGGCGGTCTTCAGGGCAAAGGCGTTGGGGTGGACCTGGATGAGGGTGGGCAGGCTCCCCTGGCCCTTGGAGACAAAAAAGAGGCGGTTCTGGCTGTTCTTGGCGCAGGCGGCGGCCATACCGGCCCGGAGCAGCCGTTCGATCTGGGTGTCGGTGAGGGGCTCATCGGTGAATTTGCGGATGCTGCGGCGGTTGAAAATGGCGTCCATGGGATACCTCCTATTTTTTAAGGCCCCATCAGCGTGACACTGATGAGGCCAAAGATCACAGGATGCGTTCAGTTTTTCAGGCTCTGCATCGGCGCCGGGATCCGTCCGCCCCGCTGGATGAAGGCGGAGGAGCCGAAGGGGTGGACGGGCATGACGGGGGCGGAGCCCAGCAGCCCGCCGAATTCCACCGTGTCCCCCACGGTCTTGCCGGGGGCGGGGATGATGCGCACGGCGGTGGTCTTGGAGTTGACCATGCCGATGGCGGCCTCGTCGGCGATGATGGCGGAGATGGTCTCGGCGGTGGTGTCGCCGGGGACAGCGATCATGTCCAGACCCACGGAGCACACGCAGGTCATGGCCTCCAGCTTGTCCAGGTGGAGGGCGCCGGAGGCGGCGGCCGCGATCATGCCCTCGTCCTCGGAGACGGGGATGAAGGCGCCGGACAGGCCGCCCACGTGGGAGGAGGCCATGACGCCGCCCTTCTTGACGGCGTCGTTGAGGAGGGCCAGGGCGGCGGTGGTGCCGTGGGTGCCGCAGACCTCCAGGCCCATCTCCTCCAGGATCCGGGCCACCGAGTCGCCGATGGCGGGGGTGGGAGCCAGAGAGAGGTCCACGATGCCGAAGGGCACGTCCAGGCGGCGAGAGGCCTCCTGGGCCACCAGCTGTCCCATGCGGGTGATGCGGAAGGCGGTCTTTTTGATGGTCTCGGCCACCATATCAAAGGGCTGGCCCTTGACCTTCTCCAGGGCGTGGTGCACCACGCCGGGGCCGGAGACGCCCACGTTGATGACGCAGTCGCCCTCGCCCACCCCGTGGAAGGCGCCGGCCATGAAGGGGTTGTCCTCCACGGCGTTGCAGAAGACCACCAGCTTGGCGCAGCCGAAGCCGCCCTGCTCAGCGGTGCGTTCCGCGGCGGCCTTGATGGTCCGGCCCATGAGGGCCACGGCGTCCATATTGATGCCGGCCTTGGTGGAGCCCACGTTCACCGAGGAGCACACCAGATCGGTGGTGGCCAGGGCCTCGGGGATGGCCTCGATGAGCTTGCGGTCGCCGGCGGTGAGTCCCTTCTGCACCAGGGCGGAGAAGCCGCCGATGAAGTTGACGCCGGTGGTCTTGGCGGCCCGGTCCAGGGCGGCGGCGAGGGGCACATAGTCGTTGGTGACGGAGGCCCCCGCCACCAGGGCGATGGGGGTCACCGAGATGCGCTTGTTGACGATGGGGATGCCGAACTCCCGCTCGATGGACTCGCCGGTGAAGACCAGCTTCTCCGCCCGGCGGCAGATCTTGTCGTAGATCTTGCGGCAGGCGGCCTCTGCATCGGGGTCGGCGCAGTCCAGCAGGGAGATGCCCATGGTGATGGTGCGGATGTCCAGGTGCTGCTGGTCGATCATGCTGATGGTATCCAGGATCTCTTTGCTGTTGAGCATGGCCGGGACACCTCCTTAAATCTTGTGCATGGCGTCGAAGATGTCCTCGCGCTGGACCTTGATGGCCAGGCCCCGCTTGGAGCCCTCGTTCTCCAGCAGGGTACAGAGGACGGTGAAGGGCAGCTTGGAGGCGGAGACGTCCACCAGCATGGTCATGGTGAAGAACTCCCGCAGGATCGTCTGGCTGATGTCCAGCACGTTGACGTTGTTGTCGGCCAGCAGGGTGCACACGGCGGCGATGATGCCCACCTGGTCCTTGCCCAGAACAGTGACGATGGCTTTCATCTAGATCAATCCTTTCAAAGTAGGGATGGCCCCTCCTGGAGCTCATCCAAAGTGAGAGAGAATCCCGGGAGGAAGTGCTCCAGGAAGTAGCCCACCTCGGGGAGGCCGGCCTCCTCCAGGGCCCGGCGGGTCTGCTCCGCCGCCTGGCGGAACTCGGCGTTGCCGGCCTTGAGCTCCTCCACGCACTTGATGTAGGCCGAGAGCTTGTCGGCGGCCTTGACCAGGGCGTGATAGGGGTCCTCCGGGTCCTCCAGCAGCAGCGGCTCGTAGGCGGGGCGGAGGACCTCCGGCAGCAAAGCCAGAAGCCGCCGGGCGGAGACCTCCTCCACCTCCCGGTAGGCCGCCCGGATCTCCGGGTTATAGTACTTAACCGGGGTGGGCAGGTCCCCGGTGAGGATCTCCGGGGCGTCGTGGTAGAGGGCCAGGGCGGCGGCGTGGTCCGGGTCCAGGTCCCCGCCGAACACGTCCCGGCGGATCACCGCCAGGGCGTGGGCCAGGACCGCCACCATGTGGGAGTGCTCCTGGACGTTCTCCCGAAACGTGTTGCGCATGAGGCCCCACCGCCCGATGTAGCGCATCCGGGAGATGAGGGCGAAAAAGTGGTGGGCCATGCTCACTTCACCAGGAACTTCTGGATGGCCCCCATGAAGATGTCGGCCTGGGCCTGGGAGCCCTGGACCTGGACCTGGATGGGCTCGGAGAGGTCGATGGAGAAGAGACCCATGATGGACTTGCCGTCCACCAG
>CALWYC010000208.1 GCA_944385655.1 uncultured Intestinimonas sp. | reverse complement strand
TTTTGATGAGCTCCACCGTCATCTGCTCGGTCTCCCGGCTGGCGGTGCCGTTGCCGATGGCGATGTGCTGTACGCCGTGCTTCTTCACCAGCCTGGCCAGGGTGTCGATGGCCTCCTGCTTCTTTTTCTCATTGAAGGTGGGGTAGACCACCGCCGTGTCCAGCACCTTGCCGGTGGCGTCCACCACCGCCACCTTGCAGCCGTTGCGGTAGCCCGGGTCCAGGCCCATGGTGACGAAGCCCTTCACCGGCGGCTGCATGAGGAGGGGCTTCAGGTTCAGCGCAAAGTTGTGGATGGCCCCCTCGTCGGCCTGCTCGGTGAGGGTGTTGCGGATCTCACGCTCCAGGGAGGGCTTCAAGAGCCGGTCCCAGGCGTCGTCGGCGGCGGCGCGGACGAAGTCCATGGCCGCCCGGCCGGGCACCACCTGACGGCGGACGGCCACCTTGGCCGCCTCGGCGTCCAGCTCCACCCCGGCCTTGAGGATGCCCTCCCGCTCACCACGGTTGATGGCCAGGACCTGGTGGCCCTGGACCCGGCTCAACGGGGCGGTGAAGTCGTAGTAGAGGCGGTAGACCGTGTCGGCGGGCTCGTCCTCCGCCGCCCGGGAGACCAGGGCGCCCCGGCGCAGGTAGAGCTCCCGCAGGGCCTTGCGGACGGCAGCGTCGTCGCTGACGGCCTCGGCGACGATGTCGCTGGCCCCCTGGAGGGCGTCCTCAACGGTCTCCACCCCCTTTTCCGGGTCGATGAAGTCCGCCGCCAGGGCCGCCGGGTCCACCGGGCTCCCCTTGGCAAAGAGGGCGTCGGCCAGGGGCTCCAGCCCCTTCTCCTTGGCCATGGTGGCCCGGGTGCGGCGCTTGGGCTTGTAGGGGAGGTACAGGTCCTCCACCTCCGCCAGGGTGGCGGCAGCGTCGATGGCGGCGGCGAGCTCCTCGGTGAGCTTGCCCTGGCCCTCGATGGAGGCCTTGACCTCCTCCCGGCGCTTGTCCAGGTTCCGGAGGTACCCGAGCCGGTCGGCCAGGGTGCGCAGGGCGGTGTCGTCCATGGCGCCGTGGAGCTCCTTCCGGTAGCGGGCGATAAAGGGGATGGTGTTCCCCTCGTCGATGAGTCTGACCACGTTCTCCACGTGGACGGGGTCCCGGCCCAGCTCCCGGGCCAGGGTGGTGATGATGGTGTCCATGCCGTCGCTCCTTTTCAGGTATCTGGGTCCCTATTTTATCACGCCGCCGGGGCCAGGGCAAGGAAAAGCCGTTGGGTCCAGGAATCCCTTGACGGCGGGGGCGGAAAGAGGGTAAAATAAAACGATTGTGTTAGAACGACTGCTTGGAGGGGTGCAGATGAAACAGATCGGCTTTGACAACGCAAAGTATTTGGAGACCCAGTCCGCCCACATCAAAAACCGCATCGCCCAGTTTGGGGACAAGCTCTACCTAGAGTTCGGCGGCAAGCTCTTTGACGACTACCACGCCTCCCGGGTGCTGCCCGGCTTCGCGCCGGACAGCAAGATCCGCATGCTGCTGGAGCTCAAGGACGACGTGGAGATGGTCATCTCCATCTGCGCCAGCGACATCGAGAAGAACAAGATCCGGGGCGACCTGGGCATCACCTACGACGTGGACGTGCTCCGGCTCATCGACGCCTTCCGCTCCCAGGGCCTGTACGTGGGCAGCGTGGTGGTCACCCAGTACGACCGCCAGCCCGCCGCCGACGCCTTCAAGAAGCGGCTGGAGGACCTGGGCATGAAGGTCTTCCTCCACTATCCCATCGCCGGCTACCCCAACAACGTCTCCCTCATCGTCAGCGACGAGGGCTACGGCAAGAACGACTATATCGAGACCTCCCGCCCCCTGGTGGTGGTCACCGCCCCCGGCCCCGGCAGCGGCAAGATGGCCACCTGCCTCTCCCAGCTCTACCACGAGTACAAGCGGGGGGTGAAGGCGGGCTACGCCAAGTTCGAGACCTTCCCCATCTGGAACCTGCCCCTCCAGCACCCGGTGAACCTGGCCTATGAGGCGGCCACCGCCGACCTCAACGACGTGAACATGATCGACCCCTTCCACCTCTCCGCCTACGGGGTGACCACGGTGAACTACAACCGGGACGTGGAGATCTTCCCCGTCCTCTCCGCCATCTTCGAGAAGATCACCGGCGAGTGCCCCTACAAGTCCCCCACCGACATGGGGGTCAACATGGCGGGCAACTGCATCGTGGACGACGCCGCGGTGTGCGAGGCCGCCCGGCAGGAGATCATCCGCCGGTACTACGCCGCATTGTGCGACCGCCGGCAGGGCCGCTGCGGGGACGAGCCGGTCTACAAGCTGGAGCTCCTCATGCAGCAGGTGAAGGCCGACGCCTCCCACCGCCCGGTGGTGGGCGCCGCCCTGGCCGTGGCCGAGGAGACCGGCAAGCCCGCCGCCGCCATCGAGCTCCCCGACGGCGAGGTGGTCACCGGCAAGACCACCGACCTCATGGGCGCCGCCTCCACCACCCTCCTCAACGCCCTCAAGCGGCTGGCCGGCATCGGCCATGAGCACCACCTCATCTCCCGGGAGGCCATCGAGCCCATCCAGACCGTGAAGGTCAAGCACCTGGGCAGCGCCAACCCCCGGCTCCACTCCGATGAGACCCTCATCGCCCTGGCCATCTCCGCCACCACCAACCCCCTGGCCCGGCAGGCCCTGGACCAGCTCTCCCAGCTCCGGGACTGCGAGGCCCACGCCTCCGTCATCCTCTCCCCTCCGGACTCCGGTACCTACGCCAAGCTGGGCATGCGCCTCACCTGTGAGCCCACCTACGAGACCAACAAGCTCTATCACAAATAAATCTCGTTACCGCCGCGGCGCCCCGGACCCCAGGTCCAGGGCGCTTTTTTTCACCTGCACAGGAGCCTTCCCCTGGGGGAAGGTGGTCCGAAGGACCGGATGAGGGGAGACTGTGGATATGGTGGGGGTATGGCTTCCCGGACGGGCCCCGGTCCGTGCTGTTCCCCTGCCGCAAAAACCTTCCCCCTGACAGGGGGAAGGTGGCATGGCCAGAGGCCATGACGGATGAGGGTACGTCTGGGGACGGGAGATGCGGATTCTTCGGCCTTTGGCCTCAGAATGACAGGAGAGAGGCGTGGTGCCGCATCTGTGGGCCGGGCGGTACGCGCTGTGTTACAGAAATGTCCCCCTCGTCATCCTGAGCGCAGCGAAGGATCCGTTCCCACGTCCTTTCCCATAACAGAGGGGCAAGGGGATGGGATGCGGATTCGACCGCCT
>CALWYC010000207.1 GCA_944385655.1 uncultured Intestinimonas sp. | reverse complement strand
TAGCACAAAAATGTGACGATTTTATGAATGGACAAAGGTCCGCCCCACACGGATCACAGAAAATGGGTAAAAAATCCCCCCCCGGGACGATCCCGGGGGCGGAATTTGGAAAGATGTGGCGTTTATTCCAGGCCCTCCAGCTCCTCCAGCCAGAGGGAGGCCACGGCGTCGCTGGGCATCCGCCTCGTCGGCGCGGACTCCATACCCCTCGCTTCCGCCCGGAGGCGAAAGCTCACTCATTCCGTCGCGCCTCCTCTCCCCACGGGGCCCCCAATGGGCGACTGGCGGCGGAGGTAGCTGTTTACTCCAGGTCTTCCAATTCCTCCAGCCAGAGGGAGGCCACAGCGTCAGACGGCATGCGCCAGTCGCCGCGGGGCGACAGAGCCACGGAGCCCACCTTGGGGCCGTCGGCCAGGCAGGAGCGCTTGAACTGCTGGGAGAAGAAGCGGCGGTAGAAGGTGCGCTCCCACTTGAGGATGGTGGCCCGGTCGTAGGTCCGGCCGAAGGCGTGCTCGGCCAGGCGCAGCACCTTCCGGGGCGGGAAGGCCCAGCGGACGGCGTAGTAGAGGAAGAAGTCGTGGAGCTCATAGGGGCCCACCAGGTCCTCGGTCTTCTGGGCGATCTGGCCCTCGATGGCGGGGAGAAGCTCCGGGGAGACGG
Source organism: uncultured Intestinimonas sp. (assembly GCA_944385655.1). Lineage (GTDB taxonomy): Bacteria > Bacillota > Clostridia > Oscillospirales > Oscillospiraceae > Intestinimonas. Next base: position 2,624 of record CALWYC010000207.1, on the reverse strand, counting down.
GGGTATCCAGAATGTCGGAGAGGACGCCGGAGAGCTGGGGGTCCTCCTGCTCCTTGTCGTCGCTGATGAAGCTCACCAGGTGGCGCACCAGGGTCTTGGGGATGCCGGCGTTGACGGCGTAGTTGCTCATGTGGTCGCCGTTGTAGGTACACCAGCCCAGGGCCAGCTCGGAGAGGTCGCCGGTGCCGATGACCAGGCCGCCGGTCTGGTTGGCGATGTCCATGAGCACCTGGGTCCGCTCTCTGGCCTGGCCGTTCTCAAAGGTCACGTCGTGATCCTCCATGGACTGGCCGATATCCTTGAAGTGGCGGCGCACCGCCTCCCCAATATCGATGGTTTTGAGGGTGCAGCCCAGCCGCTCGGCCAGCAGCACCGCGTTGGACTTGGTGCGGTCGGTGGTGCCGAAGCAGGGCATGGTGACGGCGATGATGTCGGTGGCGGGGCGGCTGAGCATCTGCATGGCCACCGCCGTGATGAGGACGGCCAGGGTGGAGTCCAGGCCGCCGGAGAGGCCCACCACCGCCGTCTTGGCGTTGGTGTGCTCCAGCCGCTTCTTGAGGCCCAGGGCGGCCACGTACAGGATCTCGTTGCACCGCTCCGCCCGGTCGGCCTTGTCCTCGGGGACGAAGGGGGTGGGGGAGACGGGCCGGGTCAGGTGGGTGTCGCCCAGGTCCAGGTCAAAGCCGATCCGCCACAGGCTCTCCTGCTCCGCCAGGGGCTGGAAGGTATTCAGCCGCTGCCGCTCGGCGCACAGGCGGTCCACGTCGATCTCGCTGACGGTGAGGCCGGCGGCAAAGCGCTGCTCGGAGAGGAGGACGCCGTTTTCGGCGATCATGTTGTGGCCGCCGAAGACCAGGTCGGTGGAGGACTCCCCCTCCCCGGCGTCGGCGTAGACGTAGCCGCACAGCAGCCGGCCCGATTGCCCCGCCACCAGGGAGCGGCGGTAGGCGGCCTTGCCCACCGTCTCGTTGGAGGCGGAGAGGTTGAGGATGAGGGTGGCGCCCGCCCGGGCCGCCCGGATGGAGGGGGGCTCCGGCGCCCACAGGTCCTCGCAGATCTCCACGCCGATGACCAGCTGGGGCAGCTGGGTGCAGTAGAAGAGGTGGCCGTCCGACAGGCAGACCTCCTGGCCGCACAGGGGGAAGGTGACCTCCGTTCCGGCGCCGGAGGCGAACCAGCGCTGCTCGTAGAACTCGCCGTAGTTGGGCAGATGGGTCTTGGGCACCAGGCCCAGGATCTCCCCCTTGTGGAGGACGGCGGCGCAGTTGTAGAGCTTGCCGTCCCAGGGATTCCGCACCGGCAGACCCAGGGCGGTGACCATGTCCAGGTTCTTGGTGGCCTCCAGGATGGTCTGGAGTCCTTCCTCAGCGCCCCGGAGCAGGGTGGGCTGGAGGAAGAGGTCCCCGCAGGTGTAGCCGGTGAGGCACAGCTCGGGGAGAGCGAGGACCTTGACCCCCTGCTTGGCGGCCTCCCGCATGAGGGTGAAGATCTGTTCGGCGTTATAACGGCAGTCGGCCACCCGGATGGACGGGGTGCCGGCGGCGACTTTCACAAAACCATCGCGCATGTGCATGACCTCCTATTCGCGTTGATATCATTTTACCCCAAGGAAAAACCGTTTGCAAGAAAAGAGGGCGGGAAAAAAGTTTACCGGTTCTTTACCGGATCTTTCCATCCCTGCCCTTGACAAGGGCGGGGAGAAGGCATATAATTTAGACCTGTCAAAAGGGAGTAGTCGCAAGTTCCTCCTTCAACATCACGGCCTCTGGCCTGGAGGGGGACGCCGGTGACGGTGACAAGACTTTTGAGTATGCACTTTGCACAGGCTGGGCGGAGTGTATACTCAAAAGTCTTTTTTTATTGTTCCGGCGTGAGGATCGGCGGCCCTTCCCGGGCAAGCTATTTTACAAAAGGAGTGTGCAGCATGGAAAATACCTTTTTCAACCGCACCCCGGAGGAGACCCTGAAGGCGGTGGAGTCCGCCCGGACGGGCCTCACTTCGGCCCAGGCGGCGGAGCGGCTGGAGCGGTTCGGCAAGAACGCCCTGGCCGAGGGCAAGAAGAAATCGGGCCTCCAGGTCTTCCTGGAGCAATTTAAGGATCTGTTGGTGGTCATCCTGCTGGCGGCCGCCGTCATTTCCGCCGTCTCCGGCAATCTGGAGAGCACCATCGTCATCTTCGCCGTCCTCATCCTCAACGCCATCCTGGGTACCGTCCAGCATTTCAAGGCGGAAAAGTCCCTGGAGAGCCTGAAGGCCATGTCCTCCCCCACAGCCAAGGTGCTGCGGGACGGGAAGCGCATGGTCATCCCCTCCGCCCAGGTGGTCCCCGGCGACGTCGTGGAGCTGGAGGCCGGCGACATGGTGGTGGCCGACGGCCGCATCCTGGAGAACTTCTCTCTCAAGGTCAATGAGAGCTCCCTCACCGGTGAGAGCGAGGGGGTGGAGAAGACCGCCGACGTGATCCCCGGCGACGAGGTGGCCCTGGGCGACCGGAAGAACATGGTCTTCTCCGGCTCCCTGGTGACCTACGGCCGGGCCCTGGTGGCGGTCACCGGCACCGGCATGGACACCGAGCTGGGCAAGGTGGCCGCCCTCATGAACCAGACCCAGCAGCGCAAGACCC
>CALWYC010000206.1 GCA_944385655.1 uncultured Intestinimonas sp. | reverse complement strand
CTTGAACTCCTTGCCGCAGCCAATGGGCCAGTTCACCGGGTAGGTCTCGATGCCCAGCTCCTTCTCCAGCTCCTCCAAGAGCTCGAAGGAGTCCCGGGCCTCCCGGTCCATCTTGTTGATGAAGGTGAAGATGGGGATGTCCCGCATGGCGCAGACCTTGAAGAGCTTCCGGGTCTGGGCCTCCACGCCCTTGGCGGCGTCGATGACCATGACGGCGGAGTCCGCCGCCATCAGGGTGCGGTAGGTGTCCTCGGAGAAGTCCTGGTGGCCCGGGGTGTCCAGGATGTTGATGCAGTAGCCCTCGTACTGGAACTGCATGACGGAGGACGTGACCGAAATGCCGCGCTGCTTCTCGATCTCCATCCAGTCGGAGGTGGCGGCGCGGCTGTTCTTCTTGCCCTTGACCACGCCGGCCTGGGCGATGGCTCCGCCGTAGAGCAGGAATTTTTCGGTCAGCGTCGTCTTGCCGGCGTCAGGGTGGCTGATGATGGCAAACGTGCGCCGCCGGGCGATCTCACTCTCGTATTTCGACATGGTATCCAAACCTCCAGAAACTTGGCGCAGAGCCATCATCAGCCCTCGCGCCGTTTGGCGCGCACAAGCGTTTTCGCCTCAGGCGAAAACCTTGCCGCAGGGCGGATTCACTCCGCCCGAGGATGTGAAATCACTTAGGGGACCCCATAAGGCCCGGCGGGCCTTATGGGAAAAGGATGGCGAAGTCGCGGCGCCGGGCGATCTCACTTTCGTATTTAGACAAAGGTATTCCCTCCAAAAGATCCATGATGGGGAGTCCGGCCCGTCCCTCCGGGTCCGGCGTTTTTGTCTTTTTTACATGGGATAGACCCTCCCAGCGTCATAAATGGTACCGATGATGGCAAAAAATTATATCACGATCTGAAAAAAATTGCAAGTGGAGCCACTAGGACGTACAACAAAAGGCACTTTTCCGCATAGAAATGAAGGGAGGCCTTTCGGCCTTCCCCTCGAATTTGCGCGCCGCAAGCGCAGGGAGGTTTTCTATGGAAGTCACCCAGCACATTCTTACCCGGAGCGCCTGCTATCAGGCGGGCCGTACCATCGTGCCCAAGGGGATCATGGTCCACTCCACCGGGGTGGCCCAGCCCGACCCGGCCGCCTTTCTCAAGCTCTGGGACAGCCCGGAGGCGGACGCCTGCGTCCACGCCATCGTCCACCAGGGCGGCGTGATCCAGACCCTGCCCTGGACCCACCGGGCCTGGCACGCCGGCAGCCCCAGGAACGGCGGAGTGTCCGCCAACAACACCCACATCGCCTTCGAGATCCTGGAGCCCAAAGGCCACACCTACCAGGGCGGCGCCATGGTGGGCTACGACCCGGCGGCCAACGCCGCCTATTTTGCCGCCGTCTACCAAAACGCGGTGGCGCTCACCGCCCAGCTGTGCCGGCAGTTCTCCCTGGACCCCATGAAGCAGGTGGTGGACCACCAGGAGGGGTGCAGGCTGGACATCGCCAGCAACCACGCCGACGTGATGCACTGGTTCCCCAAGCACGGCAAGAGTATGGACACCTTCCGGGCCGACGTGGCGGCCCTGCTGAAGGGAGAGGAGGAGGATACCATGGAACAGAGCACCTTTGACGCCATGCTGACCGCGGCCCTGGCCCGCCGGGCCGCCGCCCTGGAGGCCCAGCCCGTCAGCGGCTGGGCCAAAGAGGCCTGGGAGGCGGCGGTGGCCGCCGGGGTCTTCGACGGCACCAAGCCCCAGTCTCCCCTGACCAGGGAGCAGGCCGCCGCCGTCCTGGCCCGGCTGGGCAAGCTGAAATAATCCCGACCGCAGGGAGGCCGCCCGGCGAATGCCGGGCGGCCCTGAGGCTGTCGACAAAGTCGACAGCCTCTCTCAAAAATGCAAGCATTTTTTCGAAGAGATGCAGGCCGCTGCATCGCACGGCGCAGCATTTCTTGCTGCGCCGCACGTTTGCGGCCTGAGCAGTGTTTTTTCCGACGCACATGTCGCCGGAAAAAACAATTCATTTCATTCCGTCGTCTGCGGACGGCGGAACTCTGCGAGGCTCTTGCAAAAACTTTGAAGCATTTCTACTTTTTCGACAGACGGAGGCCGCCCGGCGAATGCCGGGCGGCCTCCTTTTTTCAGCTGTCGTAGATCCGGGACACCGCAAAGCCGCCGGTGACCTGGGCCGGTCCCGACCCCTGGTAGAGGAGCCGGGCGTAGGCCGTGGAGGGGGAGAACTCCAAATAGGTCCCCGAACCGCTGTGCACGGTGCCGGCCCGGGCAGGGGCGACGAACTCATATTCGGTGAGGGCCGCCTCCCCCTGAAAGGGCAGCACCCCCACAGTGCCGTCGTCCTCCGGCCGGCACTGGACCACATAGGAGAGGCTGTAGAGCCCCGGCTCCGTCAGCAGCACCACGGTGCCGTCCCCGCTCAGGGAGATGCCCTCCCCCACCAGGTAGTAGGGATAAAAGGCCAGGGTCTGGCCCGGCTCATAGGTCCCCGGCCGGACCAGGAACTGCACCGCGGCGGGCAGCCCGCCGGCGGACCCTGCCGGTCCGGTGGGACCGGTGGCTCCGGTCGGTCCGGTCGCCCCTGCTGCGCCGGTGGGGCCCGTGGGTCCCACCGGCCCTGTAGCTCCCACCGCTCCGGCTGGTCCGGTGGGTCCTGTGGGCCCGGCAGCCCCCGCGGCGCCCGTGGGTCCGGTGGGTCCCACGGCGCCGGCAGGACCGGTAGGGCCGGTGGTCCCGCCGCCGGGTCCTGCGGGGCCGGTGGCTCCGGTGGCACCTGTCGCCCCGGCGGGGCCGGTGGGACCGGCAGGACCGGTAGGACCGGCGGCACCCGCGGGACCTGTGGGTCCGGTGGGCCCGGTGGCGCCCTCCCCCGGTCCGGCCGGACCGGTCGCGCCCGTCGCCCCCGTCGGGCCCGTCGGGCCTGTTGGTCCTGTCGGGCCGGTGGGACCCATGGCCCAGCACCAAGGGCAGCAATAGGTATCATTCTGCATGCAAAAAACCTCCCGGGCCATTCTATGCCCGGGAGGCCTTTTGCGTTTTCCCGTTATTTGCTCAGGATGAAGAGGTTGCCGTCGCTCACAAAATTGGAGACGCTGTACAGAACCAGTACCTGGTCGATGTTGTTTTCCGCCACATACTGGCTCACCGGGGTCTTGTTGTACCGGGGATCGAAGAGGTGGACCTCGGAGCAGTCCGCCGTGAGGAAGGGGGCCAGGCTGTCGGAGTAGGAGTCCCGGATGACCAGCAGCCTGGGGCCGTCGGCGTTCGGGCCCTTCACCACCGCCAG
>CALWYC010000205.1 GCA_944385655.1 uncultured Intestinimonas sp. | reverse complement strand
TTGGCGGAGAGGGAGCGGCACAGCAGGACGGCCGCCACCAGGATCACGGCCAGGACCACCACATAGGCGTAGACCAGGGTGAGGTGGCCGCCGCCGGAGCGGCGGAAGAGCCACAGCCCCACCAGGCCCAGGGCGGAGAGGACGGTGACGGCGAAGAACTCATGCTGGTAGAGGTAGTACACCAGGGCCAGCACGGCGGCCGCGGGCACCACGCCGCAGAGGAACTGCACGCCGGTGTCGTAAAAGCGGTAGGTGACCGCCGAGATCACCAGTCCGGTGAAGAAGATGCCGAAGAGCACCCCGGGCAGGGTGACGCGCTTGCCGCCCTTGGCCCAGAAGACGGTCCACAGCAGGCAGATCACGGTGCCGGCGGCGGTGACGCCGATGATGGCGGGCCAAGCCTTCAGCAGAGTGCCGGCAAACTCGATCTCGCCGGGGGCGGTGGTGATATTGATATAGTAGCGGTTGAGCAGCAGCAGGATCAGCTCCACCACCACAGCGGCGCCGAACCAGATCAAAACCCGGTTCAGGATGACGTCCTCCTTGTGGTTGCGGGCCGCGCGCTTGTCTGCCACGCGTTTTTCTTTATCCATGGATCCATCTCCTTGTTTGATGCTCAAAACGACTGGCCCACAAGACGGCCAGTCTAACGGATGATATTCTATCAGAAATCCCGCCGTTTTGCAACAAGAAAAAACGACGATCCCCGCTTATGTTGCCAGGAAGGGCGGGATATGATACAATCGACCTGATCTTTTCTATCTGTGAGGCAGCTTATGAAACGTATTTTTCCCCTTCTGCTGACCGTGGCCCTGCTCTCCGGCTGCGCCTCCGCGCCGGAGCCGGTGCTCCAGTCTTTTTTTGCCATGGACACCACCATGTCCGTCACCGCCTATGACCGGGACCCCACCGAGGCCCTGGTGGCCGCCCAGCAGGCGGTGAACCGGCTGGACGCCCTGTGGTCCCGGACCCGGGCGGACAGCGACGTGGCCAAGCTCAACGCCGCCGCCGGCTCCGGGCCGGTGGCGGTGGACCCGGACACCGCCGCGCTGCTGGAAAAGGCCAACGCCGCCGCCCTGGAGAGCGGCATGGCCTTCGACCCGGTGCTGGCTCCGGTGATGGACGCCTGGGGCTTCGGCGCCACCGAGAGCGAGACCACGGCGGTCCACCGGGTTCCGGAGCAGGCGGAGCTGGACGCCCTGCTGCCCCTGACCCGGGACCTGCCCGTGGTGGAGGGGGACACCGCCGCCCTGTCCCTGGCGGGCCAGGCGGTGGATCTGGGGGCCATCGCCAAGGGGGCCGCCGCCGACTATGTGGTGGCCGCCCTCACCGAGCACGGGGTGGACTCCGCCATCATCGCCCTGGGGGGCAACATCACCGCCCTGGGCACCAAGCCCGACGGCAGCCCCTTCCGGGTGTACGTCCGGGACCCCCAGGGAGAGGGGGAGGACTTCCTGTGCCTCATGTCCCTGCGGGCGGGGCGGACCTGCTCCACCTCCGGGGGCTATGAGCGGTACTTTGAGGCCGACGGCCAGATCTACCACCACATCATCGACCCCGCCGACGGCTATCCCGCCCGGTCGGGGCTCCTCTCGGTGACGGTGGTGGCGGAGGACCCGGCCCTGGCCGACGCCTGGTCCACCGCCCTCTATGTCCTGGGGGCGGAGGAGGCCATCGCCCGCTGGAAGAGCGGCGAGGGGACCGTGGCCGGCATGGACCTCATCCTGGTGACGGAGGAGGGCCACGTGTACATCACCCAGGGTCTGGAGAAGGGCCTGGAGACCCTGGGAGAGGGGGCGGGCTACACCTATGAGATCCTCCGCCGCTGACCGCACCCGCCCCACCCTGCTGGACGGCTTGGTGGCGGCGGCGGTGTTGGCCGCAGCCGCCGCCATTTTATTTGCCTTTCGTCCGACGAGCGGAAACTTTCTCACCGCCCGGATCGTCTTAGACAATGAGCTGGTGGCCGAGGTCTCCCTCAGCGACCTCACCGGGCCGGTCACCATTGAGGTGCCCGGTGCCAAATACCCCATCACGCTGGAGGCGGAGGCGGGGCGCATCCGGGTCCTGCACAGTGACTGCCCCAGCCAGGACTGCGTCCACACAGGCTGGGTCTCCCGGTCCGGGGGGCAGATCATCTGCCTGCCCAATCGTCTGGTCATCACCGTCACCGGCGGCACGGCGGAAGCCGACGCCGTCACCGGCTGAGGGGGTGGCCATATGACACATTCTGTCCGGCGGCTCACCCGCTGCGCCGTCCTCACCGCCCTGGCCCTGGCCATCTCGGTGTGCGAGGGCCTGGTCCCCCTGAGCATCCTCATCCCCCTGCCTGGTCTGCGGCTGGGCCTTGCCAACCTGGTGACGGTGTACGCCCTGTGCCGCCTCTCCGGCCGGGAGGCCCTGGGCATCCTGGTGGCCCGGTGCCTGCTGGGCGCCGTGGTGGGCGGCAACCTCACCGCCCTGGCCTTCTCTCTCACCGGCGGTCTGCTGGCCCTGGGGACCATGTGGGTCCTTCTCCGCGTGCCGGGCCTCTCCCTCTTTGGGGTGTGCATTGCCGGCGCCGCCGCCCACAACACGGGGCAGATCCTGGCGGCCATGGGGGTGCTGGCCTCGCCGGCCATCGCCGTGTACCTGGCGCCCCTGCTGGCGGCCAGTGTGCTCACCGGCGCCGTCACCGGCGCCGCCTCCATCCTGCTGGTGCGCCGGGTGCCCTGGGGAAATGAAAGAGGAACGTAACGGGATTGTTACCGCTTTGTCGTGTTTTTTTCCGGCGCTTGCCGTATGATGTCTCTATCAAAAGAAAATGGAGGAACCCAGTGATGAAACAGCTCACCCGTCCCACGGCCCTGCTGCTGGCCCTGGGGCTCACCCTGAGCCTCTCCGCCTGCGGCGGCAGGGAGGAAGCCCATTGGCAGCCCAGTTCCACCCCCGTCCAGGAGACGGAGGCGGTCTCGTCCCCCAGCCCCACCCCGGCGGCCGACCCCTATGACGCTGTGCGGAACTACTGGTCGGAGGAGCAGCTCACCCAGGCCTGGGGGCCGGACCAGGCGGTGGAGCACATCTTCTTCCACCCGGTCATCGCCTACCCCCAGTATGCCTTCCACGAGAGTCCCCTGCCCGAGTCCCAGCGCATCGGCCTGGACGACTGGATGGTGACGGTGGACGAGTACAAGAAGATCCTCCAGAACCTCTACGACAAGGACTACATCCTGGTGGCCATGGAGGACGTGTGGAGCGAGGTCACCGACGGGAGCGGCGCCCACATGGTCCGCAACACCCTCATGCTCCCCGAGGGAAAGAAGCCCCTCATCATCTCCTTTGACGACGTGAACTACTA
>CALWYC010000204.1 GCA_944385655.1 uncultured Intestinimonas sp. | reverse complement strand
ACAACATCAAGTTCACCGTCACCATCAGCGCCGACTCCTCTCTGGCCAGCGACGGTGTGAAGAAATACTTCTGATCCGTTCCTTCGGGCGGTCCCCGGACCGGTCCCGGACGATCACAGGAGATAAAACTTCATGCGCCCAGGGCACGCCACGATAACGTGCGGAAGCCGGGGCGCATGGAGTTTTTGCGCATGTGGGCCGGGACACGGCCCACGCGCTGTGATTTCGTGTCCATGCTTTTGCGCAGCAAAAAAGATCCCTCCTGTCGGAGGGATCTTTTTTGCTGTGCTCAGCGGCGGCGGTCCAGCTCGTCCCGGATGGCCTCCAGGAACTGGCGGCTGTTGACCACGGCGGCGGGGACCTCGCCCTCCCACAGGCCGGCCAGGTCCTTGGTCATGACGCCGCCCTCGATGACGGCGATGGAGGCGGCCTCCAGCTGGTCGGCAAAGGTCATGAGGGCGCCGATGCCGTCCAGCTCGCCCCGCTTCCGCAGGGCGCCTGTCCAGGCAAACAGGGTGGCGATGGGGTTGGTGGAGGTCTCCTTCCCCTTCAGGTACTGATAGTAGTGCCGGGTGACGGTGCCGTGGGCGGCCTCGTACTCGTACTTCCCGTCGGGAGAGACCAGCACCGAGGTCATCATGGCCAGGGAGCCGAAGGCGGTGGAGACCATGTCGCTCATCACGTCGCCGTCGTAGTTCTTGCAGGCCCAGATGAAGCCGCCCTCGCTGCGGATGACCCGGGCCACCGCGTCGTCGATGAGGGTGTAGAAGTACTCGATGCCCGCCTTCTGGAAGGCCTTGGCGTACTCGGCGTCGAAGATGTCCTGGAAGATGTCCTTGAAGGTGTGGTCGTACTGCTTGGAGATGGTGTCCTTGGTGGCGAACCACAGGTCCTGCCTGCTGTCCAGGGCGAACTGGAAGCAGGAGCGGGCAAAGGAGGAGATGGAGGACACGGTATTGAACTGGCCCTGGAGGACGCCGGCGCCGGTGAAGTCGTAGATGGTCTGGCGGACCGGCTCCCCGCCCTCCGGCGTGAAGACCAGCTCGGCCTTCCCGGGTCCGGGGACCTTGTACTCGGTGTTCTTGTAGACGTCGCCGAAGGCGTGACGGGCGATGGTGATGGGCTTCTTCCAGTTCTTCACCACCGGGGAGATGCCCTTGACCATGATGGGGGCCCGGAAGACGGTGCCGTCCAGGATGGCCCGGATGGTGCCGTTGGGGGACTTCCACATCTGGGAGAGCTTGTACTCCTCCACCCGCTGGGCGTTGGGGGTAATGGTGGCGCACTTCACCGCCACGCCGTACTTCTTGGTGGCCTCGGCGGAGTCCACCGTCACCTGGTCCCGGGTCTCCTCCCGGTGGGGCAGCCCCAGGTCGTAATACTCGGTCTTCAGGTCGATGTAGGGCTCCAGCAGGATCTCCTTGATGTCCTTCCACAGGATGCGGGTCATCTCGTCCCCGTCCATTTCCACCAGGGGGGTGGTCATTTTGATCTTGTCCATAGCGGGCCTCCTTGCGCATAGCATTATCCTGTTCAGTATATCCTTTTTTTGCGGAAAAGGCAATCTCCAGATGAGACGTCTCAACGTCCCCTTGCAAGTCCGGCCGGGCCCATGTTATAATCTCTCCTGCGATCCAATGAGACAGATGCGATGCGGACGCGCAAGGCGCGGCACGCTTCACCAGGAGCCGGTGGGAGTCCGGCGCAGGCGCTGTGTGGGCAGAGCCCCGAGCCAGCCATGGACGTGCTGTCTTCCATCCAAACGGGACGGGCCGCCCCTCCGGGGGAGGGCCTGCCGCCACGGAGAGAGAGGAGACGGAAGGCATGGACGAGAGACTGACGGAAGGGGAGCTGCGCCGGCGCCGGCGGGAGCTCCACGCCCTGGCGGGCAAGGCGGAGACCGAGCCCCGGGGCAAAGAGCGCATCCGGTACGGGCTGGACGGCCCCCAGGGCCGGCAGCTCTACGAGAGCTGCTCCGACGGAGAGCTGCTGGCCCTGCTGCGGGAGCGGGCGGAGGCCCTGGGCCGCTCCCCCGCCCAGAACGAAGTCCATTGGACCTGCCGGACCTATCTGCGGGCCCGGTTCAAGAACTGGCCCGGCGCCCTCCGGGCCGCCGGTCTGAGCCGCTCCGCCGGCCGCTGCGGCAAGGACTTGGAGCGGGTCCGGGCCGAGGAGCAGGAGAGCCGGAAGCTCCTGGCCCAGGTGCGTGAGGCCCGGAAGACTTTGGGGCGCATGCCCCATCCCTCCGACCTGCCGGAGGTCATACAGGGGCTGCGGCACCAGTACAAGACCTGGGGCGAGGTGCTCGCCGCCGCCGGTGTGCTGGACACCGCCCCCCTCCCCCCGCTGGGCCCGCTGGAGGCGGAATACCAGCCTCTGCTGGAGGCCGTCCGCCGCCGGGCGGAGGAGCTCAACCGGGCGCCCCTCCGCCGGGAGGTGGACCAGCAGACCGTGGAGGCCCTGGTCCGGCGGTGCGGCTCCTGGCGGCGGGTGCTGGAGCAGCTGGACCTGGAACCGGTCCGGCGCATCGCCCCCTTTTCCAACACCCGGCTGGGCGACCGCAGCGACAGGCCCCCCGCCCGGCACCGGGGGAGCCTCCACGACTGCTACTACCGCCTGCTCCGGGTGGACGAGGCCACCGCCCGGGACCTGGAGACGGTGGCCCAGGCCGCCCGGCGGCTGGGCCGCCCCCCGGAGCGGCGGGAGGTCCCCATCCCCGTCCGGCGGCGGCTCCAGGCGTCCTGCGGCTCCTGGTCCAACGCCCTCTACCAGCTGGGGCTGGAGCCCCGCCGCCCCGGCTGACCCGTTCCCACCCCTGTCACCCATTCCGCCGAAACGACGAAATCATTATGTGAGGTGCCCTGCTTGAATCAGCCCCTTGTGAGCATCATCGTCCCCGTCTACAACGCCGAGATCTATCTGGGCCCCTGCCTGGAGAGCCTGCGGAGCCAGACCTGGCCCGATCTGGAGATCATCCTGGTCAACGACGGCAGCACCGACGGCTCCGGCCAGCTGTGCGCCGCCGCCGCCCGGGTGGACGGCCGCATCCGCTTTCTGGACCGGCCCAACGGCGGGGTGTCCGCCGCCCGGAACGCCGCCCTGGCCGCGGCCAAGGGCGATTACCTCCAGTTCTCCGACAGCGACGACCTCCTGACCCCCGACGCCACCGAGACCCTGGTCCGGGCGGCCCAGGTCACCGGCGCCGACCTGGTCATCTCCCACTTCTTCCGGGTGGACGGTGAAAAGCAGGCCCAGAGGGGCCACATCAAGGGGGAGCGGCTCCTCACCCGGCAGGAATTCGCCCAGGAGATGGTGAAGGCCCCGGCCAACTACTACTACGGCGC
>CALWYC010000203.1 GCA_944385655.1 uncultured Intestinimonas sp. | reverse complement strand
TTTGGTCGGACACGCAGGTGTTTACCGCACCTGGCCGGTGCCGTAGATGATGTACTTGGAGCTGGTGAGCTCGGTGAGGCCCATGGGGCCCCGGGCGTGCATCTTCTGGGTGGAGATGCCGATCTCCGCCCCCAGGCCGAACTCAAAGCCGTCGGTGAAGCGGGTGGAGGCGTTCACGTACACCGCCGCCGCGTCCACCTGATCTAGGAAGGCCTGGGCGGCAAAATAGTCCTCGGTGACGATGGCCTCGGAGTGGCCGGAGCCGTAGCTGTTGATGAAGTCCACCGCCTGGTCGAAGCTGTCCACCACCTTCACCGCCAGGATGTAGTCGCCGTACTCCGTGTCCCAGTCGCTCTCCTGGGCGGGAACGACACAATCGCCCAGGATGGCCGCCGTCCGGGGGCAGCCCCGGAGCTCCACCTGCTTCTGGTCCAGCAGCTCCTTGGCCAGCGGCAGGAAGTCCTCCGCCACGTCGGAGTGGACCAGCAGGCACTCGGCGGCGTTGCACACCGAGGGGCGGGAGGTCTTGGCGTTGTAGATGATCTGGGCCGCCATGTCCAGGTCGGCGGAGGCGTCCACGTACACATGGCACACCCCCACCCCCGTCTCGATGACGGGGACCTTGGCGTTGGCCACCACCGCCCGGATGAGGCCGGCGCCCCCCCGGGGGATGAGCACGTCCAGATAGCCGGTGAGGCCCATGAGCTCATTGGCGCTCTCCCGGCTGGTGTCCTCCACCAGGGCCACGCAGTCCCGGGGCAGGCCCACCGACTCCAGGGCGTCCCGCATGACGGCCACAAAGGCCTTGTTGGACCGGAAGGCCTCCTTGCCACCCCGGAGGATGACGGCGTTGCCCGACTTCAGGCACAGGGCGGCGGCGTCCACCGTCACATTGGGCCGGGCCTCGTAAATGATGCCGATGACCCCCAGGGGCACCCGCCGCTTGCCGATGATGAGGCCGTTGGGCCGGGTGGACATCTCGGTCACCTGGCCGATGGGGTCGGGCAGGGCGGCCACCTGCCGCACCCCCTCCACGATGCCGTCCATCCGGGCGGCGCTCAGGGCCAGCCGGTCCAGGAGGGACTGCTTCATCCCGGCCGCCATGGCGGCGGCCAGATCCTTCTCGTTCTCCGCCAGAATGTAGCCCTGGTTCTGGTAGAGCGCTTCGGCGATGGCCTCCAGCGCCGCGTTCTTCTTGGCGGTGCCGGCTACGGCCAGGACCCGTTCGGCATGTTTGGCCGCAAGGCCCTGAGTCTCCAGAATGGTCATGACGATCCCCCCTGATTTGAAGTAAGCTGTAAGAGTGAAAAGTGGAAAAGTAATATATAAGGTAAGCGGTCAGGCGCGGGCGGCCAGGAAGCGGGTGCCGATGTCCTCCCCCCGCAGGATGCCGTACAGGCCCTCCGGCCGGGCGCCGTTGGTGATGACCATGTCCACCCCGGCCGCCATGGCCAGCTCGGCGGCGTTGAGCTTGGTGGCCATGCCCCCCGTGCCCCGCCAGGAGCCGGCGCCCCCCGCCATGGCACGGAGCTCCGGCGTCACCTCCTCCACCCGGTGGATGAGCTTTGCCTCCGGGTCCTTCCGGGGGTCGGCGTCGTAGAGGCCGTCGATGTCGCTCAGCAGCACCAGCAGGTCCGCCCGGCACAGCCGGGCCACCATGGCGGACAGCGTGTCGTTGTCGCCCAGCACCTTGCACTGGCCCGTCTCGATCTCCGCCGAGGACACCGAGTCATTCTCGTTCACCACCGGGATGATCCCCAGCTCCAGCAGGGACTCAAAGGTGTTGTGCAGGTGCTCCGCCCGCACCGGGGCGTCCACGTCCTCGCCGGTGAGCAGGATCTGGGCCACCACCCGGTTGTACTCCCCGAACATCTTGTCGTAGAGGTGCATCATCATGCACTGGCCCACCGCCGCCGCCGCCTGCTTCATCCGCAGCTGGGTGGGGCGCTCCGGAAGGCCCATCTTGGCCGTGCCGATGCCGATGGCCCCCGAGGAGACCAGAATGATCTCGTGGCCCATCCCCTCCAGGTCGGAGAGGGTGCGGGAGAGCCGCTCCATGCTATATAAATTGAGCCGTCCCGTGTCGTGGGTGAGGGTGGAGGTGCCCACCTTCACCACCACCCGCAGACGGCCTTCTTTCCTTGCCATGACAGTCACACTCCTGTTCAAAATCCTGCCCCAGTTTACCATATCATAGCACAACTGAGGGGAGAGGGAAAGCATTCTTTTCTTTTTCGGCGTGATTTTGAACTTCACTTGAAAAAAGAATGAAAATTTTGCTTTTTTTCGTGTTTTTTGTGTTGTAATTCCGGCGGTGTTGCGTTACAATGTAGTGCGCTGGCAGACTGTCGATTGAAAGGGGTAGGGCTTGTGTATGATAAATATCGTACTGGTAGAACCTGAGATCCCCATGAACACCGGCAACATCGCCCGGACCTGCGCCGCCACCGGGAGCCGCCTCCATCTGGTGCGGCCCCTGGGCTTCGACATCTCCGACAAGGCGGTGAAGCGGGCCGGCCTGGACTACTGGTCCCTGGTGGACCTCCATGTCTACGACGGCCTGGACGACTTCTTCCGGCAGCACCCCCGGCCCGACCTGTGGCTCACCACCACCAGGGCCGACCGGTGCTACGCCGACGCAGCCTACGCCGACGGCTGCTGGCTCTTTTTCGGCAAGGAGACCGCCGGGCTCCCCCGGGAGCTGCTGGAGCGGTATCCCCAGCGCTGCGTCCGGCTCCCCATGCGGGAGGACGCCCGCAGCCTCAACCTGGCCAACACGGTGGCGGTCGTGACCTACGAGGCCCTCCGCCAGCTGGACTTCCCCGGTCTCGCCAAGGACGGCGGCAGCGCCTGGCGGACCCAAAAGGAGGCCCACATCCGTCGTTGATCCGCCCCGGCGGAAGGCCGGCGGCGATCCCCCAAACACCGTAAGTTCCTGCTAAAACCCGTTCGTTTCCGTAGTTTCCGCCTCGAAATGATGAAAGGAGCACAGCAAATGAACTACAACAAGAAGACTGTCAAGGACATCGATGTGGCAGGCAAGAAGGTCCTGCTCCGCTGCGACTTCAACGTGCCCCAGGACAAGGCCACCGGCGCCATCACCGATGACAAGCGCATCCGGGCCGCCCTGCCCACCATCCAGTATCTGCTGGACCAGAACGCCGCCGTCATCGCCTGCTCTCACCTGGGCAAGCCCGTGGCCACCTTTGACTCCTACGTAAAGAAGCAGGCCGAGAAGGGCAAGGACCCCGCCTCCATCACCGAGGAGGAGTGGAAGAAGTCTCTGGCCAAGCTGTCCCTGGCCCCCGTGGCCAAGCGCCTCTCCGAGCTGCTGGGCAAGGAGGTCATCATGGCCGCCGA
>CALWYC010000202.1 GCA_944385655.1 uncultured Intestinimonas sp. | reverse complement strand
TTGCCCCAGAAGGTGCCGTCGCTGCTGCTGCCCTGACCGGAGCCGAATTCCAGGGAGGGCCCGCTGCCGTCGGCCCAGACCGGAGCGGCGGCATAGCGGTTCACCAGCTCCGCCGCCCCGGGGACGGTCTCGGTGCCGGTGAAATCGTAGGATTCCCTGGCCTCGTCAAATTGGGCGCTGGGCTTGGGCGTGGTGTCAAAGGCGGTGGAGGGGCCGAAGAACCAGGAGCCGCCGGCCTCCACCGCATTGTCCACCATGTGGATGGTCTGGTAGACGATCTCCAGGCGGAGGCCGTCCACATCGGCGGCGTAGGTGACGGCGGCGGGGAGGGCGGGATCTCCGTAGAGGAGAAGGCTCTGGCCGGGGTCATAGGCCTGCCGGAGCTCTGCCAGATGGAACTCCCCCTGGGGGATCACCACCCAGCGGTCCCCCTGACGCTCCGCCCGGACGGCCTGCCAGGCGGCGTAGGCATGGCCCTCCTCGCTCTCACGGACCGGCGGGGTGTCGGGGCCGTCCAGGTAGGCCAGCTGGAGGGGAAAGACAACCGCGGCGGTATAGCCGCCGTCCGTCTCGGTCAGGTTGTAGAGAAAATAACCCGCGGTTTGGTCGGCCCGGCCGGGGAGACCGCTCTCCCAGTGCTCGTGGACCCAGTTGTCAGGGCCGTGGGCGAAGGACTCCATCTGGGCGGCCAGATCGGCCTGCTGGTCAATCGGGGCGCACAGGGCCCGGTAGATGCCGTTTTGCTCGATGACCGCCTTGCCGTAGGCGTCCAAGGCTCCGGCGGCGGTGGTGCAGGGGGTGAGCCGGGCCGAGGCCATGGCGGTGTGGAACTCCAGCTCATCGGAGTGGCCCAGGCCGTTGGCCTTGGCCAGGGTCTGTCCCTGACCCAGGACCAGGGGGAAGAGGAGCACCAACGCCACGCACACCGAGGCCAGGGCCATCCCCGCCGGATAGCGCTTGAACCGGGCGATGGCCTCGATGCGCTCCCGGATATTGCGTCCGCCGTTGGCCATGGAGGAGGTGCCGGGCGCCCGGGCGTACCTGCCCGAGGCCATGGAGAGGAGGATGATGCCGTAGTCCCGGCGTTCCTCCCCCTCCAGCCGCTCCAGCACCCGCTGGTCGCAGAGGGCCTCGGCGTCGTTGCCCGCCCGGTCGGCGCAGTACCACAGGAGGGGATCGCACCAGTGGAGGCACCGGAAGAGGCAGATGAGGAGGCCCCAGGCGGCGTCGTGATACTTGAGGTGCAAAAGCTCGTGGAGGAGCACCTTGTCGTCCACCGCCTGCCCGGCGGGAAGGGCCAGCACCGGCCGGACCACCCCGCAGACAAAGGCGGAGGGCAGCCCCTCCACCTCCACCGCCCGGCAGAGGGGGAGGTCATACTGCGCAGCCACCCGGCGGAGCTGAACGTCATCGGCGGGGCTTCCCCGGCGGAGGGCCAGCCGCAGCCGGAGATAGGTGAGGGCGTACCACGCCAGCAGCACCACCACACCGGCCACATAGACCAAATAGAGGACGTCCAGGGGCGTCTGGGGTCCGCCCAGAGGGGCGGGCAGGGGGATAGGAGCCACCACCCGGATGAGGGAGTAGTCCCCCGTGAGGGCGGTCTTGAGGGTCTCCAGCCACAATGGCCAGTTGAGGAGGACGTACCGCCCGCCCAGCCCGGCGGGCCACAGCAGCACCAGGGCCAGCAGGCCCCAGATGCCGAACTGCCACCGGGGGGAGAGCTTGTCACGGAACAGGTACTTGACCACCAGCAGGAAGGCGGCCGCCCCGGCGGCGGTGAGGGTCTGGAGGAGGAAGGACCACAGGTCGGTCATACTGTCACCTCGATTCAACAGGGATGGAACGGTCTGCGGAGGGTTACACCTCCATGTCGTCCAGCAGGGCCTTGAGCCGGTCCCGCTCCTCGGCGGAGAGGGGGGACTCCTTCAGGAAGGCGGCCACCAGGTCCCCGGCGGAGCCCCGGTACACCCGGCTGAGGAAGCTCTGCCGCTCCCGGGCCATGCAGGTCTCCCGGTCCAGGGCGGCCCGGTATCGGTGGGGATAGTTCTCCTTGTGGATGGTCACCAGCCCCTTTTTCTCCATCCGGGTGAGGTAGGTGAGCACCGTGTTCCGGCTCCAGCCGGTGGCAGGGCGGAGGGCCTCCACCACCTCCCCCAGGCTGGCGCCGCCGCTGTCCCACAACGCGGTGAGGACCTGCCACTCACTGTCGCTGAGTCGGGGCATAAAAACACCTCCTACAAGTGTAGCATCTCTACCATGATACTACACCTGTAGGAGGCATCTGTCAAGGGCTTCTCACACCAGACCGTTGACGACGTCCACCTGGGCGTTGAGGGCGTCCAGGTCGGGGAGGTCCACCGGGTCATTGGTGAGGCCGTAGCTCTGTTTCAGGGTGAGGATGCGCCGGACGCTCTGGTCCAGCCGGTCCACGGAGATGCGGCCGGTGTCCACGGCGTCCAGGAGGGCGGCATAGACCTCGTCCACGCTGCCCGCCTCGTGGCAGACCAGCAGCAGGTCGCAGCCGGCCTCCACCGCCAGCACGGCGGCCTCCCCCAGGCCGTAGTTCTGGGTGATGGCCCCCATGGTGAGGTCGTCGGTGACCACCACCCCGTCAAAGCCCAGCTCCTCCCGAAGGAGGCCGGTGACCACTTCGGAGGAGAGGGTGGCGGGCTTGTCCGGGTCCACCTGGCTGAGGAGGATGTGGCCCACCATGATGGCGGGAATGGAGGTGTCGCCCCCATAGGCGCCGAAGATGCAGGTGGTGTCGATGGCCTGGCGGAAGGGGCGCAGCTCGAAGTCCAGCAGCTCCTCCCGGGTCTTGTCCACCACGGGAAGCCCCAGGTGGGAGTCGGTCTCGGTGTCTCCGTGGCCGGGGAAGTGCTTGGCCACCGGGATGACGCCGCCGGCCAGGATGCCCAGGGCGGTCTCGTTGGCGGCGCCGGTGACGGTGGCGGCGTCGGAGCCGAAGGCCCGCTCCCCGATGACGGTGTTGTTGGGGTTGGACCAGATGTCCATCACCGGAGCAAAATCCATGTTGAGGCCGAAGGCGGCACATTCGGCGGCCAGGGTCTGCCCCAGGGTGAAGCAGGCGTCCATCCGCGCCTCCGGGTCAGTGATCTGGCCGAAGCGGTAGGCGTTGGGCAGCTTCCGGATCTCCGGGGGCATCCGCTCCACCATGCCCCCCTCCTGGTCGGTGGCGAGGAAGAGGGGAATGCCGTCCCCGGCCAGGGCCTTCAGGCCGTTGGTAAGGTCGATGAGCTGTTGGGCGCTCTCCACGTTCCGGCCGTAGAGGATGAGCCCGCCCACATGGCAGTCCTGGATGTAGCGCCGGGCCTCCTCCCCGGCCTGGGTCTCATAGAAGCCGGCGATGAGGAGCTGGCCCACCTTCTCCTCGGTGGTCATGGCGGAGAG
>CALWYC010000201.1 GCA_944385655.1 uncultured Intestinimonas sp. | reverse complement strand
AGCACCATCCAGCGCTCCGAGGTGGCCACCATCGTCACCCGCATGGCCGACAAGAGCCTGCGCAAGACCTTCACCCTCTCCGCCGCCCCCAGCACGCCCGCCACCTCTGCCTCCAGCTCGGTCAAGAAGTTCGACGGCATGATCGACGCCGACGACCTCCAGGGCGTGTGGTACGCCCACCGGGACCCCTCCACCACCAGCATCGTCTCCAGCTTCCAGGTCGACAACGAGGAGGAGTGGATCTTCAGCGGGGATCAGTTCACCTACATCCGCCACAGCCTAAACAATGGCACCTATTTCCACCTGACCGGCGGCTATACCGTGACCTCAACACCCTACAATGGGGACGCCAATATCTGCCATGTGACCCTGAACATCAACTACGGCAACTGTTACATAAGCACCGCAGGCGAGGGCTTCAAGCTGAACAGCACCTACTCCAACACCTCCGGGACCAGAGAGTTCAACGCCAACCTCACCTTCCCCTATGACTGCTTCGTGTATGACGGCAGCACCTTCACCCGGGCGGACAGCTCCGTGCTGGTGGCCGATTTTGAGGCGGCCTCCGGCGTGGACACCGACGGCAGCAAGGTCACCGCCCCCAGCGGCGGCAGCTCCGATACCGGCGCCGGTTCGAGCACCGTCATCGACGACGACACCAACTACTACCCCGTGGTGGACAACGCCCTGGACTACGGCTCCCTGGCCCTGCGCTACATCTACACCCACCTGAAATTCCCCAGCACCATGGAGGTGGTGGACATCCGCCACGGCGTCTACAACCGCAGCGAGTTCTTTGACGGGGCGCCGGAGTTCGTCAAGCCCACCAACACCGTGCTCAGCTACAACAAGGACTACTATCTGGTGGTGCTGGTCATCAAGGCGGCCAACTCCTTGGGCGTCATGAACACCGACACCTACGTCTGCCTCTTCGACATGGACTCCGGCAAATCGTGGTATGACCTGGAGGGCTACGCCGCCGACATGGCCGACGGGGCCTGGGGCAGCGCCAAGACCAAATACATGGACCTGGAGAGCGAGGCTCTCCTGCTGGGCGCCGCCATCCGGTTCCGCTCCTTTACCAGGGAGGAGGTACAGAGGCTGATCGCCTCGGTCACCGGCTGAACGGCTGAGAGACGTGAAAAGGCCGGCGCGACAACCGTCGCGCCGGCCTTACTGCGTATGAGGACGGGGGAAACGGATCCTTCGCTGCGCTCAGGATGACGGGGGTGGCGCTCAGGATGACGGGGGTGCGCTCAGGAGGTCGGGAGGTGTGGGGCCCCTGATCGCGCGCCAAACCACGTCCCGTTTTCCGTCATTCTGAGGCCGCAGGCCGAAGAATCCGTCCCCTCCCCTTCCGGCGCCGCTCCTCAGCGCTTTTTCCGCTTGTACCAGACGTAGTTGAATACGTTGCCCAGGATGAGGATGTTGCCGCACAGGTAGAGCCACACCAGCAATATGATGACCGAGGCCAGGGATCCGTACACCAGAGAGTACCGGGAGGAGAGGCCGATGAACCAGGAGAAGAGCATGGAGGCGGCCACCAGGGCCACGGTGGCCAGGACGCCGCCGGTGAGGACGGGCGGCTGGGGGGTGCCCTTGGGGGCGGCCAGGCGGTATGCCAGCAGCACGAAGAGGAGCATCAGGCAGAACAGGATGAGAAAGCGCAGGGACTGCCAGCTGTCCACCACCTGGGCGATCCAGGCGAAGCGCCCCTCCACCAGGTGGAGGAACCAGCTGCCGGTGAGGAGGACGGCGATGGAGAGGTAGATGGTCACCAGGAACAGGACGGAGAAGAGGACGCTGGCCACCACCTGGCCCACCCCCTGGTAGGTGGGCCGCTCATAGATGTCGGCCATGATGTTCATGAGGGCCCGGAAGGCCGCCGAGGCCGAGAAGAGGACCATGGTGAGGCCGGCAAAGAGGAGGGCGTTGGACTGGTTGATGGTGATGTAGCCCAGGTACTCCCCCAGGATGGGGAGGACCTCCTGGGGCAGGATGCCCTCCGCCGCCTCCAGCACCAGGTTCACGTCCAGCCGCAGCAGGCCCACGAAGGCGTTGACACAGATGAGCACGGGGAAAAAGCTGAGCACCAGGAAGTAGGCCAGCTCCGCCGCCGAGCGGGAGACCCGGCGGTCAAAATACACCGACACCATCTCCCGGATGAACCGCACCCCGGAGGACTCCCACACCATCCGCATCCCCGTCACCGCCTTCTCTTTCGTGTCCACCCAGTATACCACAGCCCGGCGGGATTTCAAAGGATTTCCCGTCGTTTTCCCGGGGACATAGGCGGGGCCGGCGGCGCATAGACTCTCCAAGAAACGAAAGAAAGGACGGGGTGCGCCATGGAAAAGGGACAAGGCCGGTGGACGAGGATGCTGCGGAGGGGGGTGGCCCTCTTTCTGACCACGGTGACGGTGTGGGTGCTCTCCCTCACCGCCGACATGGGGGCGGCGGCGGAGACCTTCCGCACCCTGGCGGAGAGCCCCGCCTTCGTCTCGGCGGCCCTGCGGGCGGAGCTGGGCAACCTGCCGGAGGAGGAGAGCGGCCTCACCGGCTGGCAGAAGCTGGTGCTGGGCCAGTCCCCCACCCTCTCGGCGGGGCTGGGGGCGGGGGACGGGACGGAGGAGGACCAGCCCTCCGCCCAGCCCGCCGGCGAGCCCGACGACCCCGAGGACCCGGAGGAGCTGCCCGAGGTCACTGCCGCCCCGGAGGACATCGTGGGCAGGACCCTGCTCCCCACCAGCGGCGAGGGCTACGACGGCGCCCAGGGGGTGTACATCGAAAACCGGCCGGGGCTGGACCTGGATGTGGCCGCCCTGGCCCAGGCCCAGCTCACCCTGGACCTGCCGGAGGAGGGCCCCCAGGTCCTCATCGTCCACACCCACGGCAGCGAGGCCTACACCCCCGACGGCACCGACACCTACGTGGCCACCGGGGAGTGCCGCACCACCGACACGGAGAAGAGCGTGGTCCGGGTGGGGGACGAGATCGCCAAGGTGCTCACCGAGATGGGCCTCACCGTGGTCCACGACACCGGGCTCTACGACTACCCCGAGTACAACGGCGCCTACGACCGCTCCTTGGCGGCGGTGGAGGGCTGGCTGGAGCAGTACCCCACCATACAGGTGGTGCTGGACGTCCACCGGGACGCCCTCATCGGCGCCGACGGCACCGTCTACAAGCCCATCACCACCATCAACGGGGAGTCCTGCGCCCAGGTCATGCTGGTCATGGGCTCCAACGCCCTCTACGACCACCCGGGCTGGCTGGAGAACCTGGCCCTGGCGGTGCAGGTCCAGAAGGAGATGAACACCCTCTGGCCCACCCTGGCCCGGCCCATCGGCCTCAGGGAGAACCGCTACAACCAGCAGACCGCCCCCGGCGCCATGCTGGTGGAGGTGGGCAGCCACGGCAACACCCTCCAGGAGGCCCTCGCCGCCGCCCGGATGTTCGCCCGGGCTCTGGGGGCCGTGCTGCTGGAGTATAAGGGGTGA
>CALWYC010000200.1 GCA_944385655.1 uncultured Intestinimonas sp. | reverse complement strand
GGTAATGTCGTAGACGATGCGGTTGATCCCTGGGACCTCGTTGACGATGCGGGTGGAGATGCGGTCCAGCACATCGTAGGGGATGCGGGCCCAGTCGGCGGTCATGAAATCGCTGGTGGTCACGGCGCGGAGGGCCAGCGTGTAGTCGTAGGTGCGGCCGTCTCCCATGACGCCCACAGACCGGGTATTGGTGAGGACGGCGAAATACTGGTTGATGTTCTTGTCCTCGCCGGCGGCGGCGATCTCCTCCCGGTAGATGGCATCGGCATCCCGAAGGGTGTCCAGCTTCTCTTTGGTGAGGTCGCCGATGACCCGGATGGCCAGGCCCGGGCCCGGGAAGGGCTGGCGCATGACCAGGTACTCGGGCAGGCCCAGTTCCCGGCCCAGCTGCCGCACCTCATCCTTGAAAAGGAGGCGCAGAGGCTCGATGATCTCCTTGAAGTCCACATAGTCGGGCAGGCCGCCCACGTTGTGGTGGCTCTTGATGACGGCGGCGTCGCCGGCGCCCGACTCGATGACGTCGGGATAGATGGTGCCCTGGACCAGGTAGTCCACCCGGCCGATCTTCTTGGCCTCCTCCTCAAAGACACGGATGAACTCCTCGCCGATGATCTTCCGCTTGTGCTCCGGCTCAGCCACGCCGGCCAGCTTCAGCAGGAACCGGACCTCGGCGTCCACCCGGATGAAGTTGATGTCCCATTTGGAGAAGGCGGCCTCCACCTCGTCCCCCTCGTTCTTGCGCATGAGGCCGTGGTCCACAAAGACGCAGGTGAGCTGCTTGCCCACTGCCTCGGCCAGCAGGGCGGCAGCCACAGAGGAGTCCACGCCGCCGGAGAGGGCCAGGAGCACCTTGCCGTCCCCCACCTTCTCCCGGATGGCACGGATGGCGGTATTCTTGTAGTCCCCCATGGACCAGTCCCCCGCCGCGCCGCAGACCTCATAGAGGAAGTTGCGGATCATGTCGGTGCCGTGCTGGGTGTGGTTGACCTCGGGGTGGTACTGGACGCCGTAGAAGCCCCGGGCCTCATCGGCGATGGCCACGTTGGGGCAGTTGTCGGAGCGGGCCACCAGGGCGAAGCCCTCGGGCACCTTCTCCATATAGTCGCCGTGGCTCATCCAGGATACGCCCTGGGCAGGCAGGCCCTTGAAGAGCTTACAGGCGGTGTCGTAATAGGTCTCGGTCTTGCCGTACTCCCGGGCGGTGTCCTCCTGGGCGGCGGTGACACGGCCGCCCAGGGTGTGGGCCATGAGCTGACAGCCGTAGCAGATGCCCAGCACGGGCACGCCCAGCTCGAAAATGGCCGGGTCCACGTGGGGCGCCTTCTCATCGTAGACGCTGTTGGGACCGCCGGTGAAGATGAAGCCGATGGGCTCCATGGCCTTCAGGGCATCCAGAGAGGTGGTGTAGGGCTTGACCTCACAGTACACGCCGCACTCCCGGACCCGCCGGGCGATAAGCTGATTGTACTGGCCGCCAAAGTCCAGAACGATGACAGTCTGGTGGGACATCATCCAGCCTTCTTTCTCTTGTGTGGGATGGTCCCCTCCTCACGGGAAAGGACGTTTTACAGCTTAGGATACCACAATTCCACCGTTTCGTGCAAGTGCAAAGGGCTCCGAAAAAATCCCTCTCCCCCGCCCGCTCTTTGGACAAAAAACAGCCGCCCCGAAACTTCGGAGCGGCTGTCTGTTCCCTGTTGCAGCGATACGCCCGGCGCGTCAGATCTCAGTGATGTCGATGGGACGAAGGTCGGCGCTGCGGCCCTGCTCCCGGACGGTGAGGATGGCGTGGGCGGTGTCGATGGCGGTGACGCAGGCCACGGAGTGCTCCACGGCGGCCCGGCGGATCTTGAAGCCGTCGGTGTCGTGCTTGCGGCCCTTGGTGGGGGTGTTGATGATGAGGTCGATGGAGCCGGAGGCGATCATGTCCAGAATGTTGGGGTGGGCCTGGGAGACACGGGCCACCTTACGGGCGGGGACGCCGGCGGCGTTGAGGGCGTTGCAGGTGCCGGAGGTGGCCAGGATCTCGATGCCCATGTCCTCCAGACCCCGGGCGATGCCGATCATCTCCCCCTTGTCCTCGTCCTTCACGGTGATGATGACCCGGCCGCCCTTTTTGGGCACCTTCATGTTGGCGCCCTTGAAGGCCTTCAGCAGGGCCTGGGGGAAGGACTCGGCCAGGCCCAGGCACTCGCCGGTGGACTTCATCTCGGGCCCGAGGCCGGTGTCCACGTCGGTGAGCTTCTCGAAGGAGAACACGGGCATCTTGACGGCGTAGTAGTCCGCCTCGGGGTAGATGCCGGTGCCGTAGCCCAGATCTTTGAGCTTCTGGCCCAGCATGACCTTGGTGGCCAGGTCGATGATGGGCACGCCGGTCACCTTGGAGATATAGGGGATGGTGCGGGAGGACCGGGGATTGACCTCGATGACGTAGACCTGGTCGTTGTAGAGGATAAACTGAATGTTGATGAGGCCGATGACCCCCAGGGCCTTGGCCAGATCATAGGTGTACTTGAGGATGGTCTCCTTGTGCTTGTCCTCGATGTGGAGGGGTGGGTAGACGCTGATGGAGTCGCCGGAGTGGACGCCGGCCCGCTCCACGTGCTCCATGACGCCGGGGATGAGGATATCCTCGCCGTCGAAGACGCCGTCCACCTCCACCTCCCGGCCCATAAGGTACTTGTCCACCAGGATGGGGTGCTCCTGGACCGTCTGGTTGATGATGCGCATGAATTCCACGATGTTCCGGTCGTTGTAGGCGATCTCCATGCCCTGGCCGCCCAGAACGTAGGAGGGCCGTACCAGCACGGGGTAGCCCACCTCGTTGGCGGCGGCGAGGGCCTCCTCGGTGGTGAAGACGGTCTTGCCGGCGGCCCGGGGAATACCGCACTTCTGCAGGATCTCGTCGAACCGCTCCCGGTCCTCGGCGGCGTCCACACCGTCGGAGGAGGTGCCCAGGATGGGCACGCCCATGTCGGTGAGGGCCTTGGCCAGCTTGATGGCGGTCTGGCCGCCGAACTGGACCACGGCGCCCCAGGGCTTCTCCAGCTCCACCACGTTCTGCACGTCCTCGGCGGTGAGGGGCTCGAAGTACAGCTTGTCGGCCACGTCGAAGTCGGTGGACACGGTCTCGGGGTTGTTGTTGATGATGATGGTCTCATAGCCCAGGCGCTTGAAGGCCCAGACCGAGTGGACCGAGCAGTAGTCGAACTCGATGCCCTGGCCGATGCGGATGGGGCCGGAACCCAGCACCAGCACCTTCTTCTTCTCCGTCTTCTCCTGGGTGCGGTGGGGCTCGGGCACAGCGGCGGAGAGGTAGGGCGCCTCGGGGATGTGGGGGGCCAGCTCGCCCACCTTGGGCAGGGACACGGGATCGGCGGCCTCGTTCTCTGCATCGTAGGTGGAGTAGTAATAGGGGGTCTGGGCCTCGAACTCGGCAGCGCAGGTGTCCACCATCTTGAAGGCGGGGACGATGCCCATGGACTCCCGGAGGGCCTTGATCTCGGGGCCGGTCTT
>CALWYC010000199.1 GCA_944385655.1 uncultured Intestinimonas sp. | reverse complement strand
AGCTGGTGCTGCATGACGGTCTTGCCGGAGCCGAAGGGGCCGGGGATGGCGGCGGTGCCGCCCTTGGCCACGGGGAAGAGGGCGTCCACGATGCGCTGGCCGGACAGGAGGGGGGTCTTGGGGGGATACTTGTGCTTGTAGGGCCGGCCCACACGGACAGGCCACTTCTGCACCATGGTGAGGTCATGCTTCTCCCCCTTGTCGTCCACCAGTACGGCCACGGTGTCCAGCACCGTGAAGGAGCCGGACTGGATGGACTCGATGGTGCCGCTCATTCTGGGGGGGATCATGATCTTATGGAGGACGGAGGGGGTCTCCTGGACGGTGCCGATGACGTCGCCGCCCACCACCTTGTCGCCGGGCTTGGCGGTGGCTGCGAAGTCCCACTTCTTCTCACGGTCCAGGGCGGGGACCTCGATGCCGCGGGTGATGGTGGAGCCGGCGATCTTCATGATGCCCTCCAGGGGGCGCTGGATGCCGTCGTAGATGTTTTCGATGAGGCCGGGGCCCAGCTCCACGGACAGAGGGGAGCCGGTGGTCTCCACCGCCGCCCCGGGACCCAGGCCGGAGGTCTCCTCGTAGACCTGGATGGAGGCGGAGTCGCCGTTCATGGTGAGGATCTCACCGATGAGGCGCTGCTCGCCCACCCGGACCACGTCGGCCATGTTGGCGTCCGAAAGTCCGGTGGCCACCACCAGCGGTCCGGAGACTTTTACGATCTTTCCGCTGCTCAAGTATATCGACCTTCTTTCGGGTGAATTCAATGATGGCTTACCCGCCGAGGATGTCGGCGCCCACGGCCCGCTCCACGGACTTTTTCACATTGGCCATGCCGATGCCCAGAGAGCCGGACTTGCCGGGGATGAGGATGATGGCGGGGGTGAGGGCGTCCTTGTAGCGGGCGATTTCGTGCTCCAGCCCGGCGGCCAGCTCCTCGGTGAGGTAGATGATGGCGGTGTTCTCCCGGGCCAGGCGGTGGAGGATCTCACGGGCGGCCTCCACCGTCTCGGCGGGATAGACGTCCAGCCCCAGGGCCTTGAAGCCCAGCACGCTGTCCTGATCTCCCAGCACGGCGATGCGGTAGTTTTCATTAGACATAGCTCTCACGCAGCCTTTCCCGGATGGTCTCGGCGTCCAGGCCGGCCAGACGGCCGGTGAGGATGATCCGGATGGTGGTCAGCTCATTCTCCTTGGCATAGAGGTAGCCGATGAGGGGGTGCTCCCCGAAGGCCACCCGCTTGCCCTGGGAGAGATAGGCGGTGAGGGCGTTGTCGCACAGCCGCTCGAACTGGGTGAGACTGCCCCCGCGCATGGCCTCGGAGCCCGCCTGGGCCGCCGCGGTGAGGTAGGTGTGGGCAAAGAGGCCCGCCAGGTCGGCGGCGCCGGCGCCGGCGGAGAGCAGACTGTCGGTTTTCACATTGCCATCAGGCAGCAGCACCCGGCGCAGAAAGTCGGGGCCTTTGCCCATACGGGCGGCGCGGACCACCGAGCGCAGGTTTACGCCGTCGATGGACAGCCGCACATACCCCTCCAGGAAGGGGCTGCGGGCGGCCTTGGCTGCGGCGAGCATCTCGGTGTAATAGGCCCGGTCCAGCAAAAGGTCGGCGGCCTGGGGGTCTCCGCTGGAGGCCAGCAGCTCCCTGGCCTCGGCCACCGCCTGGGCGAAGGCGGGGCTGTACCGGCTCAGGTCGCCCTGGACGTAGTCCTCCTTGAGCCGCCCGGCGGGGTAGCGCCCGGCGTCCAGCAGCAGCTCGTCGGGGGACTGGCCGGTGGCCTCGGCCTTCAGGAGGACCTTGGCGTTGTGGTAGTCGTATTTGATGCAGAACACATCCACGATGGCGGGGTCGGGGGCGGCGCGGCGCAGCTCGGCGAAGAGCGCGAGCCGGGCCGCGTCCAGGGTGTGCTCGATGGCGGCGGGGGTGAGGGACGGGAAGTCCCCGTAGCCGCACTCGGCGAGCACCTTGGACGCCTCCTCCGCGCTGCGGGCGGAGAGCATCCGCTCCATCCGCTCCCGGGTCAGGAGCTTGTTCTCCATGGCGTGGATGCGGGCGGAGATATAGAGGTAGTCGTATTCGTTCCGTTTCTTGGCCACGTTACACCCTCCTTTCCATGTGGCGATGGGCCGTCATGCGAACAGGGCCCTGGCCACCTCGGCGGAGAGGGCGTCCCGCTGGAGGTGGATGAGCACCTCGAAGGAGCAGTTGGTCTCCACCCGGCCGTCCCGAAGGATGAGGCCGCCGGCCATGGGCCGGGCCTCCTCGGCCAGGGTGAGCATGCCGGCGTTCTCGGCGGCCCGGGGGCCGGCCTTCTTGGCCAGCATGTCGTTGGCCATGGTCACGGCCTGCTTGCCGTAGCGGGAGCGGTCTTTCTGAGAGAAGATGACCTGCTCCCGCCCCGTGCGGGAGGCCGCCACGGCCAGCTTGGCCAGCAGGGCGATGTACTCCTGGTCGGGG
Source organism: uncultured Intestinimonas sp. (assembly GCA_944385655.1). Classification (GTDB taxonomy): domain Bacteria; phylum Bacillota; class Clostridia; order Oscillospirales; family Oscillospiraceae; genus Intestinimonas. Next base: position 1,144 of record CALWYC010000199.1, on the reverse strand, counting down.
AGCTCCAGCAGTTTCTTCAGAGCCAGGTCAAAGGCCTGTCCCACCATGTCCTGCTTGGCGGCCAGGACAGTCTTCCGGGCCTCCAGCCTGGCCACGTCCACCAGCCGCTCCCGACGGAGGGCGGCGTCCTGCTCGCCCTTGCGGCGGAGGGCCTCCCCCTGGGTCTGGGCCTGGGACTCATACCGGGCCTCGATCTCCTTGGCCTGAGCCCGGGCCTGGTCCAGAGCGGCGCCGATCTCCTTCTGGACGTCGGCGTCGATCTGACCGGTGATTTTTTCGATTCCGTTCATAGGTTACCGCCTTTCCTTCCTGTCTCGTTGCGGAGAAGCACCCTTACAGGGCGTTCATCAGCAGCAGGATGGAGGCCAGCAGGGAGAGGATGGCGTAGAACTCCACGATGACGCAGAGGATGATACCCTTGGACCAGTCGTCGGGCTTCTTGGCCACAATGTTGATGGAGGAGGCGGCCACCCGGCCCTGGTAAATGGCGGAACGCCAGCCGCCGATGGCCATGGGGATGCAGGAGACGAAAATGGTCAGGCCCTGGGTGATGGTGAGGGGCTGGATACCGCCAGAGAAGGCCCCCATGGTGTACAGGGCGAAGAACCAGATGACCAGGCCGTACAGGCCCTGGGTGCCGGGGATGACCTGCAGAATCAGGCACTTGGAGAAGTGTTCGGGGTTCTCGCTGAGGACGCCGGTGGCAGCCTCGCCAGTGATGCCGGTGCCCCGAGCGGATCCCACACAGCACAGTCCCACTGCCAGAGCGGCCCCAAGAAACGCCAGTCCGATGCCGCCAAACTGCGAAATGAATTCAGCCATGTCAATTTTCCTCCTTAACGATATCCACATATTTGGTGTTGATGGCCAGGGGCCGGAAAGGCCGCCCGCCGTCCTTGTAAAACTTCCCGAAGAACTCCAGGCACTGCAGCCGCAGATCGTGGACGAAGCAGCCCAGGATATTCAGTCCGAAGTTCAGCGCGTTACCGATGAGGGAGATGATCACGAACACGACCACGTTGTTCGCGGTGGCTCCCAGGGTGTTGAACACCGAGGCGATGATGCTGCCGGAGAGCATCAGAGCCATGAGACGGGAATAGGAGAGCACGTCGCTGAAGATACCGGTCACGCCGTTGTAGACGGC
>CALWYC010000198.1 GCA_944385655.1 uncultured Intestinimonas sp. | reverse complement strand
CTGGCCCAGGACGAGCCGCCTCTGGTGGTCACCACCCCGGAGGCCCTCCTCCAGCGGACCCTGCCCAAGCACCTCCTGCTCCAGACCGTCCACACCCTGCGGGTGGGGGAGAGCCACGACCTCAATGAACTGGCCGAGACCCTCACCGCCGCCGGCTACGTCCGCTGCGACCAGGTGGAGGGCGTGGGCCAGTTCGCCCTCCGTGGCGGCATCCTGGACCTCTTCTCCCCCGCCTGCACCGAGCCCATCCGCTGCGAGTTCTTCGGGGACGAGATCGACGCCATGGGCACCTTCGACCCCGCCACCCAGCGCCGGGTGGAGAACCGCCAGGTCTGCGACATCCTGCCGGTGGCCGAGGTGCTGCCCCAGCTTGCTCCCGGCGGCTACGTGGGCCTCACCGAGGCCATGGACGGCCTCATTTCCCGGGTAAAGGGCTCCAAGGGGGACCACGCCGCCCTCCTCACCACCCTCTCCCAGGACCGGGAGCGGCTCTCCCAGGGCCTCTCCTTCCCGGCCATGGACCGCTATCTGGCCCTCATCTACCCCGAGCTGGCCACGGCGGCGGACTACCTGCCCGAGGACGCGGTGGTCTGCCTGGCCGAGAGCCCCCGGGTGGCGGAGCGGGCCCGGAACTACCTCTGGCGCATGGAGGAGGACGTGAAGACCCTGCTGGAAGCCGGGCTGGCGGCGGGGGAGCTGGCCCGGTTCGTCCGCACCTTCGAGGAGCTGATGGCCCGCCTCTCCGACTACCCCGTGGTCTTCCTGGACACCTTCACCTCCAACGCCTACCCCCTGCGGCCCAGGACCCTGCTGGACGTGCTCACCAAGCAGCTCCCCTCCTACGGCGCCAGCCTGGAGACCGCCGCCGCCGACCTGGAGCACTACCAGAAGGCGGGCTTTTCCACGGTGGTCCTGGCCTCCGCCGAGCGCCGGTGCCTGGACCTCCAGGCCATGCTCCGGGAGAAGAAGGTCCGCACCGCCGTGGACTTCCAGCTCCACGAGCTCCCCGGCCCCGGCAAGGCCGTCATCTGTCTGGGCGGCCTCTCCGCCGGCTTCGAGTACCCCGGCGCCGCCGCCGCCGTGCTCACCGAGGGCCGGGCCGTCCCCACCCGGAAGGTGCGGGCCAAGAAGGACTCCAGCCGCCAGAAGCTGGCCTCCTACGCCGACCTCTCCCCCGGCGACCTGGTGGTCCATGAACACCACGGCATCGGCCGCTATGTGGGCATGGTGAAGATGAGCACCGACGGGGTGCAGAAGGACTATGTGAAGATCGCCTACGCCGGCACCGACGTGCTCTACGTCCCCGCCACCCAGCTGGACCTGGTGAGCAAGTACATCGGCTCCGGCGACGATACCGAGCACAAGAAGCTCAGCAAGCTGGGGGGCGCCGACTGGGAGAAGACCAAGACCCGGGCCAAGAGGGCGGTGAAGGACCTGGCCAAGGGCCTCATCCAGCTCTACGCGGAGCGGGAGCGGCTGCCCGGCTACGCCTTCGCCCCTGACTCCCCCTGGATGCGGGAGTTCGAGGACCAGTTCGAGTACACCGAGACCGACGACCAGCTCCGGTGCATCCAGGACATCAAGCGGGACATGGAGACGGCCAAGCCCATGGACCGGCTCCTCTGCGGCGACGTGGGCTACGGCAAGACCGAGGTGGCCTTCCGGGCCATCATGAAGTGCGTCCTGGACGGCAAGCAGGCCGCCATCCTGGCTCCCACCACCGTCCTGGCCCGGCAGCACTACCTCTCCGCCCGGCGGCGGTTCGCCAAGTTCCCTGTGGAGATCGACGTGGTCTCCCGGTTCCGCACCAGCGCCCAGATGCGCCAGACCCTCATGGACCTGAAGGCGGGCAAGGTGGACCTCCTCATCGGCACCCACCGTCTTTTCAACAAGGACGTCCAGTTCAAGGACCTGGGGCTGCTGGTGGTGGACGAGGAGCAGCGCTTCGGCGTGGCCCATAAGGAGAAGCTCAAGGAGCTCTCCAAGCAGGTGGACGTGCTCACCCTCTCCGCCACCCCCATCCCCCGCACCCTCAACATGGCCCTCTCGGGCATCCGGGACATGTCCACCCTGGAGGAGCCCCCCCAGGACCGGCAGCCGGTGCAGACCTACGTGCTGGAGCACGACTGGGGCGTGCTGGGCGACGCCATGGACCGGGAGCTGGAGCGGGGCGGCCAGGTCTACTACCTCCACAACCGGGTGGAGACCATCGACCGGACCGCCGCGCGCATCCAGGCCATGCTGCCCGAGGCCCGGGTGGCGGTGGCCCACGGCAAGATGACCCAGGAGGCCATCAACGACGTCATGAGCCAGATGACCGACGGCGAGGTGGACATCCTGGTGTGCACCACCATCATCGAGACGGGCATCGACATCCCCAACGCCAACACCCTCATCATCGAGGACGCCGACAAAATGGGCCTCTCCCAGCTCCATCAGCTCCGGGGGCGGGTGGGCCGCTCCGCCCGGCGGGCCTTCGCCTATATGACCTACCGGAAGGGCAAGGTGCTCACCGAGGTCCAGACCAAGCGCCTGGCCGCCATCCGGGAGTTCGCCGAGTTCGGCTCCGGCTTCAAGATCGCCATGCGGGACCTGGAGATCCGGGGCGCCGGCAACGTACTGGGCCCCGAGCAGTCCGGCTTCCTGGTGAGCGTGGGCTACGACATGTACCTCAAGCTGCTGGAGGAGGCCGTCCTGGAGGAGAAGGGGGAGACCCCCAAGCTCCCCGCCGAGTGCGCCGCCGACCTCACCGTGGCCGCCTCCATCCCCGACCAGTACGTCCCCTCCCCCGAGCAGCGCATGGACCTCTACCGCCGCATCGCCCGCATCCGCAGCGAGGCGGACGCCGACGACCTGGTGGATGAGCTCATCGACCGCTACGGCGACCCGCCCCGCACCGTCAACAACCTCATCTCGGTGGCCCTCCTCCGCGCCGCCGCCGCGGCCTGCGGCATCTCCGAGATCGTCCAGAAGGGGGAGCGTCTCCTCTTCGTCCTCTCCCAGGTGGACTTCCAGAAGGTCTCCGCCCTCTGCGGCGGCACGGCCTACCGGGGCCGGCTCCTCTTTTCCGCCGGGGAAAAGCCCCACCTGGCCCTCCGGCTCAAGAAGGGGGAGGACCCCCTGAAGGTGGCCGCCAGGCTGGTGGAGGACTACGCCGCCCCGGCGCCGCCCCCCGCCTGAGCGGGCGGGTTTGATCACCCCCTCAGGCCCTGTGCTCAGGCGAGCACAGGGCCTTTTTCTAATTGGTAGGACCATTTCTCTCCTGCCGGCCCCCATCCGCGCCGCCCCACAAATGTGCGTTCCGTTCTTCGGAACAGCCTGGGCGTTCCAGATTCAAAATGGGAGAAAATCCAGCGCTCCCGCACTAATTTGTGCGTCTGCCCTCACCTCCCCGTTGCATTTTTGGGGACAATCATATATAATGATTGCCGAAGCAAGTGGATGGGAAAGCACAGACTCAAATTACTTATTGGAGGTCAGATACCCATGAGAGATGTCTACGTTGTCAACTGCTGCCGCACCGCCGTTGGCTCCTTCGGGGGCAGCCTGAAGGACACCCCCGCCGCCGATCTGGGCGCCGTGGTGGTCAAGGAAGTGCTCAACCG
>CALWYC010000197.1 GCA_944385655.1 uncultured Intestinimonas sp. | reverse complement strand
AATGAAACTCAACGCGCAGCTCAAGGAGGACACGGGCTACAGCTGGGTCATGGCCAGGATGGAGCCCGCCTCGCCCTTCGGCCACGCCCTGGTCCGGTCGCCCCGGTGGTATGAGCCCGGGGAGGAGGCCCTTCTGGAGACCGAGCTCTCCCGGGTGGAGGCCCTCCGCACCCTGCTGGACGCGGGGGAGCCGGCCCTGGACAGCCTCACTCACATCCTCTCCGAGTTCCACGACATCCGCAACTCCCTCAAGCGGCCCACCAGCGCTCCCATGGACGAGGTGGAGCTCTTCGAGGTCAAGCATTTCCTGATCCACCTGGAGCGGCTTTCCCAGGCCTACGCCGCCATCCCCGCCCTGGAGGGGCTGGAGATCCGGCCCATGACCGAGAGCCTGGACCTGCTGGACCCCAGTGGACGGCGGCTGCCCGCCTTCTCGGTGGAGAACGCCTTCGAGCCCGCCCTGGAGCGGGTCCGGGAGGAAAAGGCCCTGGTGGAGGGCCTCCTCCGGCAGACGGAGAAGAAGGGCCGGGACGACCTGATGGCCCGGCGCTCCGAGCTGGTCCGGAAGGAGGACCGGCTGGAGCTGGAGGCCCGGAAGCGGCTGACCATGGCCCTCCTCCGGGAGCGGGACACCTTCCTGGCGTCCATGGAGGCCATCGGCCGGCTGGACCTGCTGCTGGCCAAGGCCCGGCTGGCCCGGCGGTTCTACTGCTGCCGGCCGGAGATCGTGGACAAGCCCCGGGTGGAGGCGGTGGACATGGTCCACCCGGAGGTGGCCGACCACCTGAAGGAGCGGGGGGCGGCCTTCACCTCCGTGTCCATCACCCTGGAGCGGGGGGCCACCGTCATCACCGGCGCCAACATGGGCGGCAAGAGCGTGTCCATGAAGAGCCTGACCCTCAACCTGCTGCTGACCCAGACCGGCTTCTTCGCCTTCGCCGGCGGCTTCTCCACCCCCCTCTTCGACAGCGTCTCCCTCATCTGCACCGACCGGCAGTCGGTGGAGCAGGGCCTGAGCTCCTTCGGCGCCGAGGTGGCCGCCCTGGGGGAGGTCCTGCGGGAGGAGAAGGGAAAATTCTTCTATGTGGCCCTGGACGAGTTCGCCCGGGGCACCAACCCCCGGGAGGGCGCCGCCCTGGCCAAGGCATTGGTGGAATATCTGGGCCAGCTCAACTGCGTGGCCCTCATGACCACCCACTACGACGGGGTCTCCGACGCCGCCCGGCGGCACTACCGGGTGGCCGGCCTGGGCGCCCTGGACACCGCCGCCATCCGGAAGGACGAGGCCCCCCTGGACCGGCTCTCCCGGCTCATGGATTACCACCTCATCGAGACCGTCCCCGGGGAGCCCTGCCCCCGGGACGCCCTTAGAGTCTGTAGGCTTCTGGACCTGGACCCGGAGCTCATGGAGATTTTTTCGAAAAATAGTTGACAAAAGACCTGGACGTGGTATAATAGGTTTTGTTAAAAGTACCTAAAACAATTTAATAATATGGTGGATAGAGGAGCGGTGCGCCAGGTACCGCCGTGATGCAAAGGGTTGGCAGACCCAATGCGCGGCGCGAATGGGACCACCGCCGAAGGAACGGGGACGCTGCATGGAACCGTTTCTGCGCCGTGCGCTCAGTGCGTACGGAGTGTCATGACTACATGGTGCGCTATTCACGTCAGGGCCGTTGGCTCTGACGTGAATAGCGCGCCTTTTTTTGTTGTGAAGCGCTGTCGAGTGCTGCCCCAGGGGCAGCGCCCGCGGCGCTTTGATTTTTTCTCGGTGAACAGATTCTAAAAATTTTACAGGAGGGCATTACCATGGAAGAGATCAAATCCCTGCTCCGGCTCCGCATGAGCGCGAAGGACGCCCACTACGGCGGCAACCTGGTGGACGGCGCCCACATGGTCCATCTCTTCGGCGATGTGGCCACCGAGCTGCTCATCATCTGCGACGGCGACGAGGGCCTGTTCTGCGCCTACGACAACGTGGAGTTCCTGGCGCCTGTGTTCGCCGGCGACTACATCGAGGCCGAGGGCAAGATCACCAAGATCGGCAATACCTCCCGCAAGATGGAGTTCGAGGCCCGGAAGGTCATCGTCTCCCGCCCCGACATCAACGACTCCGCCGCCGACGTGCTGCCTGAGCCCGTGGTGGTGTGCCGTGCCTCCGGCACCTGCGTGGTGCCCAAGGACAAGCAGCGCAAGACCCGCTGAGACCTCATCCGGACCACGGGTCCGAAACAGAAGGGCGGCTCCCGACGGGGGCCGGAAGCCAACGTGACAAGAAAGGAGCGGTCCCATTGGAGAAGCTGATCATCACCGCCGCCATCTGCGGCGCGGAGGTCACCAAGGCCCACAACCCCGCAGTCCCCTACACCGTGGAGGAGATGGTCCGGGAGGCCAAGAGCGCCTTCGAGGCCGGCGCCGCCGTCATCCACGTCCATGTCCGTGAGGACGACGGCACCCCCACCCAGGACCGGGAGCGGTTCCGGGTGGTGCTGGACGCCATCCGGGAGGCCTGCCCCGGCGTCATCCTCATCCCCTCCACCGGCGGCGCCACCGGCATGACCCCGGAGGAGCGGCTGCAGCCCACCGAGCTGTGCCCCGAGATGGCCACCCTGGACTGCGGCACCTGCAACTTCGGCGACGACATCTTCGTCAACGACATGCCCACCATGCGGGCCTTCGGCAAGCGGATGCTGGAAAACCACATCAAGCCCGAATACGAGTGCTTTGAGATCGGCCACCTGGACACTGTCCTGGGCATGGCGGAAAAGGGGCTGGTGCCCGGCGCTCCCATGCAGTTCAACTTCGTGCTGGGCGTCAGCGGCTGCACCCCCGCCACCGTGGGCAACCTGGACTACCTGGTCAAGCAGATCCCCGCGGGCTCCACCTGGACCGTCACCGGCGTGGGCCGGGGCGCCTGGCCCATGGCCGCCGCCGGCATCATCATGGGCGGCAACGTCCGTGTGGGCTTCGAGGACAACATCTACCTGGAAAAGGGCCACAAGGCCGCCTCCAACGGCGAGCTGGTGGCCAAGGTGGTCCGCCTGGCCAAGGAGCTGGGCCGTGAGGTCGCCACCCCCGACGAGGCCCGGAAGATCCTGGGCCTGGCCTGAGCACCCGGCCCTTCCGGCGGGAAGGGCACGGCATGACAAAACGCGTTCCCGCCGGAGGGGCAGACGCGACCGGGGACCCGCGCCCCACCGTCCGGCATCCATAGACCAAACCCAAACCAACCAAACCTGACCAAACCCAAAAACCAATTTCCCATTCCCAATTTCCCATTCCCAATTTCCAAACCAATTACCCAAACCGATCCCAAATTCCCAATTCCCAAATTCCCAACCCATTCCAAAGACCATTTTCCCAAAACCAAACCAAAACCATTCCCATTCCCATTTCCCAACCAAACCCAAAAAACCAAGCCCAAAAACCAAACGGTCCCAACCATCCGATGAAACGGAGCGGTCCCCAAAGCAGAATGTATGGAGGTCAAAACATGCAGAAAAAAGGCAACAAGTACGGTGTCCATCGCGTGATCGAGCCCAAGGGCCTTCTGACCCAGGCCGCCAAGAAGATCGACAACACCATGGAGTGCTGGTCCAACGAGATCCTGTGCGACGTGTCCGCCCTGAACATCGACTCCGCTTCCTT
>CALWYC010000196.1 GCA_944385655.1 uncultured Intestinimonas sp. | reverse complement strand
AATTGCATATAATACTACTGTTAAAGCCATAAATATGGCCCTTTATGTGGTGGTTGCCGCCACTTCGGAGGGAGGGGAAATAGATGTCGGAAGTCCATGTGAGAGAAAACGAGTCTCTGGAGAGCGCGCTGAAGCGTTTCAAGCGCAGCTGCGCCAAGTCCGGAGTGCTGGCTGAGGTGCGTAAGCGCGAGCACTACGAGAGTCCCAGTGTCAAGCGCCGCAAGAAGTCCGAGGCTGCCCGTAAGAACCGTAAGAAGTTCTATTGATCGCATAAAGCCCAGTGCCGTTTGGCACTGGGCTTTTGTGTTGAAATAGGGGCTGATAGTCGGATGATTGCCAACTTCCGGCGGGGGAGGGCGAGGGGCGGCAGCCTGCCTCGCGTGGGATCGCATGCCCCGCAGTCCGGGCCGCTCTCCCATCATCCTGAGCGCCTGCAAAGAACCCGTTCCTTCCCTATTTTGCGCGGAGTCTGCGGATGGGGAGGACGGATTTTTCGGCTTCGCCTCGGAATGACAAACGTGGGCGGCAGAGGGGCTTTTTCCGACGGATGGGTTCTCTTTTTCACCGGTCCATGATATACTAAGGGCACCCAAAGACACAAAAACACAAGGGAGGACCCGGATATGTCCACAGAACTGCCCACCGCCAGCGCCACGCCGGAGGAGACGGTGGAGGCCTTTGAGCAGATTGCCAGGGGAATGACCTGGAGCAAGGCCCTCTACAGTGTGCTGCTCTTTCTGTTCTGCCTGGCGGTGATGAAGACGGTGATGACTCTCATCGACCGGACCATGACCCGGCTGAAGGTGGAGCCAACCGTCCATAAATTTACCCGCTCCTGTATGAAGGTCCTTCTGTGGATCATCACCGGCCTGGTGGTGGCGGGCTATCTGGAGTTCCCCGTCAACTCCCTGGTCACGGTGCTGGGCGTCATCGGCGTGGCGCTGTCCCTCTCCCTCCAGGGGAGCCTGTCCAATCTGGCGGGCGGCATCACGGTCATGGCCACCCGGCCCTTTGCCGTGGGGGACTATGTGGAGGCCGGCGGCGTGTCGGGGACCGTCACCGAGATCGGTCTTGTCTATACCAAGCTCAAGACCATTGACAACAAGAGCATTTTTATCCCCAACGGGGAGATCTCCGGGGAGAAGATCATCAACTACAACAAGCAGGAGCAGCGCCGGGTGGACCTCACCTTCACCGTCTCCTACGACGCCGATCCGGAGCGGGTGAAGGAGATCATGCGCCGGGTCATCGGCGCTCACCCCAAGGCGCTCTTCACCCCGGAGCCCTTTGTCCGCACCACCTCCCTGGGGGAGAGCAGCGTAGGCTACACCCTGCGGGTATGGTGTGCCACGGAGGATTACTGGGACCTCTACTACGACCTGCTGGAACAGATTCGGGCCGCCTTTGACCGGGAGGGGATCGAGCTCACCTACAACCACCTCAACGTCCACATCATGAAGGAGTAAGGAGGAAGAAAGATGTACGCGGACAATCTGCTGGTAGGAAAAGGTCTGAAGCTGATCTTCATCAGCCAGATTCTGAGCGTTATTTCCAACTTCATGGCGGAGGGCTTGCTGTCCGGGCTGGTGGATGTGGCTTCCGTGATCGTGGCCATGGTGGGGCTGTATACTGCGGCGCCCGCCCACCCCAAGTTCCGCGCCGCCTTCCGGCTCAATATCGCCCTGTGTATCCTTGGTGTGATAGTGGCAGTCCTGGCGGTTTTCCAAAAGGCGGGAGTGAGCCTCGGCCAGACGACGCTGCTGCTGGCCGTTGCCATTTTGGTGGTGGCATTGGGGGTCTGGAGTGTCTATCTCATCTGCACGGCGGCGGGAGAGATCCTCACGGTCAACGGCTACGCCACCCTGGCCGACAAGGGAGTCACGGTGTGGAAGATCTTCCTGGTCACCTCCGCGGCCATGATCGTCTTTATGCTGCTGGCCATGGTGCCCTTCATGCTCGTCATCGCCGGTATCCTGGTGATCGGTACGGCAGTGGCCACATTGGTGGGTGGCATTTTGTACATGATCTTCCTCTACAACGCCTACCACGCCCTACTGTACGGGCGGTAAACGAAGACAGGCTGCCGGGAAAGCCCCACGGACTTTTCCGGCGGCCTGCGCGTGCCGGGCGGCTCAGCCCGGCATGGCCAGTCCGTGGATGAAGCCGCCCAGACTGGCGGAGAGGACCTCCCCGGCGATGACGGTGTTCTTGTAGATGAGGAGGCCGGCCTCCACGCCCTGCTCCCCGGAGGGGTAGTTGGTCACCTCATAGGTGTACCGCTTCACCCGCCTGCCCTTGTATTGGGTGAGGTCGAAGCCCTGCTGCTCCTGGAGGGCCAGGTACTGGGTGTAGGTCTCGTCGAACTCCTCGGGGATGAGGAGCTCCTCTACCGACACCGCCTCGGGGGAGACGGTCCAGCCGTAGCTCTCCAGGTAGGCCACCCGGTCCTCGTTGGTCTTGATGCCCTTGGGGCTGGCGGGGGCGGGGGAGACGGCATCCACATCGCCGGCAGAGAGGACGCCGGAGAGGACGGCGGCTCCGCACAGCGCCAGCAGCAGGGCGGCCGCTCCGGCGGCCAGCCTCCCCCGGCGCAGCTTGGCGGTCCAGATTAACACAGCGCAACGCTCCTTCCGTGCTGGTCTTGTGAGAGGATATGCGGGAAGGGGCGCTGCTATGACCACGAAAAGGAGGCTCTCCCATGGCATTGGAGCGGCTGGACAAGATCCTCTCGGGCACCGGGCGCTGGTCCCGGCGGGAGGTGAAGGACCTGGTGAAGGCCGGGCGGGTGACGGCGGACGGCGCTGTTGTGGCCCGGCCGGAGGACAAATTCGACCGCACGGCCACGGTGCTGGCGGTGGATGGGGAACCGGTGGACGGTGAGAAATATGTCTACCTCATGCTCCACAAGCCCGGCGGGGTGCTCTCAGCCACCGAAGACCCCAGGCAGCCCACGGTGCTGGACCTGCTGCCACCTCATCTCCGGCGGATCGGCCTTTTTCCCGTGGGGCGGCTGGACAAGGACACCGAGGGACTGCTGCTCCTCACCAACGACGGTCCCCTGGGCCATCGGCTCCTCTCCCCCAAAAAGCACGTGGACAAGGTCTACTTTGTCCGGGTGGACGGGACCCTGGACGGAGCGGACTGCGCCGCCTTCCGGGCGGGGCTGGTGCTGGAGGACGGCCTCCGGTGTCTGCCGGCGGAGCTGGAGGTGCTGGAGCCGGCCAGCACCGGCCTGGTCACCCTCCGGGAGGGGAAATATCACCAGGTCAAGCGGATGCTGGCCGACCGGGGCAAGCCGGTGACCTACCTCAAGCGGCTGTCCATGGGCCCCATTGCTTTGGACCCGGCTCTGGAGCCGGGAACGTGGCGGCCCCTGACGGAGGGCGAGCGGGCAGCCCTGGCGGAGCTGGAAGGCGGTCCGAAGGCCGATTGAACGGCCCTTTTGGACCGGTCTCGAACTTCTTCGGCATTTTTCACAAAAAACTGCAATTTCCCTATTGAAAAGGGAGAAAAAAACCAGTATAATAGAAAAGACGGAGCCGGCAGAAGGGCTGGTTCCGCAGTCAGAGAGATCCAGCGCCGCAGCGCGCTGAGAGAAGGGGGCAACGCACGATGTCCAGCCGGATTTTCCAAAGCGTGGTTTTGCAGATGAAGGACAGCACCGACCGCG
>CALWYC010000195.1 GCA_944385655.1 uncultured Intestinimonas sp. | reverse complement strand
GTATCCCGGTTGACCAGCTCCACCTTCAGCCCCGTCTGCGGGACAGAGATATCCTCCTCCAGCTCAAGGGTCACTTCCGTGGTGTTTCTCTGCCCCAGGACCCCGGTGGGGAGCGTCATGGTCTTATAACTGAACTCCACGCTTTTCAGCCGGGCGGACGGGGAGGCATAGACAACGGTACGGCCGCTCTGGTCATAGTCCCCGGTCCGGTCCTGGTAATAGGCCTGGACGGTGTAGGTGTAGGTCTGGCCCTCCTGGACCGACGTGTCCGCGTACAGATGGGTATACGCGCCCACCTGGCCGATACGCTGGTAGCTGCCTCCGGCGGTCTTGCGCAGGATGTAGAAGCCGTCCACGGTGTGGGGCTGGTCCGGCACCTCCAGGGGCAGGGTCCAGGAGAGGGACACCCCCTCCTTGGTGCAGGTGGGCTCATCCAGGATGGGGGTGGGGATGATGCCGGAGGAGGGCTGGGGGGCGGAGCTGCTGACCCGCAGAGGCATCTCACAGTTATAGTGGACGGTGGTCCCCTCGGGGATCTTCTGGCCCAGGTAGGGCACGCCGATGTTATCCCAATCCTCCCGGGAACCCTCGTAATAGACCGTCAGATGTCCTGAACCGTTGTGAAAATATTGGTCTGCGGAGGTCAGGCCCAAGGGCCAGTAGACCTCCGTCAGGCTGGTGCAAAACGCAAAAGCGGACTGTCCGACTGCGTTTTTATCGGGGAGGACCACCTTTCGCAGCCCCTCGCATGCGGTAAACGCCTGCGTCCCCACAGAGGCGTGAGCGGGAAAGGCCACCTCCGTCAGCCCGGTACATCTGGCGAAGGCCCAGCTGCCGATATCCTCCAGCGAGTTGGGAAAGGCCAGCTCTGTCAACCCAGTGCAGCCGGAAAAGGCGTTGCTTCCGATAGCGTCCAGGGCGCCGGGAAACTGAATGGAGGTCAGGCCGATACAGCCTGAAAAGGCGCCGTCGCCAATCGTGGTGACGCTGGAGGCCAGCTCCACCTCGGTGAGATTCGTGCAGCCTGAAAAGCTGTATTCGCCGGTGTTCCAGACCCCATCTTCAATGACCACCCGGCGAATCTGGTCCTTGTAGTCGTCCCAGGGGGTGATCTGCATGGAAGCCGACACCATAGGCGGGCGGCCATCGCCGCTGAGGGTAAAAGTGCCCTCGCTGTCCAGCTCCCAGTGGATATCACCTTGAACGCTGGTATCCCCCTGGGCCACGATCTCCGCCGCCTCCGCCCCCGGCAGCAGCCCGCCCAGCGGGCTGCACAGCCCAAAGGCCAGAGCCAAAGCGGCCAGGATGCTCAGTATGCGTCTTCTCATGTTCCTCTCTCCTTTTCTCATATCCCGCAGGTCCTCCCCAGCGTCTCCAGAGCCTCCGCCGTCTCCGCCGCACTCAGGGCCTGGGCGCTGACGGGCAGGTGGGCAAGCCAGCCGTGGAAGGCCCGACACAGGTCTGGCTCCTTTACCTGTACGGAGCAGAAGCCGTCCTGAAGCGGGAAGCGCTCCGTGGTGAAGAAGCCCACTCCCGAGCGCTGGGAGGTGGTCATGCTCAGGTAGTCGGGGAAGGTCCCCGGCGACAGGATGCGGCCGGTGACGTCCCCGTTCCGGATCCGCCCGGCCAGGGCGCTGAGCAGCTGCCGCCGCACCTCCGGCGGGAAGGGCGCTACGAAGGCCACCGGGAAGTCGTCCAGGGAACCGGTCTGGCAGAACCGTTCCACCCCGCTCCGGGTAAAGAGGGTGTAGAACCGCTCTACCGACCGCAGCCGCCCGAAGCGCTTCCGGGCCACCTCCTCCAGCCGGTCGTGAAAGGGCAGCTCCGGCCGGAGATACCGGGCGATGGTGGCCTCGTCGTAGAGCCGCCCGAAGCAGGGCTGATCCATAACCATGTAAAAGCCGTCGCCGTCGGTACATCTGTCGTAGGACTCCAGAATTTCTACCGGATCGGCGGTATACTGGATCAGGGGATGGCAGCGCTCCAGCAGGGTCTGGAAGTGCCGGTGATAGCCCTCTACCTGGTCCTCCCCCCGCAGGAGCATGGCCTGGCTCCCACTTTCCGAAAGACAGACCACACAGCCGTGTGTCACCAGGAAATAGGGGAATGGATCGGTATACCGGGCGGCCAGGGTATTGTCGTAATAGTAATAGGGGTGGTAGTGCCGCTTGGACAGCAGGCAGATGGGAAAAATACTGCAAAAGCACCCCAGATTGTGGAGGTTGATGTCCTCCGCCGCCCCGGAGGCGTCAAAGGCGATGATCTGGCTCACCTCCGCCCCCATGCGTCCGTCCAGATACCGGCGCAGCAGCTCTCCCGCCAGAAAAGCGCCGGTAGGCGGTACCGTCAGCTCCACCCGGGCGTCCGGCCGGGTGAGCTCTTGGGAGAGCACCATCCGCAGCAAGGGCTGGACGTTGGTGGTACCGGAAAAAATGGAACGTTGCCCGGCATAGCCCTCCAGGTCCAGCAGCAGCCGGCTCTCCTCAAAGGCCGGCGGCGCGAAGTCCAGCTCAGCCAGATCGGAAAACAGCTTCCCCACCATGGCCCGGGAGCGGCGGACCCCCTCTTTTTCAAACTGGGCGTCATAGCTCTCCCGCAGCCGCTCCTCCTCGTCCGGGGTCAGCCGCAGGTGGTAGATGAGCCCGTCCAGCGCGCCGTAGGGCAGCACCCGCTGGCCCGCCAGCACCTTGGAGAGGGCCGTCCGCTCCACCCCGGTGAGCCGGGCCAGGCCGGAGACCGTCATTCCCTTCTGCTCCAGCAGCTCCCGGAGATATCCGCTGAATCGCCGCGTCGTCATCCCGCCGCCTCCTGTCCTCTCGTTCTTCCGGTCCAGTATACCACAGATTTTTCCAAAAGGGTGTGCCTCAGTTTTCCTCCGCCCCCGGCACACCCCGGCGCACACCCGGTCCGGCCCGCCGCCGCAGCAAAAAGGACACCCGGATGTGATCCGGGTGTCCTTTTGTCTCTTTGGACCCTCACCGCCCCGCCTTCACCGTGCGGATGGCGGTGAGGTCGTAGGTGCGGAGGAAGGGGGCGAGGTCGGCGCCGGCGTTCAGGTGGCGCAGAAGGATACGGCCGCAGGCGGCGCTGTCGCTGCCCGCCCGGTGGTGGTCCAGCTCGATGCCCAGGCTGTCGCACAGGGTGTTCAGCCGGTGGTTGGGGAGCCCCGGCAGCAGCCGGCGGCTCATCTGGCAGGTACAGGCATAGGGGACCTGCTCCCGCCAGAAGATCCCATAATCCCGCAGACACTTGGCCAGCACCGACATATCGAACTGGGCGTTGTGGGCCACCAGCAGCCCGCTCTCAAAGAGGGGGCGCAGCTCCTCCCACAGCGCCGGGAAGGTGGGCTGCCCGGCCACCATCTGAGGGGTGATGCCGGTGAGGGCCACGTTGAAGGGCTCAAAGGGGACCTCCGGGTCCACCAGGGCGTCGCAGGCCTCCACCACCATCCCCCGCTCCACCACCGCCACGCCGATGGCGCTCATGCGGTCGTTGGCGTGGTTTGGGGTCTCCACATCAAAGGCAATATAGCGCTGGTATCCCATGCCGCGTCGCTCCATTCCCTTCGGGCCGAAGCCCGGCGTTTTCCCCCATTCTACCACAGTTCGGCCGCCGGGGGAACAGACGTCTTTACAGCCCCGGCCATTGTGCGTATACTTAGGGCAAGGACTTGCACCCCCACC
>CALWYC010000194.1 GCA_944385655.1 uncultured Intestinimonas sp. | reverse complement strand
CACACCGCAAAGCTCCCCCTCATCCGCCCCAGTGTGCGCACTGGGGCACCTTCCCCCCAGGGGAAGGCTTTTGGGCGGATGGTATCCGCCCCTACTCTACCCCCCTCCCCCATTCCCACCCCCTTTTCACACGGAGGTAACTATGAAGCCAAACCTGATCCTGGGCCTGTCGGGCGGGGTGGACTCCGCCGTCTCCGCCGCCCTGCTCCGGGAACACTACGACGTGACCTGTGTCTTTCTGGACATCGGCCTGGGGGGCGGGGAGGCTGCCGCCGCCCTGGCGGACAGCCTGTCCCTCCCCTTCCGGACCATGGACATCCGGGACAAGCTGGAGCACTTTGTCTGCGCCGACTTCCAGAGGGAGTACCTGGCGGGGCGGACGCCCCTCCCCTGTGCCCGGTGCAACCCCCTGGTGAAGTTCCCCGCCCTGCTGGAGGCGGCGGAGGCCCTGGGCGCCCAGTACGTGGCCACCGGCCACTACGCCCGCACCGCCGCCGGTCCCGGCGGCCGCACCCTGCTGCGCAAGGGCATGCCGGCCAACGACCAGTCCTACATGCTCGCCCGGCTCACCCAGACCATCCTCCACCGGACGGTCTTCCCCCTGGGGCCCTATGAAAAGACCCAGGTCCGGGCCATGGCGGCGGAGCTGGGCCTGTCGGTGGCGGAGAAGCCGGACTCCATGGAGATCTGCTTCATCCCCGACGGGGACTACGCCGCCTGGCTGGACCGCCGGGGGGAGACCCCGCCGCCGGGGGACTTTATCGACAAGGACGGCAAGGTGCTGGGCCGCCACAGGGGCTACCACCACTACACCATCGGCCAGGGCCGGGGGCTGGGGGTGTCGGGGCCCCACCGGTACTATGTGGCGGCCATCGACCCGGTCCATAACACCGTCACCCTCTCCGACGGCAGCGACCTCATGGCCCGTACGGTGCTCTGCGCCCGGCCCAACTGGATCTCGGCGGACGGGCTGGCGGAGCCTCTGGCGGTGACGGTGCGGCTGCGCCACTCCCGGACCGAGACCCCCGCCACCATCCTCCCCCTGGCCGGGGAGCGGGTGGAGGTGCGTCTGGAGGAGCCCGCCCGGGCGCCCACCCCGGGCCAGCTGGCCGTCTTCTACGACGGCGACGTGGTGGTGGGCAGTGCCTGGATCGAAAGGAGCGCAGCGGCATGGAGCTGAGACAGATCAAGGGAGATACCTGGTGCCTGGAGGGGGCGGAGCTCATCCCTCTGGTGCGGCTGCCGGGGGACAGGTGCGTGCTGCTGGACAGCGGCCACGCCTATGAAGCGCCCGCCCTCACCGCCGCCCTGGAGGCGGCGGGCCTGACGCCGGCGGGGGTGTTCTGCTCCCACGCCCACGTGGACCACGCCGGCAACAACCACTACCTGCGCCGGCGGTACGGGGCCAGGCTGTGCCTGCCCCTGGGGGAGGCGGCCCTCAGCGCCAATCTCACCATGTACAAGGCGGTGTACAACGCCTTCACCCCCCGGAGCCTGGAAGCCAGGAACGGCCACCTGCTGGGGCCGGTGGACGAGACGGTGGGGGTCCGGGACGGGGTGATGGAGTTCTGCTCGGTGCCCTTCCAGGTGGTCCACACCCCCGGCCACACCCCGGACCACATCTGCACCCTCACCCCGGACGGGGTGCTCTATGTGGCCGACGCCCTCATGGCGGGGCAGGTGCTGGAGAGCGCCAAGCTGCCCTACCACACCCTCCACGAGGAGGCCCGGCAGAGCATGGAGAAGCTGCGGCACACCCCCTGCGCCCTGTGCGCGGTGGCCCACCAGGGGGTGACGGAGGACCTGCCCGGCCTGGTAGACGCCAACCTGGCCGCTCTGGACCGGCTCAACGGGGACCTGCTGGAGCTGGCGGCGGAGCCGGTGAGCATGGACCAGCTGTGCGTGGCCTACTACCACAAGAAGCAGCTCCTCACCACCCACGTGGAGAAGGCCGCCCTCTACGCCCGGAACATCCACGCCATGGCGGAGTACCTGGTGGACATGGGGCAGATGGAGATCCGGGTCCGGGAGGGCCTGCGGTACTTCGTCCGCACCTGAGCCGGGCGGCCGCAGGCCGCCCGCAAAACCTTCCCCCCTGAGGGGGGGAAGGTGCCCCGCAGGGGCGGATGAGGGGGCGTCCGGGGACGGGAGACGCGCACCCGTTCTCCGTCATCCTGAGGCCGCAGGCCGAAGGATCCGTTCCTTCGTCCCCCGGAGACGGGAGCATACGGATCCTTCGCCTTCGGCTCAGAATGACGAGCCTGCAAGGCAATACCGTGGCGCGCCGGGGTCGTCGCGCCCCACGGCCACCAGAGCCTTCCCCTGGGGGAAGGTGCCCCAGTGCGCACACTGGGGCGGATGAGGGGGAGCGCCGAAAATAGACCAGCTTTTCCCCTCATCAGTCTCGCCGCGCTCCACGCAAGACAAAAAAAGACCTTCCGTCTGTGACGGAAGGTCTTTTTGCATATCGGGATTTACTTGTTGCCCTTGAGGGCCTTCATGCGGTCGGCATGGCTGAGGATGCGCTTGCGCAGGCGCAGGGACTCGGGGGTGACCTCCAGCAGCTCGTCGTCGGCCAGGAACTCCAGGCACTGCTCCAGAGACATCTGCCGGGGGGTGGTGAGGCGGAGGGCCTCGTCGCTTCCGGCGGCCCGCATGTTGGTGAGCTGCTTCTTCTTGCAGATGTTGACGGTGATGTCCTCGCTCTTGGGGGTCTCGCCCACCACCATGCCGGCGTAGACGGGCACGCCCGCGCCGATGAAGAGGACGCCCCGCTCCTGGGCGTTGAAGAGGCCGTAGGTGACGCTCTCGCCGGTCTCGAAGGAGACCAGGGAGCCGCTGGAGCGGCGGGCGATGTCCCCCTTGTAGGGGGCGTAGCACTCAAAGACGGAGGCCATGATGCCCTCGCCCTTGGTGTCGGTGAGGAATTCGTTGCGGTAGCCGAAGAGGCCCCGGGCGGGGACCAGGAACTCCAGCTTCATGCGGCTGCCCACCGGGTTCATCTCCAGCATCTCGCCCTTCCGGGAGCCGATCTTCTCGATGACGGCGCCCACGGCGTCGCTGGGCACGTCGCAGACCAGGCGCTCGATGGGCTCGCACTTCTTGCCGTCGATCTCCTGGTACAGCACACGGGGCGGGGAGACCTGGAACTCGTAGCCCTCCCGGCGCATGGTCTCGATGAGGATGGAGAGGGACATCTCGCCCCGGCCGGCCACGTTGAAGGAGTCGGTGGAGTCGGTCTCGGTGACCCGGAGGGACACGTCCTTCAGGGTCTCCCGGAAGAGGCGCTCCCGGAGCTGGCGGGAGGTGACGAACTTGCCCTCCCGGCCGGCGAAGGGGGAGTCGTTCACCGAGAAGGTCATCTCGATGGTGGGGGCGGAGATCTTGACGAACTCCATGGGCTCCACGCAGTCCACGGCGCAGATGGTGTCGCCGATGGTGATGTCGCCGATGCCGCTCATGGCGATGATGTTGCCGGCGTCGGCCTCGGTGACGGGCACCTTATTGAGGCCCTGGAACTGGTAGAGGGCGGTGGCCTTGGCCTTCTGGGGGGCGGCGTCGGGGCTGTGGTAGTTGCACACGGCGATCTCCTGGTTCTGCTTCACCGTGCCCCGCTCGATGCGGCCGATGGCGATGCGGCCCACGAACTCGTTGTAGTCGATGGAGGACACCAGCATCTGGAA
>CALWYC010000193.1 GCA_944385655.1 uncultured Intestinimonas sp. | reverse complement strand
CTGTCTCTCTTTTTATTTTTCCTGATCATCACAGATACTGCATACGATAGTTCTCTACGCAATCAAGATAGTACGTCAAAAATGCGGGGTCATTCTCATATTCCTCCGGCCCGATGCCCCGTTTGATCATGGCCTCCAAAAAGAGCCGCGGGCTGTTGCACAGGAGATAGCCGGTTTTCCGCTCCAGAATAAAATAAACAAATTCTTCATGGGTCTCCGCAAGGGTCTGACGATACACCATATTCCGCGCGGAATCCAAAAGCCGATAGGCCGCAAAGCAAAAATCCTCCGGCTTCAGTCCGGGCACACGATTGGTGATCGCATGGGCCGCATTGAAATATAGACGCTCTACAAATTGAGAGGAGAACACGTTCCATTCGATCTGTTCGGCGTCCACTTTCCGGAGCAGCCATTGGACCAATTCCTGATCCGTACTTTTCCGAAATGGGATACGATACCCTTCCCCTGCGTTCAATGCAGATCCTCCTTTACCGGTCGAAAACCATCGTCGATCCCGAAGATAGAAAAACGCCCCGCTGTCCGCGGGGCGTTTTTCTTGTTGAGTTGAGAAAGAGAGAGGAGGTTGGAGATGATGAAGTGATGTTTTGATCTGTTATCCTGTCCACGCTCATAGGATACCACCTGCCCGGTGGGAATGGATGGACAAACTTTGAAGGATGCGTGAACGATTTGTGAACTTGCAGGAAAATGCCCCCGGACCGCGGCGCGGTCCGGGGGCATGGCGCAGATTCAGACGGTGATGACCTCCACGCCGGCCTGATCCAGCAGGCCGCGGCCCTCCCGGGTCAGGTCCTTGTCCGTGATGACGGTGTGGACCGAGGCCAGGGGGAAGCTGGAGGCCACGGCGTTTGCCCCCACCTTGTCGGAGGTGGCCAGCACGATCATCTTCTTGGCCGACTTGGCCATGGCCCGGGCCACCTCGGCCCGGAAGAGGTTGATGGTGGAAATGCCCTTGTCCTCGCTGATGGCGTCGGCGCCGATGAAGCACTTGTCCACCGAGAACTGGGCCAGGCCCAGCTTGGTGAGGGGGCCCACGTTGGCCTCGGCGTCGTGCTGGAAGGAGCCGCCCAGCAGCACCACGTCCAGGGCGGGGCACCGGCGGACGAAGTTGCACAGGAACACCGAGTTGGTGATGACGGTGACCCCCCGCTTGGAGGCCAGCTCCCGGGCCAGCAGGGAGCAGGTGGACCCGGTCTCCACGATGACCGTCTCCCCGTCGCTGACCATCTCCGCCGCCCGCTGAGCGATGCGCAGCTTCTGCTCATAGTTGTTCCACATCCGGGTGGAGGTGTCGTATCCGTTGTCCACGGGGATGGCCCCGCCGTGGGTCCGCTTGAGGACGCCCTGGTCCTCCAGCTTCTTCAGATCCTGCCGCACTGTCACCAGAGACACCCCGAAGCGCTGGGTGAGCTCGCTGACACTGACCTTGTCCTCCGTCTGCAGCAGGTCAATGATCTCTAACTGCCGTTGATTGAACAATGCGAAAGCCTCCTGTCCGCCGTACGAAATCTCGGCGGGTTTTCTCCTAAAGAGTATCATAGCGCATTTCCCCTCAAAACGCAAGCAAAAGAAAATCGCCGCCGGGAGAGAAGTCTCCCGGCGGCGATCGTTGGGGCGGGTCCGGGCCTTACTGGAGGGCCACCACCTGGTACATGAGGAAGAAGTGGGCCACGCTGCCCAGCAGGATAAAGAGGTGGAAGATCTCGTGGCAGCCGAAGCGGGGGTTGTTCCGGCCCGGCCACTTGACGGCGTACAGCACGCCGCCCACGGTGTAGAGGGCGCCCCCCAGCACCAGCCAGAACAGGCCCAGGGGAGGCATGTTCCGCAGCAGGGAGGGCAGCATAAAGAGGGACATCCACCCCATGAAGAGGTAGACCCCCGAGGTGATCCACCGGGGCGCGTCGATCCACAGCAGGGCCATCACGGTGCCCGCCAGAGCCACCGCCCAGACGGCGATGAGCATGGGGATGCCGCCGTCGTGGGGCAGGGTCAGCAGACAGATGGGGGTATAGGAGCCGGCGATGAGGAAGTAGATGGAGATGTGGTCGTACTTCCTGAGGGCGATCCGCCCGGCCACGCCGGTGTTGAGGCAGTGGTAGAGGGTGCTGGCGGTGTAGAGGCCGATCATGCTCAGGCCGTAGATGAGGAAGGCCGCCGCGCTCGCCCAGCCGCTCCCCTGCTCCGCCGTCCGCAGCAGCAGCAGCGCCGTCCCCAGGACGCCCAGGGCCGCCCCCACCCCGTGGGTGATGGCCGACCAGGGCCGCAGGCCGTCGTAGGGGTCTCTCCCCTGCTCCCGCCGGACCCGGGACCGCTTCTGCCGCTCCACCCCCGCCATGGGGAGGATCCCATATTCAATGCGCTCATCCATGCCGCTCACCCCGCCTTTGCATCGGTTCGGCCCGTCCGGCGGTCCGCCGTCCGGGCATGTGATTTTTCTGTGTCTCTATTATAACTCGCCCCACCGCAAAATATCAATACAAAAATCATAAAATCTAGTTTTTCAAATTAGATTTGAAATTGGGCAGAATAGGCAAAGCCAGACGCCGGTACCAGCACAGGGCGTCGGTGGAACCGGTCTTCCGCAGCAGGCGGACGGTGACGGCGCCGTCGGCCGCCAGGGCCAGCCCGGCGGCTGGCAGGAACCACCCCGGCAGGGCATCGGCGGCGGCCGCCGCCAGGGGCTGGATGCCGTAGACAGCGAGCAGGCCCAGCAGGCACCAGCAGGCGGAGAAGAGGAGGCACACCCGCCCCCTCAGGTTCCAGGGCAGGTGGGAGTAGTCCCAGAAGGACACCCCCAGGAGCTTTTCATAGAAAAGGGCCATGGCATACTCGGCGGCGGTGGCGGCCAGGGCCGACCAGAGGGCCACCAGGGCGGGATAGGGGGACAGCCGGGCCGCCGGCGCCAGGATCAGCAGGGCGCCCAGCCCGTACACCGGACACAGGGGCAGAAGATAAAAGCACTTCCGGTCCCGCTTGGGCGCCCCCGCCGCCCGGGCGAAGGCCACCTCCGCCAGGAAGCCCAGAAAGCTGTAAAAGAGAAAATACCAAAGGCTCCGCGCCACGGTCCGTCCCTCCTCTCGTCTCCGTTCTAGGATGGACCGGGGCCGGGGAAAACATACGCCGTCCTCTGCCCCTCTGCCACAAGGAACGGGGCGGATCGGGCCGGAAATTTGTCACCTCTTGCCCCTTGTTTACCGTCGGCGGTTGTGGTAGAATGAAAAAAATTCTAAAGGGGATCGTCAAGATATGCGGCATCTCATCGATTTTGGAGACCTCAGCCGAGCGGAGTGGGATTCACTGTACCAGCGGTGCAGTGAGATCATGGACCACCCCGCTGATTTTTTGGACGCCTGCAAGGGCAGGGTCATGGCCAGCCTCTTTTATGAGCCCTCCACCCGCACCAACTTCTCCTTTCAGACCGCCATGCTCCGGGTGGGCGGCACGGTGTTCGGTTTTGCCGATCCCCGCTCCTCCTCGGTGGCCAAGGGCGAGACCCTGAAGGATACCATTAAAATGGTGTCCGGCTACGCCGACGTGGTGGTCATGCGCAACCCCATGGAGGGCGCCGCCAAGGCGGCCTCCCTCTACTCCAATGTGCCGGTCATCAACGCCGGCGACGGCGGCCACATGCACCCCACCCAGACCACCGCCGACCTCACCACCATCACCCGCCTGCGGGG
>CALWYC010000192.1 GCA_944385655.1 uncultured Intestinimonas sp. | reverse complement strand
ACCCTGTCCCGCTCCAGCCAGGCCCTGGCCCGTTCCATCTGATCCATCGTCACTTTTCCTCCTCCGCCAGAGGCAGCCGGATCACAAAGCTGGTCCGCCTGCCGTCGCTCTCGGCCCGGATGGTGCCGCCGTGGCGCTCCACGATCTCCCGGGCGATGGCCAGCCCCAGCCCCGCCCCGCCGGTACGGGTGGACCGGGCCTGGTCCAGCCGGTAAAATTTTTGAAAGATGTTGGTGAGCTCCTGCTCCGGGATCTCCAGCCCCTGGTTGCGGATGGCGATCTCGGCCCAGCCCTCATGCTCCGCCGCCCAGATCTCCACCTCGCCGCCGGGGGCGCTGTAGCTCACCGCGTTGCGGAGCACGTTGTCAAAGACCCGGGCCAGCTTGTCGGCGTTCCCCCGCACCGTGAGCCGGGGGGCGATGTCGCACCGGCAGGTGAGGTCCTTTTCGGCAAAGGCGGGGTAGAACTCGTCGGAGAGCTGCTCCAGCAGCAGGGAGAGCTGGATGAGCTCCCCCCGCTCCCCCAGGGCGGCGAAGTCCATCCGGGTGATGTCGAAGAACTCCCCGATGAGCTCCCCCAGCCGGTTGGCCTTGTCCAGGGCGATGGCAGTGTATTTGGCCCGCTGCTCCGCCGTGAGGCCGGGGTCGTCGTGGAGAAGATTCAGATACCCCAGCACCGAGGTGAGGGGGGTCTTCAGGTCGTGGGCCAGGAAGGCCACCAGGTCCTGCCGCCGCTGCTCCGCCTCTTTGGCCTGGGCCCGGCCGGCGGCCAGGCTGGCCTGGATGGACCGCAGGTCCCGCTCCAGGGGGGCGAGCTCCCCGGGCAGGGAGACCTTCTCCCCCGTCTCGTCCACCACCTGGTGGACGGCGGCGCCGATCCGGTCCAGCCACCGGGTGAACCGGCCCAGCACCACATAGAAGGCGCCCAGCAGGTAGACCGCCCCCAGACCGGCCACCCAGTAGAGCCAGCCCTCCCGGAAGAGGCGCCGGTACATCCCCTGGGCACGCGCCTGGTCCAGGCCGAACAGGTCCAGGCACAGCCGCTCCATCCCCTGGGCCATGGCCTGGCCCCAAAGGCTGTCGGCCACCTGCCACAGCGCCGCCGTGACCGCCAGAGCGCCCAGCGCCCCCGCCGCCGCCCGCAGCAGCAGCTTCCATTTCAGCCGGTCATACCGCCCCTTCATGCCATCCCGCCTTTCCCAAGTCGTGTCCCCATTATACCCGCTGCCGCCCGCCGAGGCAAGGGTAGTCCCATGGACCGGACTTTTCCGCCGTCGCTGGTGCTTCTTTCCGGTTGACGGCCCTCCGCTCCCGTGCTATTATGATAGTACAAATGTTCGATTTCGGAGGGACCCATATGGAGCTCCTGGACAAGCTGACCATTCTGGCCGACGCCGCCAAATACGACGCCGCCTGCACCTCCAGCGGGGTGGGCCGGGGCGGCGGAGGCGGGATGGGGAGCGCCCTGCCGGCGGGGTGCTGCCACTCCTTTTCCGCCGACGGCCGGTGCATCTCCCTCCTAAAGGTCCTCATGACCAACCGCTGCCGGTACGACTGCGCCTACTGCGTCAACCGCCGCTCCAACGACGTGCCCCGGGCCACCTTCACCCCCCGGGAGCTGTGCGACCTCACCCTGGGCTTCTACCGCCGGAACTACATCGAGGGGCTCTTCCTCTCCTCCGCCGTCCTCCGGGACCCGGACTACACCACCGAGCGGATGATCGCCGTCCTCTCCCTGCTGCGGGAGGGCTACGGCTTTCAGGGCTACATCCACGCCAAGGCCATCCCCGGCGCCGACCCCCTCCTCACCCGGCGGCTGGGGCTGCTGTGCGACCGGCTGAGCGTCAACATTGAGCTGCCCAGCCAGCGCAGTCTGGCCCTGCTGGCCCCCGACAAGACCAAGGAGGCCATTCTGGCCCCCATGGAGCAGATCCGGGACGGCATCGCTGTCTCCAGACAGGAGCTCTCCCGGTACCGCCACGCCCCCCGCTTCGCTCCGGCGGGGCAGTCCACCCAGATGATCGTGGGGGCCACCCCGGAGACCGACCTCCAGATCCTGCGGCTGAGTCAGGGACTCTATCGGCGCTACCGGCTCAAGCGGGTCTTTTACTCGGCCTACATGCCGGTGTCGGACAGCAAGCTCCTCCCCGCCCGGCAGGGCTTCCGGCCACCCCTCCTCCGGGAGCACCGGCTCTACCAGGCCGACTGGCTGCTGCGGTTCTACCACTTTGACGCCGGGGAGCTGCTGGACGAGGCCCACCCCCACTTCGACCCCCGGCTGGACCCCAAGTGCTGCTGGGCCCTCCGCCACCCGGAGTTCTTCCCCGTGGACGTGAACCGGGCCGACTACGAGGCCCTCCTCCGGGTGCCCGGCATGGGGGTGACCTCCGCCCGCCGGGTGCTGGCCGCCCGCCGGGCGGGGCCCCTCACCTTCGAGGGCCTCAAGACCCTGGGGGTGGTCCTCAAGCGGGCCCGGTACTTCCTCACCTGCTCCGGCCGCGCCGCCCCCGGCGCCGCCCGGCTCCGGCCCGAGGACCTTTTCTTCCGCCTGGCCGACCCCCTCCCCGGCGGCGGCGCCAAGGCGCTGCCCGGCCAGCTCTCCCTCTTCTCCCCCGCCACCTGAAAGGAGCATCATTATGTCCATGTCCCAGCGCCCCCAGTTCGTCTACCTCTACGACGGCACCTTCCCCGGCTTCCTCACCTGCGTCTTTGAGAGCTACGCCAGGGACGAGGAGCCGGCCTGCTTCTCTCTCTTCGACGATCCCCGGACCTCCCTGTGGCCGGAGCGGGCGGTGGAGACCGACCGGGAAAAGGCGGAGCGGGTGTACCGCTCCCTGAGCCGGAAGGTCTCCCCGGAGGTCCAGAAGTGGGTCCGTCACGGCTTCCTCACCTGCGCCCCGGAGAAGGAGCGGCGGCTCTACGACTTCATCCGCCTGGCCTACCGGGCGGGACCTGCCGTGGTCCGGGACCTGACCGACCCCCGTGTAGCCCCCCTCCACACCGCCCTCCTCCACCTGTGGAAGGAGGCCCACCTCTTCCAGGGCTTTGTCCGCTTCTCCGACCAGGGCGGCGTCCTCTGCGGCCAGATCACCCCCAAAAACCGGGTCCTCCCCCTGCTGCGGCCCCATTTCTGCGCCCGGTTCTCCCGGGAGCGGCTCCTCCTCTACGACCGCACCCACCAGGAGGCCCTTCTCTACCAGCCCCGGCAGTGGGCCATCCTGCCTCTGGAGGAGTTCCACCTGGAGGGGCCCGGCCAGGAGGAGCGGGATTACCGGCAGCTGTGGCGGCGGTTCTACGACACCATCGCCATCCGGGAGCGGGAGAACCCCCGGTGCCGCATGACCCACATGCCCAAGCGCTACTGGGACGACATGACCGAGTTCCAGACCGAGGCGGCGGCCCCCGGCACAGCCCTGGCACGGACGTAGCTTTTGTGGGGGGTGCGGCGGCTCCGGCGCGCCAAACCACAGTCGAAGCTTCCCCTCATCCGGCGGCTGCGCCGCCACCTTCCCCCTGTGGGGGGAAGGTTTTATGTGGTTCGACCGCATCAAAAAACGCCCGCCCTTCCATATGGAAGGGCGGGCGTTGTGCTTATGTCAGGGGATCACGCGGCGAAACTCAGGCGTAGAGCTCCTGCAGCTTGACCAGGTGCTCGTAGCGGGCCTTGGCCAGCGCCTCGTTCTCCTTGAAGAGCTTCTCGGCGCGGTCGGGGAAGGCGCGGGTCAGAGCGGAGTAGCGGGCCTCGTTCATC
>CALWYC010000191.1 GCA_944385655.1 uncultured Intestinimonas sp. | reverse complement strand
GGGGAGCCGCCGTGCTCCAGCCAGGAGGAGTTGTGGTAGTGCTCGATGACCTGCACCCGGTTGGAGAAGCAGAAGGACACGGAGAGCTTCACCTTGTAGTCGGGCTTGTCGGCCCGGTCCCGGCCCTTCCGCTCGGTCTGCCAGAACACCGGCTGGGTGAGGCCGTCCTCCCCGGCCAGCTCCCGGACATAGTCCTCGATGCCGTGCTCGTACTTGAAGTCGGTGGTCTCGAACTTGCCCCCCACCTGGTTGCGGAACCGGAAGGTGACCCCGGCGTTGACCACCGCCTGGCGCTTCAGCACGTCCAGAAAATATTCCACCGGGATGTTGATGTCGGTAAAGACCTCCAGGTCGGGCTTCCAGCGGAATTTGGAGCCGGTCTTTTTGCCGGAATAGGGGGCCTTCTGGAGGCCGCCGATGTTCTCGCCCTTTTCAAAGTGGAGGGTGTACTCCTGGCCGTCCCGGTGGATGACGGCGTCGAAGAACTGGCTGGCGTACTGGGTGGCGCAGGTGCCCAGGCCGTTGAGGCCCAGGGAATACTCGTAGTTGTCCCCCTCCAGGTTGTTGTACTTGCCGCCGGCGTAGAGCTCGCAGAAGACCAGCTCCCAGTTGAACTTGCCCTCCTTCTCGTTCCAGTCCACCGGGCAGCCCCGGCCGAAGTCCTCCACCTCGATGGACTGGTCGGCGTACCGGGTCACGGTGATGAGGTCGCCGTGGCCCTCCCGGGCCTCGTCGATGGCGTTGGAGAGGATCTCGAAGACGGCGTGCTCGCAGCCCTCCAGTCCGTCGGAGCCGAAAATGACGCCGGGCCGCTTGCGGACCCGGTCGGCGCCCTTCAGGGAGGAGATGGAGTCGTTGCCGTAGTTTTTCGCGGTGGTCTTTGGCATGGGTCTCCCTCACATTCAAACGATAATATCTCAGATTAAGTTTATCCCATTCCCCCCGCCCTGTCAAGGAAAGCACTCCGTCGAAAAAAGGGCGAAAAAAGGCCGCCGGTCCCAAAAACCGGCGGCCTTTTCCTGAAAATGGTCATTTTTGTTCCGGGGCCTTCATGGCCCGCATGGCGTTGAGGATGGCGATGACGGACACCCCCACGTCGGCAAAGACGGCCTCCCACATGTTGGCCTGACCCAGGGCGCCCAGCACCAGCACCAGGGCCTTCACCCCCAGGGCGAAGGCGATGTTCTGCCGGACGATGACCAGGGTCTTTTGGGCGATGCGGATGGCCACGGCGATCTTGGAGGGCTTGTCGTCCATGAGGACCACATCGGCGGCCTCAATGGCGGCGTCGGAGCCCAGGCCGCCCATGGCGATGCCCACGTCGGCCCGGGAAAGGACAGGAGCGTCGTTGATGCCGTCCCCCACGAAGGCCAGGCAGCCCTTCCCTGTCTTCTGCCCCAGCAGCGCCTCCACCCGCTCCACCTTATCGGCGGGCAGGAGCTGGGCGTGGACCTCGTCCAGCCCCAGCTGCTTTCCAACGCTCTCGCCCACGGCCTGGGCGTCGCCGGTGAGCATCACCGTCCTGGCCACCCCCAGGGCCTTCAGGTCGGACACGGCCTGGGCGGCGTCCTCCTTCACCTCGTCGGAAATGACGATGTGGCCCAGGTACTCCCCCTCCGACGCCACGTGGACAGTGGTGCCCACCCGGTGGCAGGGGTGCCAGGACACGCCGATGTCGTCCATCAGCTTGTCGTTGCCCACAAAGATCTCGGTGCCGTCCACCACCGCCCGGACGCCCCGGCCGGCGCGCTCCTCCACGTCGGCCACCCGACCGGCGTCGATCTCCTTGCCGTAGGCCTCCCGGAGGGAGCGGGCGATGGGGTGCTCGGACCAGCTCTCGGCCAGGGCGGCCAGCTCCAGCAGCTGGTCCTCGCCGCAGGTCTCGGGGTGGATGGCGGTGACATTGAAGACCCCCTTGGTGAGGGTGCCCGTCTTGTCAAAGACCACAATCTGGGTCCGGGAGAGGACCTCCAGGTAGGCGCCCCCCTTCACCAGCACACCGGCCTTGGAGGCGCCGCCGATGCCGCCGAAGAAGCTCAGGGGCACCGAGATGACCAGGGCGCAGGGGCAGGAGATGACCAGGAAGATGAGGGCCCGGTGGAGGCTCTCGCTCCAGGTCATGGCGCCGATGAGGGGCGGCAGCACCGCCAGAGCCACGGCGGCAAGGACCACGGCGGGGGTATAGTACCGGGCGAACTTGGTGATGAAGTTCTCGGCCCGGGCCTTCTTGCTGCCGGCGTTCTCCACCAGGTCCAGGATCTTGGAGACGGTGGACTCCTCAAAGGCCTTGGTGACCCGGACCTTCAAAAGGCCGGTAAGGTTGACGCAGCCGGAGATGACGTCGTCCCCGCTCTGGACCTCCCGGGGGAGGGACTCGCCGGTGAGGGCGGCGGTATCCAGGTCGGACCGGCCCTCCAGCACCACGCCGTCCAGGGGCACCCGCTCCCCAGCCTTGATGAGGATGGTCTCCCCCACCTCTACTTCGTCGGGGTCTACCTGTTCCACCTGGCCGTCCCGCTCCACGTTGGCGTAGTCGGGGCGGATCTCCATAAGCTCGGCGATGGACTGCCGGGACTTGCCTACGGCGTAGCTCTGGAAGAGCTCGCCCACCTGGTAGAAGAGCATGACAAAGACGGCCTCGGCATACTCTCCGATGAAGAGGGCGCCTACGGTGGCGATGGCCATGAGGAAGTTCTCGTCAAAGACCTGGCCGTGGGCGATGTTGCGCGCCGCCCGCCACAGGACGTCCCAGCCGATGACCAGGTAGGGGATGAGGAACCGGGCCCAGGTGGCCAGGGCAAAGGCCGCCGTGCCGTCGGCGGCCGTCCGGCCCACCGATACAAAGGGCAGGCCCGCCGGCAGCCACAGGGTGGGTCCGAACATGGCCCACACCAGCAGCACCGCCGCCGCGATGATCCGCCACAGGGTCCTCTTCTGTTTATTGGTCATCACCATGCACCTCCGAAACCGTTACTGGGGACTGTTTTCCACCCCTCAGCGCAGGATTTTGCAGTCGGGCTCCACCTTTCTGCACAGCTTCACCGCCTGGTCCAGGATTTCCTCGAACCGCTCGTCGTCGGCGTCCAGGGTCAGCTTCTGGGTGAGGAAGCTCACCGACGCGGCGTTGACGCCGGGCAGCTTCTGGATGGCCGCCTCCATCTTGGCGGCGCAGTTGGCGCAGTCCAGGTTCTCCAGCTTGAACTTTTTCTTCATGGTGGTGTCCTCCTTCAAAAGATGATGTTCTCGCTTCTTGTCACGCTGCGGCGGCTGCGCGACGCGCGGCTTCCCTCCGCCTCGGGCTGGTCTGCGGACCGCTGTGCGGTCCTCCGCTCGCCCTCGCTCCGGTCCATCCACGCTGCTCCGCTCGCCTCCGCGCTTCTTACTCGCCCACGTGCTCCATGCCCTGGCCCAGGATGGTGCGGACGTGGCCGTCGGCCAGGGAGTAAAAGACCTGCTTGCCCTCCCGGCGGTAACGCACCAGCTTGGCCTGCTTCAGGGCCCGGAGCTGGTGGGAGATGGCCGACTGGCTCATGCCCAGCAGCTGGGCGATGTCGCACACGCACATCTCGGACGCGAAGAGCACATATAAGATCTTGATGCGGGTGGAGTCCCCGAAGAGCTTGAAGAGCTCCGCCAGGTCGTAGAGGATCTCCTCGTCGGGCATCTCGGCGTCCACCTTTTCCACAATGTCCCGGTGGACCTGGACGGTCTCGCACCGCTCCAGCTCCTCTCTCTCCTCCATCTGCCCCACTCCTTTTCTGAAA
>CALWYC010000190.1 GCA_944385655.1 uncultured Intestinimonas sp. | reverse complement strand
TGGTACCGGCCCAGCACGTCGCCCACGCAGGTGGCCGACTTCTTGAAGGGCTTGTCGTGGGTCAGGTTGTCCTCGTACATGGCGTAGAGGATGCGGCGGTGGACCGGCTTCAGGCCGTCCCGCACGTCGGGCAGGGCCCGGCCCACGATGACACTCATGGCGTACTCAATGTAGGATTTCTCCATCTCCGGCACCAGGGGAGAGGTGACGATGGTCTGATCGGGGTATCGGATCTCCTCCGGGTCGTATTGGGGTTTCTTGCTCATCTATTGTTTCCTCCTTGGGTAGAGGTTCGGTTGATTTTTACGCTTGGGGACGTAAGAGACGCGTTCAAAACCCGTTTCTTTTTCCCTGCTGGAAAAAGAACGGTTTTTGGAATCCAAAGAAAAAGGGGCTCCCGTGTGGGTTGAGTGGCTCCAAATAGGAATCCGGCGGCCCGTCTTTACGCCCCCGTTGAGGACCAGCACCGTCCACAGGTGACTCCGCCGGTGGAACAGGGGTAAGTCGTGGTCCTATCCGCAATTTTTTCGCCGCCTGCGTAGGTGGGGGGCGCAGCGTGGTGGCGCTGCCTGGTATTACCTCTATTGTGGGGCGCGACGACTCGGCGCGCCAAACCACGCTACGGGTGGTAGGGGCGGCAATCAGCCGCTCGCCGGCCTTTTCCCTCTCGGTCAGAAGGCATAATGGTCCCTTAATAGTCCAGATTCACCGCGTATTTGGCGTTTTTCTCGATGAATTCCTTTCGGGGCTCCACCTTTTCGCCCATGAGGACGGTAAAGGTCTGGTCGGCCAGGACGGCGTCGTCCAGCTCGATGCGCTTGAGGGTGCGCTTCTCCGGGTCCATGGTGGTCTCCCACAGCTCGTGGGGGTCCATCTCGCCCAGGCCCTTATAGCGGCTGATGTCCACCTTGGCGTTGGGGTTGTCGCCCCGGAGCTCGGCGGAGACCTTGTCCCGCTCCTCATCGGAGAAGGCCACACGGGTGGTCTTGCCCCGGGTCAGCTTGTAGAGGGGGGGCACAGCGGCGTACACATAGCCCTGCTCGATGAGGGGGCGCATGAAGCGGAAGAAGAAGGTCAAAAGCAGGGTGCGGATGTGGGCGCCGTCCACATCCGCATCGGCCATGATGATGACCTTGTGGTAGCGGAGCTTGGCGGGGTCGAACTCGTCGCCGATGCCGGCGCCCAGGGCGGTGATGACGGGCTGGAGCTTGTCGTTGCCGTAGACCTTGTCGGCCCGGGCCTTCTCCACGTTGAGCATCTTGCCCCACAGGGGGAGGATGGCCTGGAAGCGGGAGTCCCGGCCCTGGGTGGCCGAGCCGCCGGCGGAGTCGCCCTCGACGATGTAGAGCTCGGTGAGCTCGGGGTTATTCTCGTTGCAGTCCCGGAGCTTGTCCGGCATGGCGGCGCCGCCCAGGGCGGTCTTGCGCCGGATGGACTCCCGGGCCTTCCGGGCCGCCTCACGGGCCCGGGAGGCGGTGAGGGC
Organism: uncultured Intestinimonas sp.; assembly: GCA_944385655.1. Classification (GTDB taxonomy): domain Bacteria; phylum Bacillota; class Clostridia; order Oscillospirales; family Oscillospiraceae; genus Intestinimonas. The sequence continues at coordinate 2,340 of CALWYC010000190.1, read as the reverse complement.
CTTATCCAGGATGACCTTGCCCACCGCCGGGTTCTCCTCCAGGAACTCGGAGAGCTTTTCCGACACGATGGCGCTCACCAGGGTGCGGATCTCGCTGTTGCCCAGCTTGGCCTTGGTCTGTCCCTCGAACTGGGCGTCGGTGAGCTTCACCGAGATGACGCAGGTGAGACCCTCCCGGTAGTCCTCGCCCTTGATCTCGTCGCCCTCCTTGAGGAGGTTCATCTTCCGGCCGTAGGCGTTGAGGGTGGTGGTGAGGGCCTGCTTGAAGCCGGTCTCGTGCATGCCGCCCTCGGGGGTGTGGACGTTGTTGGCGAAGGAGAGGATGGTCTCGGAGTAGCTGTCGGTGTACTGGAAGGCCAGCTCGGCCACCGAGTCCTCCCGCTGTCCGGCCATGTAGATGACCCCGTTGTGGATGGGGGTCTTGGACCGGTTGAGCCAGGTGACGAACTCCCTGATGCCGCCGGCGTAGCACATGTCGTCGTGCTGCTCCCTGCCGGGGCGCTGGTCGATGGTGTGGATGCGCAGCCCGGCGTTGAGGAAGGCCTCCTCCCGCATGCGGGTATGGAGGATCTCATAGTCGTAGACGGTGGTGTCGGTGAACATCTCCGGGTCGGGCTTGAAGGTGACCACGGTGCCGTGCCTGTCGGTATCGCCCACCACGGTCATGGACTGGGTCACCTTGCCCCGGGCGAACTTCATCTCGTAGATCTTCCCGTCCTTGTGGACCTGGACCTCCAGCCACTCGGAGAGGGCGTTGACCACGGACGCGCCCACGCCGTGGAGACCGCCGGAGACCTTATAGCCGCCGCCGCCGAACTTGCCGCCGGCGTGGAGGATGGTGAAGACCACCTCCAGGGCGGGCAGCCCGGTCTGGGGCTGGATGTCCACAGGGATGCCCCGGCCGTTGTCGGTGACGGTGATGACGTCGCCCTCCTTGATGATGACGTTGATCTCGTCGCAGTAGCCGGCCAGGGCCTCGTCGATGGCGTTGTCCACGATCTCATAGACCAGATGGTGGAGTCCGGAGGAGGAGGTGGAGCCGATGTACATGCCGGGGCGCTTGCGGACCGCCTCCAGGCCCTCCAGGACCTGGATCTCGGAGCCGCCGTACTCGTGCTCGACCTGCTCGGGCCGTTCCAGCTCGTTTACTTCCAGTTCTTCAGACATTGTAAAACCTCCTGGGTGTATTGGCGGAGCGGATAAATCCGCTCCCTACCACGCGGGGTAAGGGACGTATTTATACGTTCCGCCGGGTCTCGTTCATTCAAAGGTCCCGCTCTCCACCCGGCCACGGAGGGTGGCGGCGGAGAGCTGGGAGAGGTAGGTGAGGGTGCCCAGCTCCGTCCGGCAGAGCACCAGGGATTTGGGCAGGTCCATGGACACGTCCACCAGCTCGCCCTCCCGCTCCGCCCGTTTGAGAAATTCCCGGGTGATGCGGGAGTCGGTGGTGGTGTCCAGGTCGAAGATGCCGATGACGTCCCGAAAGGGGACCACCACCGACTGTCCCAGATGCAAATACATGGCGGACCTCCTTTCGTTGGGGTGGGGGAGCTCTGTTGCGGGCCGTTCCTTCCGTGGGGCGCGCCCAAAAGCCTTCCCCTGGGGGGAAGGTGCCCCAGTGCGCACACTGGGGCGGATGAGGGGGAGCTTTGCGGTGTGGTTTGCGCCTCCGTCAGGGTGCTCATTGTCGTGGGGCGCGACGTCGTCGGGGCAAAGTCCGCACCGCTCACCCCGGCCTGACGGCCAGGTCTCGCTTCGCTCCCTTGCCCCTCCTCTCCCCAGAAAAGCGCTGCGCGCTTTCCCGGGGTCCCTGATTGCACGCCAAACCACGTCCCGAACCAGTCATCTTTCTGTTACGTGAAAGGACGGGAGAGACGGTTCAAAACCCATTTCTTTTTCCCTGCCGGAAAAAGAAACGGTTTTTGGAATCCAAAGAAAAAGGGGCTCCCGTGCGGGTTGAGTGGTCCCAAATAGGAATCCGGCGGCCCGTCTTTACGCCCACGTTGAGGTCCGGCCCCGTCCACAGTGGACTACCCCGGCGGAACAGGGACAAGCCGTGGTCCTATCCCCACTTTTTTCGCCGCCTGCGTGGGTGGGGGGCGGGGCGTGGTGGCGCTGACTGGTATTGCCGTTGCTGCGGCGCGGGGCGGTTATCCACCATAGCCTTCCCCGGGGGTCTGACTGTCCGGTGGACAGTCAGAAGAAATCACTTCTTCCTTGACCCGTGGTGGCGGCGTAAGCCGCCGGATGAGGGGAAACGCTGGAGATAAATAGGCCTTTCCCCTCATCAGTCTCGCTCCGCTCGACAGCTTCCCCCAGGGGAAGCCATCAAAAGGGGGG
>CALWYC010000189.1 GCA_944385655.1 uncultured Intestinimonas sp. | reverse complement strand
TCGCCTTGCGGTCGATCTCCCTGGGGTCCCGCTTGGAGTAGAGTATGACCTGCTCGCTGTAGAGGCCGGAGTAGCCGGACAGGCGGTAGGCCACGGCGATGGCCAGGGCGTAGAGGGGGAGCCCGCCGCCGCCGAAGAGCTCATAGGCCAGGAGGATGGAGGAGATGGGGCAGTTGGTGACGCCGCAGAAGGCGGCCACGGTGCCCACGGCGGCGCCGAAGGAGGGCGCCAGGCCCAGGAATGGGGCGGCCACGCAGCCGAAGGTGGCGCCGCAGGCGAAGGTGGGGACGATCTCGCCGCCCCGGAAGCCGGCGCCCAGGGTGACGGCGGTGAAGAGGAGCTTGGCCAGGAAGGCCCAGGGCTCCACCCCCACGCCGCCGCCGGTGACGGCAGCCTCCACCAGGTTGCCGCCGGCGCCGTTGTAGTACTGGTGGGACAGGCCGCCGTCCAGCAGGGAGAGGAGGAGGACCAGGGCGCCGCCCGCCAGGGCCCGGAACCGGGGGTCGGGGAGGACCCTGGCGTAGAGGTGTCCGGCGCCGTGGGTGACGGCGCAGAAGAAGACGGCCAGCACGGCGCACAGGGCCCCCAGCACCACCATCTGGAGGAGGGAGAGCGGAGAGAGGGCGGGAAGGCCGGAGACGGCATAGGCGGTGGGCGGCACCCCCAGCCAGCCGGCCAGCAGGAAGCCGGTGAGGGAGGCGAGAAGGGCGGCGGTGAGGGCGGCGTAGTGCATGACCCCCACGTGGACCACCTCCAGGGCAAAAAAGGCGGCGGTGAGGGGGGTGCCGAAGAGGGCGGAGAAGGCGGCGGCCATGCCGCAGACGGTAAGGATGCGCCCCTCGCCCGGCTCCAGGCCCAGCCGGTGGCCCAGTTTGCTGGCGATGGAGGCCCCCAGCTGGAGGGCGGCCCCCTCCCGGCCGGCGGAGCCGCCCACCAGATGGGTGAGGACGGTGGAGAGGAAGATGAGGGGCGCGGTGCGCAGGCGCATGGGCTCGTGCTCCCGGACGGCCACCAGCACCAGATTGGTGCCTCGGTCCTTCTCCATGCCGCACACCTGGTAGAGCAGCACGATGGCCAGCCCGCCCAGGGGGAGCAGGCAGAGGAGCCAGGGGTGGGCCTGGCGCAGCTCGGTGGCCAGATCGATGCCGTAATGGAAGGCCACGCCCACGGCTCCCACCAGAAGGCCGATGAGGACGGCCAGAATGGCGCGGCGGAGGAAGACGGGCAGCTCCGGCCCCGGGTCGGACCGGACGCTGTCCCCGGCGGCGGGGGCGGCGGAAAAACGGGAGAGAAGGGACATGGCGGAGCCTCCCTTGCTTCAGATTTTCCCCCAAAGGGGGGCATACGCCTCATTATAGCATGGTTTTCCGCTTTTGCATACAAAGGGATGCATTTTTGGCGGGAGTATGGTATACTCGTTCTCATCAAGCCCGGCCCGGCCGGGCGCAATCATAAGGAGGAATCTTTTTTGTCACCCGAACCCATATGGCCCCAACTTCTGCTGCAGCTGATCCTGATCCTGCTCAACGCATTTTTCGCCGCCGCGGAGCTGGCCGTCCTGTCCCTGAATGAAAACGTGGTCCGCCGCCAGGCGGAGGACGGCGACAAGAAGGCGGCGCTGCTGCTGCGGATCGTGCAGAATCCCACCAAGTTCCTCTCCACCATCCAGATCGGCATCACACTGGCCGGCTTCCTGGGCGCGGCCTACGCCGCGGACAACTTCGCCAGCCGCATCACCAGCTGGCTGGTGGACGGCCTGGGCTTCACGGCCCTGCCGGAGGAGGCGGTACACAGCGTCTCGGTGATACTGATCACCGTGGCCCTCTCCTTCCTCACCCTGATCTTCGGCGAGCTGGTCCCCAAGCGGGTGGCCCTGCAGAAGGCGGATCAGGTGGCCCGCATGGCCGGCGGCGTGATCCGGATCCTCTCCGTGGTCATGAGCCCCTTCATCGCCCTGCTCACCATCTGCACCAACGGGGTGCTGCGCCTGATGGGCGTGGACCCCAACGCCGATGAGGACGAGGTCTCCGAGGAGGGCATCCGCATGATGGTGGACATCGGCGAGGAGCAGGGGGCCATTGAGCGCGACGAGAAGGAGATGATCGAGAACGTCTTCGAGTTCAACGACACCGTGGCCGAGGACGTGATGGTCCACCGCACCGACATGGTGCTGCTGTGGGCGGAGGACACCGACGAGGAGATCGTCAAGACCATCGAGGAGTCGGGCCTGTCCCGGTTCCCGGTGTGCGGGGAGGACGCCGACGATGTGCTGGGCATCCTGAGCAGCCGGGACTACTTCCTCAACAGCCGGAAGCCGTCCCCCAAGCCCATCCGGGAGCTGCTGCGCCCGGCCTACTTCGTGCCGGAGTCGGTGCGGGCCGACGTGCTGTTCCGGGACATGCAGAGCAAGAAGGTCCACATGGCCATCGTGGTGGACGAGTACGGCGGCACGTCGGGGCTCCTCACCATGGAGGACCTGCTGGAGGAGATCGTGGGCAACATCTACGACGAGTTCGACCGGCAGGAGGACCAGGAGATCATCCAGCAGGGACCTGACCTGTGGCGGATCTCCGGCTCGGCGGAGCTGGACGACGTGGCCGCCGCCCTGGACATGGAGTTTCCGGAGGACGAGGACTCCGAGACCCTGGGCGGCCTGGTCTTTGACCAGCTGCCGGTGATCCCGGAGGACGGTCCCTGCCAGGTGGAGGTGGACACCCACGGCCTCCACATCCGGGTGGAGTCCATCGCCGACCGCCGGGTGGACTGGGCGCTGGTGTCCAAGCTGCCGGAGAAAGAGGAGGATTGAGGGCGTACGCCCCGGGCCGCGATTGACCCGGGGCGCGCTTTTTATCCCGTCACCACGGAAGGAGGGAGGGCCCATGCTCATCTATCTGGCGGCGCTGGAGGACCGGGACGACCAGGCGGCCTTTCTGGACTTCTACCGGGCCAACGAGCGGCTGGTCTGGCACATGACGGGGCGGTTCTTCCGGGAGGAGGAGCGGCGCTGGGACGCCTTTCAGGAGACCTGGACGGCGGCGGCCAGAAATTTTTCAAAAATTTTATCTCTGCCCTGTGAAAAAAGGGCGGCATATCTCGTTATTATAGTGAAGAACCAGTGCCGGGACCTGCTGGCGAAGGAGCGGAAGTACGCCCCCTTCCCGGAGGAGCCGGAGGCGGCGGAGGCCCTGCTGGGGACGGAGGGACCGGACCTGGAGGAGGCGGCGGCGGTCCGGGCGGACGCCCGCCGGGCCAGGGAGCTGCTCGCCGCCCTGCCGGAGCATTACCAGGCGGTGCTGGAGTGCCGGCTGGTGCTGGGCCTGAGCAACGGCGAGACGGCACGGCGGCTGGGCGTCTCCGACGCCAAGGCGTCGGTGTGGTACCGCCGGGGCCGGGAATTGCTGGTGAAAAAGCTGCGGGAGGAGGGGATCGACTATGGCTGAGGAGATGGGCCGCCGGCGCCGGGAGGACGACGCCCTGCGGGAGCTGCTGCTCCGGGCCAACCTGCCCGAGGCCCTGGACCTGCCCGAAGGGCTGGAGCCGGTCCCCGACGCCCTGGAGGAACGGATGGCCCCATTCCTGTCCCGGCCCTTCGCGGCGGGGCGGAGGAAAAAGCCCCTGTGGGCGCGGGTCCTGCGGACCGCCGCCGTCCTGCTGCTGGCCCTCTCCCTCACCGCCGGAGCCGTCCTCTGGGCCAGCCCTGCCGTCCGGGTCTGGGCCGCCGAGCTGGCCCGGATGCTGATGGTCTGGACCGATGTGAGCGCCGACTTCCTGTTCCACGGCGGCGATGGGGCGGAGACCGATTTGAGCTGCTGGCGTCCCACCTGGCTGCCGGAGGGGTATGAGGAGGTGGA
>CALWYC010000188.1 GCA_944385655.1 uncultured Intestinimonas sp. | reverse complement strand
AGGTTCACCGCCGCCTCCAGTGCCTGGTCGGAAATGGCCAGCTTGTGGTGCTCCTCATAGCGGCTCCGCAGGCCCTTGAGGATGGTCAGGGCGGTCTCCCGGCTGGGTTCCTCCACCAGCACTGGCTGGAACCGGCGCTCCAGGGCGGCATCCTTTTCGATATACTTCCGGTACTCGGCCAGGGTGGTGGCGCCGATGACCTGGATCTCTCCCCGGCTCAGGGCCGGCTTGAGGATGTTGGCGGCGTCGATGGCCCCCTCGGCGCTGCCCGCCCCCACGATGGTGTGGAGCTCATCCAGGAAGAGGATGACGTCCCCCGCCCGGCGCACCTCGGCCAGGATGTTCTTGACCCGCTCCTCGAACTCACCCCGGTACTTGGTCCCCGCCACGGTGGCGGAGAGGTCCAGGGAGAGCAGGCGCTTGCCCCGCAGGCAGTCGGGGACCTGCCCGGCTGCGATGCGCCGGGCCAGGCCCTCGGCGATGGCGGTTTTGCCCACGCCGGGCTCGCCGATGAGGGCGGGGTTATTCTTCTGCCGCCGGGAGAGGATCTGGATGACCCGGCGCAGCTCGCTGTCCCGGCCGATAACCGGATCCAGGGAGCCGGCGGCGGCCAGCCGGGTCAGATCTTTGGAAAATTGTTCTAACAGCTTCTTTTCGCCCCGTTCCGTGTGTTCGCGCTCCGGGCGGGGCCGGGCCGACTCCGTCCAGGGGAGGGGGCCGGTGGGGGTCACGCCCAGAGTCCTCAGTGTATCTGTGTAGAGGCCGCCCAGCTGGCCGGTGGAGGCCAGGACCCGGGCGGCGGTGCACTCCCCCAGGCGGAGGAGCCCCAGCAGCAGGTGCTCGGTGTCCACCCGCCGGAAGCCGGCGCGGAGGCACTCGGTGGCCGCCAGCTCCACCGCCTGCCGGCAGTGGGGGGTGAGGCCGTGGAGGGGGAGGCAGACGGCGCTGCCGCTGCCGGAGAGCCGCCGCACCTCTTCTTCCAGGCGCTGGGGGCTGAGGCCGGAGGCCCGGAGGAGCTGGGCGGCGGCGCCCTGTCCCTCCCGGGCCAGGCCCAGCAGCAGATGCTCGGTGCCCACGTAGCTGTGCCCCAGGTCCACCGCCGCGCGCTGGGCCAGCTTCAGGGCCGCCTGGGCCCGCTGGGTGAATCGGTCTTCTCGGATGGTCCTTCACCTCGGTTCCGTTTGGTCCCCTCCGCGGGAGGGCTCCGGCGCCCGTGGGCCCGGCTGTGGGCGGCGCCCTCCAGCTCGGGTGTCAGGGCGCCGGCCAGCTCCACGCGAAAACGGTCCTGCTCTTTCCGCATATGCTCACCTCCTGAGGTGTGGAAAGCGGCGTTCCGCCGCAGTTAACTATATCCAGGATGGAGGCGGGATAAACCACCTTCCGGCGGACCGGCAGATCCTGGACCACAGGCCTAGTTTAACCACTGCCGGAAATCCTACCCGCCCGGAGCAAAAAACGAGGGGCATTTTTGCAGAAATAAACATTGCATTTTTTCAAAACTGTGGTAGAATGAATTTACATTGAAAATTGGAGGTGTTCCCAATGGCCTATGTCATCAGCGATGCTTGCGTGAGCTGCGGCGCCTGCGCCGATTCCTGCCCCATGGGCGCTATTTCCCAGGGCGACAGCCAGTACGTCATCGACGCCAATACCTGCATCGATTGCGGTTCCTGCGCTGATACCTGCCCCACCGGCGCCATCTCTCAGGGCTGAGCTCCGGAGCATACTTAATGCAGAAAACAAGGCGGCGTACATGGTACGCCGCCTTGTTTTTCTTTTTTTACTTGACACCGGCAGCTGTCTTCGGTATGCTGGGACAAACGAATGAGAAGGAGCAAACACATGCACCATCACCATGAGCACTGCGGCTGCGGCTGCGGACATGACCATGAGCACGAGCACCACCATGAGCACCATGGCGAGCACGGTGGGGAACTGACCCCGGCCCAGGCCGCCTTTCTCCACGAGCTGGAGCATCACCACTACCTGCCCCTGGCCCGGTTCCTGGTGGAGAGCACGGCAGAGGACGACTTCTCCAGCGTGGCCCTCTCACCGGTCTACCTCCGGAGCCCGGAGGAGACCATGGAGCAGGTAAAGGAGACGGGAAAGATGCTCCTGGACCTGGAGGCGCGGGGGTGGATCACCCTTGACTATGGCTATCCCCTGGAGGGCTATCCCTACGCGGAATATCGGGAGTCGGCGCTGTACGCCCTCTTCCGGCGCACGGTGGAGGAGGCCAAGGGCCGCCCCGGCTTTCTGGGGGACACGCCGGTGCTGGAGCTGGGGAGCATCGCCCCGGCGGAAAACGGATAAAAAACGGGAGGCCGCGCTGCCTCCCGTTTTCGTTTGTCCGTCGGGACCGGTCAGCCTCCCATGAGCCGGTAGAGGAGGACGGCGGCCTCGGCCCGGGTGGCGGTCCGGGTGCCGGCGTAGGTGCCCTCCACCAGGCCCAGGCCCTGGGCCAGGGCGGCGTAGCCCAGACCGCCCTGGGGGATGGTGTCCGGATCGGTGTAGGCGCAGGTGAAGATGCCCTCCAGGGCGGCCACCTTACCGTAGCCCGCCCGGTCCAGCAGCATCCGGATCACGTCCGCCCGGGTGAGGAGGGCGCCGTCGTCCCGGGCCTCCTTGGCCAGATATCCGGCGCGGTAGGCGGCGGCGTAGACCTCATTCCGCAGGTCGGGGTCCTCACTGGCGGGGTCCACGGCCCAGTAGTCCAGGCTGTAGAGGAGGCTCACCAGGTCCCACTGGGTGAGTGCCTGGTCGGGACCAAAGGTATCGGCGTCATAGCCCACGTCGTAGCCGGCCAGGGTCTCCACCGTTTCCCGGGCCCAGTGGCCCTCCAGGTCGGTGTAATGGAGGCCCTCGGTCTGCTCATACTGCCGCTCCACCGGCTCCCCGGTCTTGGCGTCGATCCCCAGACAGATGCCCTCCCGCTCCAGGGTATAGCCCAGCTTCAGGCGGTAGAAGGACTGGAAGCCCAGCTGGAGGAGCTTGTCCTGGACGGCGTCGCCGGCGGTCAGGGGCTGGGGCACGTAGAGGTAGCCCAGGGTCACGTCGTAGGTGCCCAGCCAGGCGTCCAGAGCGGCCTCGGCGTCGATGATGCCGTCGGGGCTGTCGAAGGACACGTCCTCCTCATAGGCAAAGGACAGACGGCTCACCGAGCCGTCGGTGGCGTCGATGCCCACGGTGTAGGAGTGCTCGGGGAAGAAATAGCCGTTCTCCTGCCGGGCGAAGGTGAAGGAGTAGAAGGGATAGCCCTCCGCCACGGAGTCGACGGAGCTGTTGTAGAGTTCCAGGTGCCCGGCGTGGTCGGGGTAGTAGGCCTTCAGGAAGGCTTCGGCCCTGGCCTGGGCCTCCGCGGCGGTGAGGGCGGGCTTGCGCTCCTCGTTCCGGGGGCCCCGGGAATAGAGGCTCTCCACCGCGCCGGTCTTGGCATCTACGGTGAAGGTGCGCCGCCAGACGCCGTCCTCGGCGGAGCGGCTGTACTGGAGGGCGCAGGTCACCCGGTCCTCGGTATCTTCGCCGCCCTCGAGCAAGGTGTAGGAGGCGCCGACCAGCTCATAGTCTGTGAGGCCATATTCCGTTACAGAACGGAGCCCGGCGTCCAGGGTCTCCTTGGACTGCACGCCCTCCAGCTTCTGGATGCCGGCCTGTTCGGCGGCGGTGAGGGCACCTTCCTCCGGAGAGGCGGAGGGGGCGGATTCCGCGGTGTCGTTGGCGGCGCCTCCGCTGGCGGCCCCGCTCTTGAGCATCCCGTCCTCCAGCTCGGTGAGGTCGATGAGTTCACCGGTGGCGGCGTCCACGTAGAAGTCGTGTCCGTACTCGGGCAGGTACCGGAGGACGGCCCGGGTGGG
>CALWYC010000187.1 GCA_944385655.1 uncultured Intestinimonas sp. | reverse complement strand
CCCGACTGTATCCTGGACCAGCCCTATCAGTTCGACTTCTACGACGGCGGCGGCCTGGATGTGGCCTTCCTGGGTCTGGCCCAGGCCGACCGGAAGGGCAACATCAACGTCTCCAAATTCGGCCCCAAGATCGCCGGCTGCGGCGGCTTCATCAACATCACCCAGAACGCCAAGAAGGTGGTCTACTGCGGCACCTTCACCGCCGGCGGGCTGAAGATCGGCGTAGCCGACGGCGAGCTGAAGATCCTCCAGGAGGGCCGGGACAAGAAGTTCCTGGAGTCCGTGGAGCAGGTCACCTTCTCCGGCGAGTACGCCGTGGAGAAGGGCCAGCCGGTGCTCTACATCACCGAGCGGGCCGTCTTCGCCCTCACCCCCGAGGGTGTGGAGCTCAAAGAGATCGCCCCCGGCATCGATCTGCAGAAGGACGTGCTGGACCAGATGGACTTTGCCCCCATCGTCAGGGACGTAAAGCCCATGGACAGCCGTATTTTCCAGGCCGGCCCCATGGGTCTGGCCCAGTAATTTCCCCCAGCTCCTCCGGGAGAGAAACATGTGTTGAGGAGGTATTTCATTCATGAGTTTGTTGGGCATCGTATTGGGCCTTGTGCTCCTGATGTTCCTGGCCTATCGCGGCTACTCCATCATCTGGGTGGCCCCTGTCTGCGCCGTGGTGGTGGCCGTCCTCAGCGGCTACGCCATCCTGGACGCCTACATCGGCGACTACATGAAGGGCATGGCCGACTATGTGTTCCAGTGGTTCCCGCCCTTCTTCCTGGGCGCCGTCTACGGCAAGGTCATGGATATGACCGGCTCCGCCCGGAGCCTGGGCAACGCTCTGGTGAAGCTCATCGGTTCCCGCTTCGCCGTGCTGGCCGTGGTCCTTCCCTGCCTGCTGATGACCTTCGGCGGCATCTCCCTCTTCGTGGTGGTCTTCGTCATCTACCCCATGGGTTACTCCATCTACCGGGCGGCTGACCTGCCCCGGACCCTGCTGCCCGGCGCCATCGCCACCGGCGCCTTCGGCATCACCATGACCGCCATCCCCGGCACCCCCCAGATCCAGAACATTATCCCCACCAATTACTACGGCACCACTGCCATGGCCGCCCCCCTGCTCTCCGTCGTGGCCATCATCGTGATGTTCGTCCCCGCCTACGCCTATCTGGAGTGGCGGGCCCACTCCGCCCGGAAGAAGGGCCTGCACTTCGTGCCCGACCCCAAGCATGTGGAGGTCAACCACGACGACAAGAACCTGCCCTCCTGGCACTGGGTCACCGGTATCATCCCCGTCGTCGTGGTGGTGCTGATGCTCAACGTCTTCCCCCTGGTGCTGGAGAACGCCACCGGCTTCGTCCTCACCTCTTCCCAGGCCATGGTGGTGGCCCTGCTGTGCGGCATTATCGTGGCCTGCCTGCTGAACCTGAACCAGGCCAAGATCCTGCTGCCCGCCATTAACGAGGGTGCCAACGGCTCCATGGGCGCCATCATGAACACCGCCTGCGCCGTGGGCTTCGGCTCCGTGGTCAAGGTGGTCCCCGGCTTCTCCGTGCTGACCAACATCGCCCTGAACATGCCCGGCTCCATCCTCTTCTCCGAGGCCATCGCCGTCAACCTGCTGGCCGGCGCCACCGGCTCCGCCTCCGGCGGCATGTCCATCGCCCTGGAGGCCCTGGGTCCCCGGTTCGCCGAGATGGCCGCCGGCAACACCGCCACCCTGGAGGCCCTGCACCGCATCGCCTCCATCTCCTCCGGCGGTCTGGACACCCTGCCCCACAACGGCGCGGTGCTGACCCTGCTGGCCGTGTCCAACTGCACCCACAAGGAGTCCTACATCGACATCTGCGTCACCACCTGCATCATCCCCCTGGTGGCGTCCCTGCTGCTGGCCCTGATCTGGGGCGTTATGATCTAAATTCCGCGTTCTCCTGTGCCCGCCCCCATCCACGGCTTCGGCTCAGGTCAAACAGGAAGGAGTATACACATGACCATTCAGGAAATGAAGGTCGGCGATTCCGCCAGCACGGTGAAGACCATCGGCGAGTCCGACGTCTATCTCTTTGCCGGCATCACCGGCGACCTCAACCCCGCCCACACCGATGAGGTGTCGGCCAGCCAGACCCCCTTCGGCGGCCGGATCGCCCACGGCATCCTCTCCGCCGGCCTTATCTCGGCGGTGCTGGGCATGCGCCTCCCCGGCCCCGGCACCATCTATCTGGGCCAGGAGCTCAAGTTCACCAAGCCTGTCCGCATCGGCGACACGGTCACCGCCACCGCCACCGTCAGCGAGATCGTGGCCGAGAAGAACATCGTCAAGCTGGAGACCGTCTGCACCAACCAGAAGGGCGAGGTCGTCGTCAAGGGCATGGCCACCGTCATGCCGCCCAAGGCCTGATTCCCCCCTAGGGACCGTTCCCTCCTCCATACCAACCGCCCGGCGCCCCGGACACTCTGCCGCATGTCCGGGGCGCCGGGCGGTTTTGAGCAGCGCCGCACGGCCGGGCCGACACGTGACCACCCGATTCTGTGGGGCGCGGCGACCCGGCGCACCAAACCACGCCTGAAGCGCACCCTCATCCGGCCCTTCGGGCCACCTTCCCCCTGTGAGGGGGAAGGTCTGAAAACACGCCGCCTGAGAACCAGCTTGTCGAAAAAGCCGTTTTGGCTTTTTCGACAAGCTGCTGACTTTTTCGATTTCATCGAAAAAGTTCCTGACTGCACGCGAAAGTGGGGGCTCGCCGCCCCCCTTTCACACTTTTCCCCCGTGGCTTATTTTGCGTGGCACCACTTTTTCGACAGTCTCAACCTTCCCCCCACAGGGGGGAAGGTGCCCCAGTGGGCACACTGGGGCGGATGAGGGGGCGCATGGGAGGGCTGATTGGCGCGTCTGGGAGGCCGCGCCTGCACCAAAACAGCATAGGCGCAAAAAAGCCCGCCGTAAGGCGGGCTTTCCCATATTTTCGGTGTCACTGTCCCAACAGAGCGCGGTAGTCCTCCTCGGCGGCGGGGCGGCCCACCACGGAGAGGGAGGCCTGGGGGAGCCGGAAGAGGCGCTGGGCCAGGTCCCGGACGTCCCCGGCGGTGACGGCGTTGTAGGCGTCGATGACCTGGTCGGTGGTGAGGACCTGATCCTGGAGGAGGAGCCCCCGGCCCAGGGCGCTCATCCGGGCCTGGGTGGACTCCAGCCCCATGAGGACGTTGGCCTTGGAGAGCTCCCGGGCCCGTTCCAGCTCCTCGGGGGCGGGACCGTGCTCAGCGAAGTCGGCCACCACCCGGAGGATGGTCTCCAGGGCGGCCCGCTCGGTGTCCTTATTGAGGGCGGTGTAGATGGCGAAGACGCCGGTCTCGGCGTGGCCGGCGCCGTAGGTGTAGATGGAGTAGCACAGGCCCCGCTTCTCCCGCACCTCCTGCCACAGCCGGGAGGACATGCCGGAGCCCAGCATGGTGGAGAGGAGCTGGAGGACGAACCGGTCCTTGTCCCCGTAGGGCAGGCCGGGGAAGGCCAGGGTCAGGTGGTTCTGCTCGATGGCCTTCTTTTTGAGGGTGATGGCGCTGGTGTAGACGGCGGGGACGGCGGCGGGGACCTCCCCCGCCTCCAGGTCCAGGAGCCGGGCCTTCAGGGCGTCGGCCATGAGGGGGGTGAAGCTCCCCGACAGGGCGGCGACCATGGCGCCGGGCCGGTAGTGGGCGCGCTGGTAGGCCTTCAGCCACTCCCCCGTCATCTTGTCCAATGTGGCCTTCCGGCCCAGGATGGGCCGGGCCAGGGGGCTCCCCTTATAGACGGCGGCCATGAGCCGCTCGGCGCACAGGTCCTCCGGGTTATCCTGGTACATGCCGATCTCCTCCAGGATGACCCCCCGCTCGGTGTCCACGTCGGCCT
>CALWYC010000186.1 GCA_944385655.1 uncultured Intestinimonas sp. | reverse complement strand
AAGGAGCGCTGGGCCATCCCCACCCAGACCTGCGTGCTGGCCCACGTCACCACCCAGATGGAGTGCATCCGCCGGGGTGCGCCCACCGACCTCATTTTCCAGTCCATCGCCGGGAGCCAGAAGGGCAACGAGGCCTTCGGCTTCAGCGCCGACACCATCGCCGAGGCCAGGGCCCTGGCCCTGAAGGAGGGCACCGCCACCGGCCCCAACGTCCTCTACTTTGAGACAGGCCAGGGCTCCGAGCTCTCCAGCGAGGCCCACAACGGCTGGGATCAGGTGACCATGGAGGCCCGGTGCTACGGCTTTGCCCGGCACTTTGAGCCCTTCCTGGTCAACACCGTGGTGGGCTTCATCGGCCCGGAGTACCTCTACAACTCCAAGCAGGTCATCCGGGCGGGGCTGGAGGACCACTTCATGGGCAAGCTCACCGGCATCCCCATGGGCTGCGACGCCTGCTACACCAACCACATGAAGGCCGACCAGAACGACATCGAGGACCTGGCCGTCCTCCTCACCGCCGCCGGGTGCAACTATTTTATGGGCATCCCCCACGGTGACGACGTGATGCTCAACTACCAGACCACCGGCTACCACGAGACCGCCGCCCTCCGGGAGCTCTTCGGCCTCACCGCCATCAAGCCCTTCCAGGACTGGCTGGAGAAGATGGGCTTTGTGGAGAACGGAAAGCTCACCCCCCTGGCGGGGGACGGCTCGGTACTGCTGGCATGAGGCGGCAAGCAGCCGCCCGAAGCTAAGCCGGACTGCGGCGTTTCCCCTCATCAGTCAGCCCTGCGGGCTGCCAGCTTCCCCCAGGGGAAGCCTATAAGGAGGTTTCGACTTTGAACGACAAAGAACTGCGGGCCCTGGTGGAGCGGATGGTGGCCGACCTGATGGGCCAGGCCCCCACCCCCCAGGTGAAGGGGTCCGACTATCACCCCATGGAGCCCGGCCCGGCAGCCGAGGGCGGGGAGCTCTCCGACATCGCCGGGGTGGACCTGCGGCGGCTCTACCTGGTCCAAAACCCGAAAAACGGTCCCGCCTTCCTGGAGCTGAAGGCCAAGACCCCCGCCCGGCTGGGCATGGGCCGGGCGGGCGCCCGATATAAAACCGAGACTATGCTCCGCATGCGGTGCGACCACGCCGCCGCCCAGGACTCCGTCTTCTCCCATGTGAGCGACGACTTTGTGAAGGCCCAGGGCTATGTCCCTCTCCACACCCTGTGCAAGGACAAGGACGAGTACCTGACCCGGCCCGACAAGGGCCGCCGCTTCGATGAGGAGCAACAGGCCCTTATCCAGAAGACCCTGGGCCATGCCCCCAAGGTGGCCCTGGTGGTGGGGGACGGCCTCAGCTCCGCCGCCATCGAGGCCAACGCCGCCGACTGCATGGAGGCCATCCGGGCGGGACTGAAGAGCTACGGCATCGACGCCGGGCCCACCCTCTTTGTGAAGTACTGCCGGGTGGGGGCATCCGACCATATCGGCGAGCTCACCGGAGCGGAGGTGGTGTGCATGCTGGTGGGGGAGCGGCCCGGCCTGGTGACGGCGGAGTCCATGTCGGCCTACCTCACCTACGGCGCCCGCATCGGCATCCCGGAGTCCAAGCGGACCGTCATCTCCAATATCCACAGGCAGGGGACAACGGCGGTGGAGGCCGGCGCTCATATTGCGGAATTGATAAAAACCATGCTGGAGAAAAAGGCCTCCGGCATCGAGCTGGCGAGAGGAGTGGGGGCATGACGGGGGATCTTCTCAAATGTAACGCCCTGGCCACCCGCACCATTGCCAACGTGTCCCAGGCCCTGGCGGAAAAGCTGGGCTTAAGGCCGGAGTTTCGCTCCATCGGCATCCTCACCGCCGACAGCGACGACGTGACCTACTGCGCCCTGGACGAGGCCACCAAGGCCGCCGCCGTGGAGGTGGTGTATGGCCGGAGCCTTTATGCCGGTGCGGCCAACGCCAACACCAAGCTGGCGGGGGAGGTCATCGGCATCCTGGCCGGGCCCAACCCCTCCGAGGTGAAGAGCGGGCTCAAGGCGGCGGTGGAATTTTTCGAGAGCGGGGTGGGCTTCCGCTCCGCCAACGCCGACGACTCCATCGTCTATTTTGCCCACACCGTGTCCCGGACGGGGAGCTACCTCTCCAAGACCGCCGGGGTCCGGGAGGGGGAGGCCCTTGCCTACCTCATTGCCCCGCCCCTGGAGGCGGTGGTGGGGCTGGACGAGGCCATGAAGGCGGCCGATGTGACCCTGGCCGCCCTCTTTGAGCCCCCCAGCGAGACCAACTTCGGCGGCGGGCTCCTCACCGGCACCCAGAGCGCCTGCAAGGCCGCCTGTGAAGCATTCGCCCAGGCGGTGCTGAACGTAGCCGGACAACCCAGGGAGGTCTGAGGCATGAAGAAAAGAACAGGCGGCCTGCGAGCGGAAGCGAGCCGCGCCGAAGGCGCGTACAAGCGTTTTGGGTCTGTGACCCAAAACCTTGGCGCAGGGGCAATTCATTTGCCCCGAGCATGTAAAGTGGACCGGGTCCCCACCGGATGGAACATCCGGTGGGTCGCGTGCGAAGCCTTTGCGGCGGCGGTGTTGAACGTGGCCGGACAACCCAGGGAGGTGTGAACATGACAGAACCCATGAAGCTGGACAAGGACCTGCGCTCCATCCAGGAGGTCCGGGACCTGGTGGGCAGGGCCAGGGAGGCCCAGCGGGCCCTGGCGGCCATGAGCCAGGCCGACCTGGACCGCATCACGGCGGCCATCTCACAGGCCGGGGCCCAGAACGCCCGGCGGCTGGCCCAGATGGCGGTGGAGGAGACGGGTTACGGCAGGGCGGAGGACAAGGAGATCAAAAACCGCTTTGCCGCCCTCACCCTCTACGACGCCATCAAGGAGGAAAAGACCCACGGCATCCTGGCCCAGGACAAGGAAAAGCGGACCATCGACATCGGGGTGCCCGTTGGTGTCGTGGCGGGACTGGTGCCCTCCACCAACCCCACCTCCACCGTCATCTACAAGGCCATGATCTGTATGAAGGCGGGCAACCCCATCATCTTTTCCCCCCACCCCAGCGCCATCCAGTGCATCGGTGAGACAGTGAAGGTGGTGGCCCAGGCCGCACGGCAGGCGGGGGCGCCCGAGGGGGCCGTCTCCTGCATCGCCACCCCCACCCTGGAGGCCACCAGCGCCCTCATGAAGCACGACCACACCCGCCTCATCCTGGCCACCGGCGGCGCCGCCATGGTCAAGGCGGCCTACTCCTCCGGCACCCCGGCCATCGGCGTGGGGGCGGGCAACGGCCCGGCCTATCTCCACCACACCGCCAACGTCGCCCAGGCGGTGAAGCGGATCTTGGACTCCAAGACCTTTGACAACGGCACCATCTGCGCCAGCGAGCAGTCCATCGTCACCACCCGGGCCATGGAGGGGGCGGTGTCCGAGGAGCTCAAACGCCAGGGAGCCTATCTCCTCAGCGACGGGGAGCACAAAAAACTCTCCAAGTTCATTCTGCGCGCCAACGGCACCATGAACCCGGCCATCGTGGGCAAAAGCGTGGAAACGGTGGCCAAGCTGGCCGGGCTGGACAAGGTGCCCGTCTCCGCCCGGGTGCTGGTGGCCCGGGAGACGGGGGTGGGGCCCGGCTACCCCTACTCCAGCGAGAAGCTGGGGCTCATCCTGGCCTACTATGTGGAGGCCGACGAGGAGGCCGTCCTCCGGCGCTGCGTGGAGATCCTGGAGTGGGAGGGGGCGGGCCACACCTTCTCCATCCACGCCGAGGACGAGGCCGTGGTCAAACGCTTTGCCCAGGCCGTCCCTGCCAGCCGGGTGCTGGTGAACACCCCCTCCGCCCTGGGCGGCATCGGCGCCACCACCTGCCTGTTCCCCGCCCTCAC
>CALWYC010000185.1 GCA_944385655.1 uncultured Intestinimonas sp. | reverse complement strand
ATCGAGCCGGGGAAGGTGCTGCCCAACGGCCAGATCGCCGACTGCTCCACCGCCCTGAAGGAGACCCTGCTGGCCGTCAAGGAGGCCTATGAGGCCCATCCCGGCCGGGCGGGCATCGCCTGCGCCATGAAGAACACCGGCGTGGGCGTGGGCCTCCCCGACAAGGGCCGGTGCAAGCTGGTGGTGAAGGACGGGGTGGTGGAGCTCTACTCCGCCGCCTCCGACATCGGCCAGGGCTGCGCCACCGTCTTCCTCCAGGTGCTGGGCAAGACCCTGGGCCTGGGCCGGAGCCAGATGCGCAACATGGGCGCCAACTCCGAGGTGGCCCCTGACTCGGGCACCACCTCCGGCTCCCGCCAGACCCTCCTCACCGGCGAGGCCGTGCGCATGGCCGCCGCCGACCTGAAGAAGGACCTGGACGCCGCCGGGGGCGACCTCCGCGCCCTGGAGGGGAAGGAGTACTTTGCCGAGTTCTTCGACCCCACCGACAAGCTGGGCTCCGACAAGCCCAACCCCAAGAGCCACGTGGCCTACGGCTTCGCCACCCACGTGGTCATCCTGGACGATGACGGCAAGGTCAAAGAGGTCTGGGCCGCCCATGACTCGGGCAAGGTGGTCAACCCCACCTCCATCCAGGGCCAGATCGAGGGCGGCGTCCTCATGGGCCTGGGCTACGCCCTCACCGAGGACTTCCCCCTGAAGGACTGCGTCCCTCAGGCCAAGTTCGGCACCCTGGGCCTCATGCGGGCCCACCAGATCCCCGATATCCACGCCATCTATGTGGAGAAGGAGGAGCTCCTCCCCTTCGCCTATGGCGCCAAGGGCATCGGCGAGATCGCCACCATCCCCACCGCCCCCGCCGTCCAGGGCGCCTACTACGCCATGGACCATGTGCTGCGCACCAAGCTGCCCATGGAGAACACCTTCTACAAGCCCGCCAAAAAGTGACCCCAGGCCCCCGCTCCGCCCCGGCGCAGCGGGGGCCTCTTTCCCCGGGGAAAGAGGGCGGGGGAGCGGCGGTAAAACCCTTCCCGCCCAAGGGATTGAGACGGTACCTAACAAATTTTCAGGAAACTTGAAAATTATTTTGTTTTCCCCCTTGACATTGTCTGTATAAGTGGTATGATGTACTCAGAATCAGACAAAAAGTATGGAAAGCTCTAAAACATTTTGGAGGCGAAAACGGGATGAAAGACCCCATCAAGTGGACGATCAACCACATGCCCAAAAGCGAGGACAAGCAGCTGTCCGTCATGGCCCTGAGCAACGTGGCCAAGGCCCGCTTTTTCCACAGCTCCTTCCCCCAGTACTCCATCACCCCTCTGGCCCGGCTGGACGGCATGGCCAAGTACCTGGGGCTGGGCGGGGTCTATGTGAAGGATGAGTCCTACCGCTTCGGCCTCAACGCCTTTAAGGTGCTGGGCGGCTCCTTCGCCATGGCCCGGTACATCGCCGGCGAGACGGGCCGGGACGTCTCCGAGATGACCTACGACTACCTGACCAGCGACGCCTTCCGCAAGGAGTTCGGCCAGGCCACCTTCTTCACCGCCACCGACGGCAACCACGGCCGGGGCGTGGCGTGGGCCGCCAACAAGCTGGGCCAGAAGGCCGTGGTCCACATGCCCAAGGGCTCCAGCCAGTCCCGCTTCGACAACATCGCCAAGGAGGGCGCCAAGGTCACCATCGAGGAGGTCAACTACGACGACTGCGTCCGCATGGCCGCCGCCGAGGCCGACCAGACCGAGCACGGCGTCATCGTCCAGGACACCGCCTGGGACGGCTACGAGGAGATCCCCTCCTGGATCATGCAGGGCTACGGCACCATGGCCAACGAGGCCGCCGATCAGCTCCGCCAGTTGGGCATCAACCGGCCCACTCACGTGTTTGTGCAGGCCGGTGTCGGCTCTCTGGCCGGCGCTGTGGTGGGTTACTTCACCAACCTGTTCCCCAACGATCCTCCCAAGTTCGTGGTGATGGAAGCCCGCGCTGCTGACTGCCTCTATCAGGGTGCTCTGGCCAACGACGGCAAGCCCCGCATCGTCACCGGCGACCTCCAGACCATCATGGCCGGTCTGGCCTGCGGCGAGCCCAACACCATCTCCTGGGACATCCTCCGCAACCATGTTTCCGCCTTCATTTCCTGCCCCGACTGGGTGAGCGCCAAGGGTATGCGTATGCTGGGCGTGCCTGTCAAGGGCGATCCCACTGTGATCTCCGGCGAGTCCGGTGCCGTGGGTATGGGCGTGCTGGACGCCATCATGTGCGACGACACCTACAAGGAGCTGCGTGACGCTCTGGAGCTCAACCGCTTCAGCCAGGTGCTCATGTTCTCCACCGAGGGCAACACCGATCCCCTGAAGTTCCGTCGGGTGATCTGGGACGGCGAGTATCCCACCACCGAGACCCCCCAGAAGCCCTACTAAGTTCGTGCCGACCGGGATTAGTCCCGATGAAACCGTGAAATAAATTGAAAATGGAGGTCATTACCATGGATTTTGAGAAGATCAAAGCTGCTGCCGAAGGTTATAAGGCCGACATGACCCGCTTCCTGCGGGACATGATCCGCATCCCCAGCGAGAGCTGCGAGGAGAAGGGCGTTTGCGAGTGCATCAAGGCCGAGATGGAGAAGCTGGGCTTTGACAAGGCCGAGTTCGACGGCCTGGGCAACGTCATCGGCTGGATGGGCGAGGGCGACAAGATCATCGCCATCGACTCCCACATCGACACCGTGGGCATCGGCAACATCGACAACTGGGAGGCCGACCCCTACAAGGGCTACGAGGACGACGCCATCATCTTCGGCCGGGGCGGCTCCGACCAGGAGGGCGGCATGGCCTCCGCCACCTACGGCGCCAAGATCATGAAGGATCTGGGCCTCATCCCCGCCGGCTACAAGATCATGGTCGTGGGCTCCGTCCAGGAGGAGGACTGCGACGGCATGTGCTGGCAGTACATCGTCAACAAGTTCTTCCCCGCCAATGGCATCAAGAAGGAGCAGGTGGAGTTCGTCATCTCCACCGAGCCCACCGACGGCGGCATCTACCGCGGCCACCGCGGCCGCATGGAGATCCGCGTGGACGTGAAGGGCGTCTCCTGCCACGGCTCCGCCCCCGAGCGCGGCGACAACGCCATCTACAAGATGGCTGACATCCTCCAGGACGTCCGCGCCCTCAACGAGAACGACGACGCCGACGCCACCGAGATCAAGGGCCTCGTCAAGATGCTCAACCCCAAGTACAACCCCGAGCACTACGAGGACGCCCGCTTCCTGGGCCGCGGCACCTGCACCACCAGCCAGATCTTCTACACCTCTCCCAGCCGCTGCGCTGTGGCTGACTCCTGCTCCATCTCCATCGACCGCCGCATGACCGCCGGCGAGACCTGGGACTCCTGCCTCCAGGAGATCCGGGACCTGCCCAGCGTGAAGAAGTACGGCGACGATGTGAAGGTCTCCATGTACATGTACGACCGTCCCTCCTGGACCGGCGAGGTGTACGAGACCGAGGCCTACTTCCCCACCTGGATCAACAAGGAGTCCGCCGCCCACGTCCAGGCTCTGGTGGACGCCCACCACGCCCTCTTCGGCGATAAGCGCCTGGGCTACACCGACGCCGACATCAAGCGGGACGCCATGCATCTGCGTGAGGGCCGCCCCCTCACCGACAAGTGGACCTTCTCCACCAACGGTGTTGCCATCCAGGGCCGCTACGGCATCCCCTGCGTGGGCTTCGGCCCCGGCGCCGAGAGCCAGGCTCACGCCCCCAACGAGATCACCTGGAAGGACGACCTGGTCCGCTGCGCCGCCCTGTACGCCGCCGTGCCCGGCCTCTACAAGGAGGAGAACAAGACCGACGACGTGACCCAGTTCCGCGCCGGCAAGACCAATAATGACAT
>CALWYC010000184.1 GCA_944385655.1 uncultured Intestinimonas sp. | reverse complement strand
CCCTCAAGCCCGGCGACGGCTCCGCCCGGGAGCAGGCCGCCTCCTGCCAGCGGGTGCTGGGCGGCTGCGCCAACCTGTGCGCCGAGTTCGCCACCAAGCGCTACCGCTCCAACGTGGTCAACTGGGGCATGCTGCCCTTCCAGGCCGCCGACGTGAAGGACTGGAACATCCAGCCCGGCGACCGGCTCTATCTCCCCGGCATCCGGGCCGCCCTGGAGCGGGGGGACGAGTCCATCCCCGCCGTCCTCATCCAGAACGGCCAGGAGAAGAACGTCACCATCACCCTGCCCGGCATCACAAAAGAAGAGCGGGACATCATCCTGGCCGGCTGCCTCATCAATTACTACGCGAAATGATCCCGTCATGCCCCACGCGGACCGGATGATATCCGGTCCGCGTTTTTATTTTACAAATGCCCAGCGATGAGGTATAATATAGGGCGTCAGAAAATCCAAACCATTATTGAGGTGTTCCCGTGAAAAAAACCATGCTCTCCCTGCTCCTCGCCGGTCTGCTCCTCCTCACCGCCTGCGGCGGCGGGACGGCGTCCACTCCGGCGGAGGAAGACGATACCCTCCATATCCTGGCCACCACCTATCCGGTCTACCTCTTCACCACCGCCGTCACGGAAGGGGTGGAGGGGGTGGAGGTCACCCGGCTCATCCAGGAGGAGATCTCCTGTCTCCACGATTACACCCTCACCGTCAACGATATGAAGGCCATCGAGGCCGCCGACGTCATCGTCATGAACGGCGTGGGCCTGGAGGACTTCATGGCCGACGCCCTGGCCTCCTCCGACGCCCCCGTCATCGACTGCTCCCAGGGGGTGGCGCTGCTGGCCGCCCTGGGCCATGAGGGCCACGACCACGACGACGAGTACGACCCCCACATCTGGATGGACCCGGAGCGGGCCGCCCAGATGGTCTGGAACGTGGCCACCGTCCTCTCTGAGCTGGACACCATGAACGGCGACCTCTATACCGCCAACGCCTCCGCCGCCGAGGCCCGGCTCCAGTCCGAGATCACCGGGGTGGAGGACCCGGACGACCTGGCCGGTCTCATCACCTTCCACGACGGCTTCCAGTACTTTGCCCAGGCCACCGGCCTGGACCTGCTGAAGGCCATCGAGGAGGAGGAGGGGGCGGAGGCCTCCGCCGCCGAGATCAAGGAGATCGTGGGCCTCATCGGGGAGTATGACATCCCCGCCATCTTCACCGAAAAGAACGGCTCCGACGCCACGGCCCAGGCCATCTCCCGGGAGACCGGCTGCGGCGTGGCGCAGCTGGACCTCATCATGAGCGGCGACGGCAGCGGCATCCAGCCCTACGTGGACGCCATGAATCAGAACATCGACACCATACTGGAGGCCCTGGGATGAGCGTACACAAGCACGACGACCTGCCCGCCGGGGCGGGGTGCTCACGGGCCTGCTGCCTCCGGGCGGAGGGCCTGGGGGTGACCGCCGGAGACCAGGTCATCCTCCACGACGTGGACTTCCATCTCCACTGCGGGGAGATCACCGCCCTCATCGGCCCCAATGGCGCGGGCAAATCCACCCTGTTCAAGACCGTCCTGGGCCAGCTCCCCCACACGGGGACCATCGACTTTCAGCAGGCCGGCGGGAAGCACACCCGCCCCCTCATCGGCTACGTGCCCCAGTCCCCCAGCTTTGACCGGGGCGATCCGGTGAGCGTGCTGGACCTCTTTTCCGCCTCCATCGACCACTGGCCCGTCTTTCTCCCCACCCCCCGGCGGCTCCGGGCCAGAGTTTCGGAGTGCCTGAGCCGGGTCCACGCTGAGGCCCTCATCGACAAGCGCATCGGCGCCCTCTCCGGCGGCGAGCTCCAGCGGGTGCTGCTGGCCATGGCCCTGGAGCCGGTACCCCACATCCTCATCCTGGACGAGCCCCTCTCCGGCGTGGACATCGAGGGAGAAAAGCAGCTTTTGGACATGCTGGACGAGGTCCGAACCCAGTATGACCTGTCCATCCTCCTCTCCACCCACGACTTTGCCACCCTGGAGGAGTACGCCGACAAGGTCATCCTCCTCCAGAGCACCGTCCTGGAGGCGGGGAAGCCGGCCCAGGTCCTGTCCTCCCAGGCCTTCCGGGACGTGTTCCACCTGACCCTGGGAAGGGGGGTGGGCTGATGGAGCTCTGGTATGCCATCGTGGACCTGCTGCCCTTCGACTGGGCCCAGCCGGGCTCCATGTACTTTATGAAAAACGCCCTGCTGGCGGTGCTGGTCATCTCGCCCCTCTTCGGGCTCCTCTCCACCATGGTGGTGGAGAGCCGCATGTCCTTCTTCTCCGACGCCCTGGGCCACTCCGCCTTCACCGGCATTGCCATCGGCACCCTCCTCTCCGCCGCCTGGAAGACCTTCTCCGGGGCGGACCCCATGTGGGTGGCCGTCCTCTTCGCCGTGGGCTTCGCCCTCCTCTTCACCTACGTCCGCCGGAAGACCAGCCTGGCCAGCGACACGGTGATCGGCGTCTTTTCCTCCACCGCCGTGGCCCTGGGCATCTTCCTGGCCACCTTCGGCGGCGGCAGCTTCACCAAGTACAACGCCCTCCTCATCGGCGACATCCTCAGCGTGGAGCCGGGGAAGATCGGCCTTATGGCCCTCATCCTGGTGGTGGTCATCGTGCTGTGGGTGCGCTCCTTCAACCAGCTCATGCTCGCCTCCGTCCATCCCGCCCTGGCCGACAGCCGGGGCATCCGGGTGTTCTGGCAGGAGGCCGTCTTCTCCGCCGCCATCGCGGTGGTGGTGACGGTGACCATGACCTGGGTGGGGCTGCTGGTCATCAACTCCCTGCTGGTGCTCCCCGGCGCCGCCGCCCGGAACGTGGCCCGGAACATGAAGCAATACCACCTCATCTCCCTGCTCTCCGCCCTGGCCGCCGGCATCGCCGGGCTCCTTACCTCTTACTATATCGGCTCCTCGGCGGGCGCTTCCATCACCCTCTACCTGGCGATCTTCTTCGCCGTGACATTCTGTTTCCGCAAACAAAGGCTGTGACACAAGGAGGTAATACCATGGCAACACTGCTCTTTCAGGGACACGCCAGCTGCCGCATCACCACCCGGGCCGGAGCGGTCATCTACATCGACCCCTTCGCCGGCGAGGGCTACGACCTGCCCGCCGACCTGGTGCTCATCACCCATGAGCACGGGGACCACAACGACCTGAGCAAGGTGACCATGAAGCCCGACGGGGTGGTGATCCGCTCCGCCGACGCCCTGGCCGGCGGCCAGTACCACAACTTCGACGCCGCCGGGGTCCACATCCAGACCGTCCCCGCCGGCAACCGCAACCATGACCCCAAGGAGTGCGTGGGCTATATCCTCACCGTGGACGGCATCACCCTCTACCACGCCGGCGATACCTCCACCATGCCCCACATGAGCGTCCTGGCCCCCCGGAAGCTGGACTGGGTCCTCCTGCCGGTGGACGGCATCTACAACATGGACCCCGCCGAGGCCAGCACCTGCGCCAAGCGCATCAGCGGCAAGCACACCATCCCCATCCACACCGACCCCAGCTACGAGTACAACCGGGTCCAGGCCGACCGGCTCTCCTGCTCCGGCAAGGTGCTCCTGGAGCACGGACAAAGTATAGAACTCTGAGTTCATTTTCACAGGATCATCAGGAGGAGCGGGCTGCGGCCCGCTCCTCTGAGGCTGTCGACAAAGTCGACAGCCTCTCTCGCACGTGCAAGCACGTGCTCGAAGGGTTGCAGCCCACTGCGTCGCACGCGCGAAGCGCGCACGCTTGTGGGCTGAGCAGTGTTTTTTCCGAGGCACATGTCCCCGGAAAAAACAGATTGGCACTTGATTCCGTCGTCTGCGGACGACGGAACTCTGCGAGGCTTTTGCACAAAATCCGGCGCACAGGTCCTTTTTCGACAAGCTGGGAGGAGCGGGCTGCGGCCCGCTCCTCTTTTGCGCGCTTGCGTCCGGCCCGGCGGACAAAATCGCC
>CALWYC010000183.1 GCA_944385655.1 uncultured Intestinimonas sp. | reverse complement strand
CTGATGGCCGCCAGCCAGGGCAAGTACCAGGAGGCCCTGGAGATCATCACCCGCCGCAACGCCCTGCCCTTCATCACCGGCACCATCTGCCCCCACCACTGCGCTGACAAGTGCATGCGCAACTACTACGAGGAGTCCGTCCGCATCCGGAACGTGAAGCTCCAGGCCGCCCAGGGCGGCTACGACGCCCTGCTGCCCACCCTGAAGGCCGAGGCCCCCGTGGCCGGCAAGAAGGTGGCCGTGGTGGGCGGCGGCCCCGCCGGTCTCTCCGCCGCCTTCTTCCTCTCCCGGGCCGGGGTGGACGTCACCGTCTTTGAGCGCAAGGACGACCTGGGCGGCATCGTCCGCCACGTCATCCCCGAGTTCCGCATCGGCAGGGAGGCCATCGACAAGGACGTGGCCCTCTGCAAGGCCTACGGCGCCAAGTTCGAGCTGGGTGTGGAGGTGAAGTCCGCCGAGGAGCTCAAGGCCAAGGGCTTCACCCATGTCATCTTCGCCACCGGCGCCTGGAAGCCCGGTGCCGCCGGCCTGGACTACGGCGAGGAAGTAAACGTCATCTCCTTCCTGGAGCAGGCCAAGAAGGCGCCCGAGCGCCTGAAGCTGGGCACCGACGTGGTGGTCATCGGCGGCGGCAACACCGCCATGGACGCCGCCCGTGCCGCCAAGCGCATCCCCGGCGTGGAGCACGTCCGGCTGGTCTACCGCCGCACCAAGCGGTACATGCCCGCCGACGAGGAGGAGCTGGCCCTGGCCCTGGCCGACGGTGTGGAGTTCATGGAGCTTCTGGCCCCCGTGGGCGTGAAGGACGGCGTCCTCACCTGCTCCGTCATGGAGCTGGGCGCCCCCGACGCCTCGGGCCGCCGGTCCCCCGTGGCCACCGGCAAGACCACCGAGATCCCCGCCACCGCCGTCATCACCGCCGTGGGCGAGCACGTGGAAGAGGCCCCCTTCACCAATAGCGGCGTGGCCCTGGACAAGAAGGGCCGCCCTGTGGTGGACGAGGCCATGGCCACCGGCGTGGCCGGCGTCTACGCTGTGGGCGACGCCCGGAGAGGCCCCGCCACCGTGGTGGAGGCCATTGCCGACGCCGCCAAGGCCGCCCAGGCCATCGTGGACCTGGCCCTGGACAAGTATACCGACCGGAATATCAACGCCGATTATAACAAGCCCCTGGGCAAGAAGGGCGACCTGTGCGCCGACTGTGATTCCTGTGCCGATACCCGCTGCCTGGGCTGCCCCACGGTGTGCGAGGTGTGTGCCGACGTCTGCCCCAACCGGGCCAACGTGACCATCGCGGTGCCCGGCAAGCGGCAGCGGCAGATCGTCCACGTGGACGGCATGTGCAACGAGTGCGGCAACTGCGGCACCTTCTGCCCCTACGACAGCCGGCCCTACAAAGACAAATTCACCCTCTTCTGGAGCAAAGAGGATTTTGACAACAGTGAGAACGAGGGCTTCCTGCCCCTGGAGGGCAGCAGGAGCCTGGTCCGTCTGGACGGTCGGACGGCGGAGTACGACACCGCCGACAACCGCTGCGGCCTCCCCGAGGACATCCGGGCCCTCATCCAGACGGTGCGGAGCGACTACAGCTATCTGGTGAAATAACAGAAAAGAGGAATGGGAAATGCAGGAGAAGGCGACCCTCAAACGGTATGGGATCTTTCTGGTCGGTGTGTTGATCTGCGCGATGGGGATCGCCTTCCTCTCCCGATCGGCCCTGGGCACCTCGCCCCTCTCCAGCGTGTCCTTCGTGCTCTACCTGGCCACCGGCGTGTCCGCCGGGCTCTACACCTTCGCCTGCAACATGCTCTTTCTGGCGGTGGATGTGATCCTGACCCGGCGGTTCGGGTGGATGCAGTGGCTCCAGATCCCGGCCACCTTCGTGTTCAGCCTGTGCATCGACCTGTGGCTGGCCGTCATCCCCACCCAGCTCAACGGCCCCCTCTCCCTCAAGGTGCTCTACCTCATCCTGGGCTGCCCCATCATGGCCCTGGGCATCACCCTGGAGGTGCTGGCCAACGTGACCATCCTCCCCGGCGAGGGCATCGTCAAGACCCTGGCCGCCAAGGGCGGCTGGGAATTCGGCAACGTGAAGGTGGCCTTTGACTGCACCCTCACCGCCATCGCGTCGATCATCGCTTTCCTTACCTTCGGCCGGCTCAACGGCGTGGGCATCGGCACCCTGGTGTCCGCCCTGGCGGTGGGCCAGCTGGTGAAGCTCTACTCCCGCTGCATCAAGCGCTCCGCCGCCCGGCGGGCGGGCGGCGGGGCCGTCCAATGAACCACCCTGCGACAGGAGGAAACTATCATGGCTGAGATCTACAGCTTTACGGTCAACGGCATTCCGCGGGAGACGGCGGAGGAGAAGCCTCTCCTTCGCTACCTGCGGGACGACCTGGGCCTCACCTCGGTGAAGGACGGGTGCAGCGAGGGCGCCTGCGGCACCTGCACCATCATCGTGGACGGCAAGGCGGTGCGCTCCTGCGTGCTCTCCACCAAGAAGGCGGTGGGCAAGACCATCCTCACCGTGGAGGGGCTCACCGAGGCCGAGCAGGAGGCCTTCGTCTACGCCTTCGGCAAGGTGGGCGCCGTCCAGTGCGGCTTCTGCATCCCCGGTATGGTGCTCTCGGGCAAGGCCCTGCTGGACCAGGTCCCCGACCCCACCGAGGAGCAGATCAAGCAGGCCATCCGGGGCAACGTGTGCCGCTGCACCGGCTACAAGAAGATCATCGAGGGTATCACCCTGGCCGGAGCCATCCTCCGGGGGGAGGCCCAGATCGACCCCGAGCTGGAGAAGGGCGACACCTACGGCGTGGGCGACCGGGCCTTCCGCACCGACGTCCGGGACAAGGTCCTGGGCAAGGGCGAGTATGTGGATGACGTCTATATGGAGGGCATGGTCCACGCCTCCGCCGTCCGCTCCCAGTACCCCCGCGCCCGGGTGCTGGACATCGACGCCAGCGCCGCCCTGGCCCTGCCCGGGGTGCTGGCCGTCCTCACCGCCGACGACGTGCCCAACAACAAGGTGGGCCACATCCAGCAGGACTGGGACGTGATGATCGCCAAGGGGGACGTCACCCGCTGCGTGGGCGACGCCATCTGCCTGGTGGTGGCCGAGACCGAGGACATCCTCAAAGAGGCCAAGAAGCTGGTCAAGATCGACTACGAGCCCCTGGAACCGGTGCGGAACATTCAGGAGGCCATGGCCGAGAACGCCCCCAAGCTCCACCCGGGCGGCAACCTGTGCCAGTCCCGGCATGTGACCCGGGGCGACGCCAAGGCCGCCCTGGCGGGGTCCAAGTATGTGGTCACCCAGAGCTACCGCACCCCCTTCACCGAGCACGCCTTCCTGGAGCCCGAGTGCGCCCTGGCCTTCCCCTACAAGGACGGCGTGAAGGTGTACACCTCCGACCAGGGCGTCTACGACACCCGGAAGGAGATCTCCATCATGCTGGGCTGGGACCCGGAGCGCATCGTGGTGGAGAACAAGCTGGTGGGCGGCGGCTTCGGCGGCAAGGAGGATGTGTCCGCTCAGCACATTGCCGTGCTGGCGGCGCTGAAAGTGAACCGGCCGGTGAAGGTGAAGTTCTCCCGGCAGGAGTCCATCAACTTCCATCCCAAGCGCCACTATATGGAGGGCACCTTCACCCTGGGCTGCGACGAAAACGGCATCTTTACCGGCCTGGACTGCGAGATCTACTTCGATACCGGCGCCTACGCCTCCCTGTGCGGCCCGGTGCTGGAGCGGGCCTGCACCCACTCGGTGGGTCCCTACTGCTACCAGAACACCGACATCCGGGGCTATGGCTACTACACCAACAACCCCCCCGCCGGCGCCTTCCGGGGCTTCGGCGTGTGCCAGAGCGAGTTCGCCCTGGAGTCCAACATCAACCTGCTGGCGGAAAAAGTGGGCATCTCCCCCTGGGAGATCCGCTACCGCAACGCTATCGAGCCGGGGAAGGTGCTGCCCAACGGCCAGATCGCCGACTGCTCCACCGCCCTGAAGGAGACCCTGCTGGCCGT
>CALWYC010000182.1 GCA_944385655.1 uncultured Intestinimonas sp. | reverse complement strand
AGCCTGTCGACTTTGTCGACAGGCTCTCTCAAAAATGCAAGCATTTTTGAGAAAAGATGCAGGCCGCTGCATCGCACTCGCTTTGCTCGCACGTTTGCGGCCTGAGGAGAGTTTTTTCCGACGCACATGTCGCCGGAAAAAACAGATTTCACTTGATTCCGCCGTCTGTGGACGGCGGAACTCTGCGAGGCCCGTGCACCAGATTCAGCACGTTAGCCTTTTCAAAATAACAAGGGCCCTCCAGGCGTCGCCTGGAGGGCCCTCGCTGTTTCCGGGGCTCAGCCCCGGAGGATCATGTAGTTCTTGATGAGACGGACGGCCCCCTCCACGCCGATCTTGTCGGTGTTGATGATGAGGTCGTAGTCCCCGCCGTAGCCCCAGTGGAGGCCGGTGTTGGCGGCGTAGTAGGCGGCGCGCAGCTTGTCCATCCGCCGGATCTCCCGGGCGGCGTCCCGCTCCCGGAGGCCGTAGACCTCCACCGCCCGGCGGGCCCGAACCTCCGGGGAGCCACAGATGAAGAGGTGGACGCAGTTGGGCCGGTCCTGGAGCACATAGTTGCCGCAGCGGCCCAGGAAGATGGCGGGGCCCCGGTCGGCCAGCTTCTCCAGGGCCCTGGACTGGGCCTGGAAGATCTTCTCCCCGTAGGTGAGCTGCTCCTGGCCGCTGCTGGGGCTGATGTCCGAGAGGGCGTACAGGTAATCGGAGAGCTGCATGTTCTCCGCCGCGGAGAACTCCCAGGCGCCGATGTCGCTCTCCCGGGCGGCCTTGGAGATGATCTCGTGGTCGTACCAAGGCAGGTTCAGGTCCTTGGAGAGCTGCTGGGCGATGGCCCGCCCTCCGCTGCCGTACTGGCGGCTGATGGTGATGGTCAGAGCTTTCATGCGTGTCCTCCTTTCATGGCGGCGGCTGCTTGTATGGTACGGAGGGCCTCAGCCCCCCAGGGTCATGCCGGAGCTGCCCAGGCCGTCCTTCTCCAGCATCCGCTCCAGCACCGCCACGTCGCTGGTGATGTCCATGGCGTCGTCCTGGAAGAGCCGGTCTAGCTGCTGCTCGAAGCCCTCCACCACCTTGTCCATCATGCCCTCGATGCGCTCCTTGGCGGCGGAGATGTTCTCCCCCTCCACCCCCTGGGCCTCCAGCTGGGCGTAGGAGCCCAGGATCTTCAGGGTGGTGGGGAGGTAGTAGCTCAAAAAGCTGCGGAGCTTGCCCTCCTTGTCCGGCTTCTCCCGCAGGTAGGCGAAGATGTTGCCGGTGATCTCCCCGATGCGGTCGATCTTCCGGCTCATCTCCGGGTCGGCAATGGCATCGTTGAGGGAGCGGATCTCGGTGAGCACCGCCTCCGCCCGCTCCACCTCCCTGGGGGGCTCCGCCGGCTCCTCCCTGGGCCGGTCCTGGATGCCGTCGTCGGTGAGGAAGAGCCGGTCGCTGCCCAGGTCCAGATAGCCCAGGGGGAAGATGCCGTCGTCCAGCATGTCCTGGAGGTCCTCCCGGATCTTCCGGGGGGCAAAGCCGGTGGCCTCCGCCAGGGTGGTCACAGAGATGGACTTCCGCTTGCCGATGAGGGAGAGGTACTGCCGGTAGCGCTTGAGCCGACGGCCCTTCCGCAGGCCGTACCAGGCCATGCACAGACCGCCGCCGCAGAAGGCCAGGGGGATGAAGATGTCCTCCAGGCTGTAGAGGAGACCGCCCCAGGAGAGGGCGTCCAGAAGTTCGCTGAAGCCGATCAGCCCAAAGACGGCGGCGATGACGGCCCCGGCGATGGTGAGGAGCCGGCCGTTGTTCCGGGCCTCCAGGTTCTGCCCCGCCCTGGCCCGGGCGGAGGGCTTCCGCCGCCGGGCGGCGGGGGCGGGCTCAGCGGCGGCCGCCTGGGCGGCGCCGGACCGGGCCGCGGCCTCCTGCTGGAGGTCGTAGGGGTGGCGCTTCACCGGGGCCCGGCGGCGGCCGGTGATCCCGGTGAGCCGCAGGATCAGCAGCAGGACCCCCACCGGGGGAAAGCAGAAGAGAAAGATGAGGATGGGGACCCAGGAGAGCAGATCCCGGTTGTTCCGGCCCTGTCCGGCGCCGGGAGAGCGGTTGGATTGGTGCGGATCAGACATGTGGGCTTCCTCCGAATCAAGTGCGTAAAACATGCAGAAAATAGGGGGCAATGGAGATGCTTCGTTATCCAACATCATACAACGAACGGAAGAAAAAGTAAAGCGGAGCCGGCCGCCGTCGGGGACGATGTAACCGTTCTGTAATTGCTTTTTTTCCTGCCGGAACATATAATGTATCATGGTTTACTGCAGACAGGGCCGGTCTCCCGGCCCCATCCACCGAAACAACCGCGGGCCCGACCGCCCGCGAGAGGATTTGGAGGCATCCGTCATGGAAGAGAAAAAGTCCGGTAAGCGGCTGGCCAAGCCGGAGGCCGGCGCCAAAAAGAGCAGGCGGGGCTTCATCGCCGCCGCCGTGCTGGTGGCGGTGCTGGCCGCCGGCTACCTGGGGCTGTGCACCTGGGTGGGGGCCAGCGGCACCACCCTGCCCGGGATCACCGCCGCCGGCGTGGAGCTGGGCGGCCTCACCCGGGACCAGGTGGAGGACCGCCTGGAGCAGGAGCTGGACCAGGGCTACGCCCGGAAGACCGTGGAGCTCCGGATCGACGGGCTGAACAAGACCTACACCGTCAGCGGCACCGTGGTGCAGGCCGACACCGGCGCCGTCAACGACGCCGCCTGGGGCCTGAGCCAGGGCAGCTTCCTGGCCCGGGGCTGGCGGCTGCTCCAGTCCCTGCTGGGCGGCAACGACCTGGACGTCCCCCTGAGCTACACCCCGGAGGGGGAGGCCCAGGTGGACGCCCTGCTGACCGGGATCGAATCGGAGCTGGGCGGCCGGGTCCAGGAGACCACCTGGGAGGTGCTGGACGACGAGCTCATCTTCCACATGGGCACCCCCGGCCGGGCCTTCGACCTCACCGACGTGAAGGGGGAGATCCTCTCCGCTTTTGCCTCCGACGGCCAGGAGCCCCTGGTCCTCACCTCCGTCACCACCGACCCCCAGCCGGTGGACGTGGAGGCCGTCCACGACCAGGTCTACGCCGAGGTACAGAACGCCGCCCTGAACAAGGAGACCTTTGAGATCACCCCCAGCGTCACCGGCCTGGACTTCCAGGTCGCCGATGCCCAGGCCGCCCTGGAGGGGGCCGCCTGGGGCAGCTCGGTGTCGGTGCCCCTCACCGTCACGGAGCCCGCCGTCTCCACCGAGAGCCTGAAGGAGCTCCTCTTCCGGGATGTGCTGGGAGAGGCCAGCTCCAGCGTGTCCGGCTCCTCCAATCGGAAGAGCAACGTGAAGCTGTCCGCCTCGGTGTGCGACGGTATCGTCCTGCTGCCCGGGGAGGTCTTCTCCTACAACAACACCACCGGCAGCCGCACCGCCGACAAGGGCTATCTCCCCGCCCCCTCCTATGTGGGCGGCAAGTCCACCGACGAGGTGGGCGGCGGCATCTGCCAGACCTCCTCCACCATCTACTACGCCGCCCTCAACGCCAACCTGAAGATCGTGGAGCGGCACAACCACATGTTTGCCGTGGGCTATGTCCCCGACGGCATGGACGCCACCGTGTGGTACGGCGCCTCCGACTTCCTCTTTGAAAACGACACCGACTACCCCATCAAGATCGTCACCGAGTACAAGAACAGCCGCCTCACCGTCCGGATCTACGGCACCAAGACCGACGACCTCACGGTGAAGATGACCAACAAGGAGCTCTCCTCCACCCCCTGGACCACCATTTACAAGGTGGACCCCTCCCTGCCCGCCGGCACCACCAAGGAGGAGCAGAGCCCCTACCGGGGCCGGGTGGTGGAGGCCTATCGCAACGTCTACGACGGTGAGGGCAACCTGGTGAGCTCCACCCTGGAGAGTAAGAATACTTACAAGAAGCGGGACCAGATCATTCTGGTGAGCCCCTATGACGGGGCTCAGTACGGCCTCACCGAGGCCGATGGAGCCATCATCACCCCGGCGCCCACCCCCTCCGCCCCGGCGGAGACCGCGCCCGTAGAGACCGCCCCGGCGGAGACCGCGCCCGT
>CALWYC010000181.1 GCA_944385655.1 uncultured Intestinimonas sp. | reverse complement strand
TGGTTGCCGTAGGAGGAGTAGCCCGCCGCGGCGGTGGTGCACAGCTTCCGCTGGGGCAGCTTGCCCTCCAGGGTCTCATTCAGGGGGGTGCGGGGGTCGCCGCAGCCGGTGACACGCATGGCCTGGTAGACGTAGGACCGGCCGGAGAGGGGGTCCCGGATGGCGCCGCCGATGCAGGTGGCCGCGCCGCCGAAGGGCTCGATCTCGGTGGGGTGGTTGTGGGTCTCGTTCTTGAACATGAGGAGCCAGTCCTGGGCCTCCCCGTCCACATGGGCGGTGACGTGGACGGAGCAGGCGTTGATCTCCTCGCTCTCGTCCAGGTGCTGGAGGACGCCCCGCTTCTTGAGGACCTTGGTGGCGATGGTGGCCAGGTCCATCAGGGTCTCGGGCCGGGCCTTGGCCTTCTCCTCGCCGTAGACCTCCACCCGGGCGGCCTGGTAGAGCCGGTAGGCCCGCTTCACCTCGGGGGAGAGGAGCTCCACGGAGTCGATGTGGGTGGAGAAGGTGGTGTGGCGGCAGTGATCGGACCAGTAGGTGTCCACCAGCCGCAGCTCGGTGAGGGTGGGGTCCCGGTCCTCCTCGTTTTTCATGTAGGTCTGGAAGAAGGTGAGGTCGGCCAGGTCCATGGCCAGACCGTACTCCTCCAGCACGGCCTGGAGCCCGGCCTCGTCCAGATCACGGAAGCCCTCCAGCACCCGGACGGACTGGGGAATGGGGTAGGTCTGGACCAGGGTGTCGGGTTTGTCCATGGCGGCCTCCCGGGCCTCCACGGGGTTGATGAGGTAGCCCCTGACCTTGGCGGCGTCCCCGTCGGAGAGGGCGCCCAGCAGCAGGTATACGGCGGCAGCCCGGACGGTGGGGCGGTCGCCGCCGGTCATGAGCTGGATGCACTGGGCCGCCGAGTCGGCCCGCTGGTCGAACTGGCCGGGCAGGGCCTCCACCGCCAGCACGGTGTGGGGGCCGTCGGGGACGGGGCAGACCTCGTCGTACACCGCGTCCACCTGGGGCTCGGAGAACACGGAGGTCCGGGCGGCGGCGTAGATCTGGCTCGTCACGCCCTCCACGTCGTAGCGGTTGAGGACCCGGAGCCCGGTGAGGCCCTGGACGCCCACCGCCTCGGTGAGCTCCCGGCACAGGGCCCGGGCGGCGCCGTCAAAGCCCGGCTTTTTTTCCACAAAACAGCGAAATACTTCTCCCATGGGTGGTTCCTCCCTCGTGATATGTGTCTGCGGGGCAAGGGCGCCGGGTCAGGACCCGAAGCGCCAGTGTTCGATGCCGTAAAAGGGGTTCTGCTGGGTGGGGGTGAGACCGGTGACCGCCCCCCATTGAGTGAGGACGGACTGGTTCTTGAAGCACAGGGTGGAGAAGGGGACCTGGTTTTCCAGGTCGGTCCACAGGGCCCGGGCGGCGGTCTGCCGGGCGGTGCCGGAGGCGGAGCGCCAGGCGGCCAGGAGGGCCAGGGTGTCGGCGTTCTGGTAGCCGCCGAAGTTCAGGCTCCCGCCGGCGGAGAGCAGGGGGGTGAGGTCAAAGTCGGCGGTGAGGGCGGCGGCCCCCAGATAGAGGTCGAAGGACCCGGAAGCCAGGGCCTGCTGGTACTCGGCCCAGGAGAGCTTCTGAAGCTCCACCTGGACGCCGGCGCGGGTGAGCTCCCCGGCCAGGTACTCCGCCGCCGACACCCGGAAGGTGTTGTCGGTGTTCACCACGAAGGTGAGGGAGAGGGCCTGCCGCCCCCGGTACCAGAGGCCGTCCTCCCCCTGGGCGTAGCCCGCATCCTCCAGGAGCTGGGAAAAGACCTGGGGGGAGTAGTCCCGCCGCTGGGCCAGGGTTTGGTCATAGTCGGCGTGGACGGGGCTCAGGGGCAGGGTGGCCTCCTGGGCGTGGCGGGAGTAGAGGGCCACCGACACGGTGGTCCGGTCCCAGGCCCGGTCCAGGGCCCGGCGGAGGGCGGCATCGGCGCAGACGCCCCGCTGGCAGTTGTAGCCCACGAAGACCATGGTGGTGGTGGGGTAGTCCCACACGGCGTGGTCCCCGGCGAAGCCCAGGGCGCTGGCGCCGGTGAGGTCGGCGGTGACCAGGGAGATCTCCTCGGTGTCGAAGGCGGAGATGAGGTCGTCGGCGGCCTGGATGGTCACCAGGGGGATGGTGTCCGCCGGCAGGCTGAGGTGCTGCCACCAGTCGGTCCGGGCGGTGAGCACGGCGCCGGCCTCGGTCTCGGTGAGGCGGTAGGGGCCCGTGCCGGGGGGGACGCCGTCGGCGCCCGCCTTGACGATGGGGATGTCCAGCAGGGCGGGCAGGGCGCCGTTGGGGGTGCTCAGGGTGAGCACCACGGCGCCCTCCTGGGCGGAGATGCCGCTCACGCCGCTCAGCCGCCCGGCGAACCGGGATTGGGGGTCCCGGGAGAGCTCCAGGGAGGCCGCCACGTCGGCGGCGGTCAGCGGGGAGCCGTCGGAGAAGGTGACGCCGCTGCGCAGGTAGAAGGTCCAGGTGAGGCCGTCCTGGCTGACGGTGTAGCTCTGACACAGCTGGAGCTGGGGGGCGAAGGTCTGGTCCAGGGCGAAGAGCCCCTCCCACAGAAGGCCGGAGAGGGCCACGTTCACCTTGTCGGTGCTCAGGATGGGGTGGAGGCTGGCGGAGGTCCGGGGGAGGGTGAAGACGGTGCTCACCGCCTCCGCCGTCTCCGCCGTGGGGGAGGGGGTGGGGGTGGGCTCCGGCGCCGGAGCGCCGCAGCCTACGAGCAGGGCCAGCGCCAGGGCCAGGGCGGCGGGGCGAAATGATCTCATAGGCGGCTCAGATCCTTATATAGGTATGGAAAAGAGCGAAAAGCGGAGACCATATCCCTCTTTTCGCTCTTTTGGATTATAGAAGCTGGATGACGGCGGCCTGGCTGCCCCGGACGCCGCCGGTGGCCCGGTGGGACCAGTATTTCTCCGGCAGGCAGGCGGTGCAGTCGGCGGTGACGGAGATGTGCTCGCTGAGCAGGCCGCAGCGCTCCAGGCGCATGGCGTTGAGGCCCTTCAGGTCCACCTGGAACTTGCCGTTCTCGATGGGGGAGAGGAAGGGGGTGGCCCGGACGCCCAGGGCGGCGGTCATGGCATTGGGCACATCCTCGTGGGTCTCAAAGCAGCACCGGGAGATGCCGGGACCGATGGCGGCCAGGATGTCCGCCGGGCGGCAGCCGTAGAAGGCCATCTTCTCCACCGCACGCTCCACGATGCCGGCAGCGGTGCCACGCCAGCCGGCGTGGACGGCGGCGATGACTCGGCGGACCGGGTCGTAGAGGAGGACGGGCAGGCAGTCGGCGCTGAAGATCACCAGGGCCACGCCGGGGATGTCAGTGACCAGGCCGTCGGCCTCATAGGGCTCCTGATCCAGCAGGCCGGCCTTGATGTCGGCGGTGGTGACGGGCCGGACCACGTCGCTGTGGACCTGATTGGTCATGGCCACCGTGCTCAGGTCGGCCCCCACGGCGGCAAAGAACCGGCGGTAGTTCTCCCGGACGTGCTCAGGGTCGTCGCCCCGGGTGGAGCCCAGGTTGAGGCTCTCATAGATGCCGGTGCTCACGCCGCCCAGCCGGGTGGAGAAGCCGTGTGCCACCCCGCCGGCGTGCTCAAAGGCCTCCGCCGACAGGTAGGTGACGCCGGCGCTGATCTTGTCGTGGATCTCCAAAGAGGTACTCCTTTCTGGATCAAAGGGGCTTGTCCGGGGGACGGTTCGACCTCTCCCATCCGCGTCAGTGTGACGCTGGGAAACCTTCCCCCCACAGGGGGGAAGGTGGCGGCGTCAGCCCGCCGGATGAGGGGACGTATGAGGGTGGTTTGGCGCGCCGGGTCGTCGCACTTCCCCACGGGGCTCTGCCCCGTGGGGGCCCCTTTCCTGCACTCAGCCGGGGCGGAGTGGATCCGCCCCGGCCCAAGGTTTTCACCTGACGGTGAAAACGCTTGAACGGCGTGACCGCCGTCCCCGCTGCGCGGGTGCCTTTGGCGGGTTACTCCTGATCGGGGTGATATTCCTTACAGGTGCACTTCCATCCCCCACGGGGCAGGCCCCGTGGGGACCCCTTTCCTGCACTCAGCCGGGGCGGAGTGGATCCGCCCCGGCCCAAGGTTTTCACCTGACGGTGAAAACGCTTGA
>CALWYC010000180.1 GCA_944385655.1 uncultured Intestinimonas sp. | reverse complement strand
CCGGTGGGGATGGCCTCCACCACCACGCCGGCGTTCTCCCCCAGGCGCATGATGGAGCCCTTGCCGTAGGTCCGCTCAATCTGGGCCATGCAGGTCTCCAGGGCCTTTTTCTTGTCGCTGGCGGGGGCGGGGGCCTCCACCAGGTTTTTCTTCTTATCTGCCAAATGACTCACTCCTTAAACGAATCAACGCTCCCCATTCCCGCAGCTCCGGGCCGGAGCAGCGCCGGGGTCAATAAACTACTGACGCCAGCCCGGCCAGTAACACCATGGTCACGATCATGAGAAGCCATGTGATCTCCTGTTTCCGAAACACTTCCTCTGCCAACTGGTCCTGGCTCCTGCCTGCCCGCGCCTTCAGCGGGCCGCGCCAGTCCACGCCGAACCGAATGCCGCCCATGCCGATGGAGATGTGCCGATCCGGCTTGACCTCCGGATATTTTCTGCGCAGTACCTTTTCCAAAAGGTTGCTGGTGATGATGCTAAATACGATCATGGCAATGGCCTGTCCAAAGAGGAACACAACGTAAAGCCCGCTCGTTGTAAGCAGGATGGCACAGACACCCGCCGCCAGGGTGACGAGCTGAAAGACGATGAACAGGCTGAATGCCCGGCTCAACCGCTCCATACGCCCCTCCTCCGTCAGTGGTTGACGGTCCCCTCCACCACACGCCAGATACCCTGGGTGTCCTGGTGGGTGACGATGTTCTCAAAGCCGTTCTGGGCCATGATCTGCTCTACGTCCGGGGCCTGACCGATGCCCACCTCGAAGACCAGGCTCCCCCCCAGCCGCAGGGCGGTGCCCCAGCGCTGGGCAATGGCCCGGTAGAAGTCCAGCCCGTCCAGGCCGCCGTCCAGGGCGCCCCAGGGCTCGTAGTCCCGCACCGACACGTCCAGGTCGGGCAGGTCCTTGTGGGGGATGTAGGGGGGATTGCAGGCGATGACGTCAAAATCCCACAGGCTGGCCGCCGGAGCCTGGGTGGCATCGGCCTGGACGCAGGTCACCCGGGCGTTGAGGTTGTTGCGGCGGACGTTCTGCTTGCAGATGCGGAGGGTCGCCTCGGAGAGGTCGGCCAGCACCACCCGGCAGTTGGGGGCGTGGGCGGCCACCGCCAGGCCCACGCAGCCGCTGCCGGCGCACAGGTCCAGCACCCGGGCGCCCTCCCCCGCCGCCTTGGCCAGCAGGATGGCCCGCTCGGCCAGCACCTCGGTGTCGGTGCGGGGGATGAGCACGTCCCGGGAGATGTCCAGGGGCAGGCCGTAGAACTCCCACTCCCCGATGATGTAGGCCACCGGCTCCCCGGCCAGACGCCGGCGGGTCAGCTCCTCCACCCTCTCCTCCACCTCTTTGGAGGCGTAGAGCGTCAGATCCCGGAAGAATTGCTCCCGGGTCTTGTCGGCGGCGAAGCACACCAGCTCCCGGGCCTCCAGCTGGGCCATCTCCACTCCGTGGGAGCGCAGCCGCTTCCGGGTATCCAGATACAGGTTGTTGTAGGTGGTCGCCATAGCATCACCCTCTGTCTCTTTGTAATGTCAGGGGTTTTCCGGATCTACCACTGGTCCTTTCCCTTTTCCTCCGGCAGCACCTGCTTGAGCGCCTCGATGCCCACCTCGATCATGGAGTCGTCGGGCTCGAAGGTGGTCCAGCGCTGGATGCCCATGCCCGGCCGGCGGATGGCCCGGCAAAGCAGGTTGTCGTGTCCGCCCACATAGCGGTTGATTTCCCAGGTAAGACCCACCACCACCGGCAGCAGGGCCAGGTGGACCAGGGTGCGCAGCCAGGGGTTGGTGAACTGCCAGAAGGAGAAGACGACGCTGGAGAGCAGGATGGACACCACGATGACCACGAAGAGGAAGCTGGTGCCGCAGCGGGGGTGGTGCTTGGGCTGGGCCCGGACGTTCTCCACCGTGAGCTCCAGCCCCTTCTCGTAACAGAAGATGGTCTTGTGCTCGGCGCCGTGGTAGGAGAACACCCGCTTGATGCTCTTGGTCTTGGAGCACAGGATCAGGTAGCCCAGGAAGATGACCACCCGGGTGGCGCCCTCCACCAGGTTCCGGACCCACAGCGGGATGTCGGGGAAAAACCACATGACGCCGCCGGAGAACAGGGTGGGGAGCACGAAGAAGAGGCCCACGGAAAAGGCCATGCCGATGATGACGGCCAGGGTGGTGAAGAAGGCCATGGCCTTCTCGCTGCCCAGCTTCTCGTCCAGCCACTTTTCAAAGCGGGAGGGCTCCTCCGGCTCGTCGTCCTCGGGGTAGAACTCCGCCGAGTACATCAGGGCGGTGACGCCGGTATACATGGACACGCAGAAGTTGACCACCCCCCGGATGAAGGGCCAGCCCAGGATGGGGTGGCGGTCCTTGATGAGCCTGCGCTCCTCCGTCTTGACCTCCAGCCCGCCGTCGGGGCGGCGGACCACGATGGATTTCTTGTCGGGACCCATCATCATGATCCCTTCGATGAGGGCCTGGCCGCCGATCATGGTGCGGAAGGGGGTGGCGCAGGCCTGGTTCTGTCTCTCTGCCATGGATCTTGGTTCTCCTCTGAAATGGTAAGATCTCGGCCATCCGGCCGCACTGCCCGCCTCCCATCATAGCAAAGGAGACGGGGAAAAGCAAGGATGAATTCGAACTAATGTTCCATATCTTCGGTCAGCCGCTGATCGGCAGCCGGATGGTGACGATGCAGCCGCCGCCCTCGGCGTTGCCGATGTCCAGGCGGCCGTTGTGGCGGGTGATGATCTCCTCGCAGACGGCAAGGCCGATGCCGGAGCCTCTGGCCTTGGAGCTGCCCTTGTAGAACTTGTACTTGACGTGGGGGAGCTCGTCCTCAGGGATGCCGGGGCCGTAGTCCCGGATGGTGATGACCACCGCGTCCTCCTCTCCCCGGATGGCGGTGTCGATGCGTTTGCCGGAGCCGCCGTGCTTGGCGGCGTTGTCCAGCAGGTTGCAGAAGACCTGCCGCATCCGCTCCGGGTCGCCGGGGATGGGAGGGAACTCCTCCTCGCAGTCGGTGTGGGTGAGGGTGATGCCCTCCCGGCGGAAGAACTCGGTGTAGGTGTAGACGGCGTCCTCCAGCTCGGCCTTGATGTCCATGGGCTCCACCGACAGGGTGAAGCGGCCGTCCTCGATGCGGGAAAACTCCAGCAGCTCCTCCACCATGTTGGTGAGCCGTCGGGCCT
Source organism: uncultured Intestinimonas sp. (assembly GCA_944385655.1). Taxonomy (GTDB): domain Bacteria; phylum Bacillota; class Clostridia; order Oscillospirales; family Oscillospiraceae; genus Intestinimonas. The sequence continues at coordinate 975 of CALWYC010000180.1, read as the reverse complement.
CGGAGACGATGATGCCCATGCCCTTCTTCACGTCCTCGACGTCCCGGACCTCCCCGTTCATGATGGTCTCGGCCCAGCCGTTGATGGCGGTGAGGGGGGTGCGCAGCTCGTGGGACACGGAGGAGATGAACTCCGACTTCATCTTCTCCGACTGGTCGATCTTCAGGGACATGTCGTTGATGGCGTCGGTGAGGTCGCCCACCTCGTCGTCATACTTCTTCTCCATCTGGATGCCGTAGGAGCCGGCGGCGATGCGCTTGGCGGTCTCGGTGACGGCGGTGACCGGCTCCACGATGGAGCGGACGAAGTAGAGGTTGGAGAAGGAGACCAGCAGCACGATGGCAGCGCCGATGAGGAGGGCCACCGCCACCACCTTGGCCACCTGGACGTCACAGCGGCCCAGGGAGGTCACCATGCGGATGACCCCCAGCAGGGTGCCGTTCCGGGTGACCACCGGCATGGACACCGCCATGACCCGCTCGCCGGTGTCCGGGGCGGTACCGGTCCAGGAAGTGAGCACCCGCTGCTCGATGGCGCCGGAGATGTCCGGGGTGCCGGGGTAGGAGCCGGGGAGGGTCAGGTCATTGGTGGACTGATCGATGCTCCCCGAGGCGTTGATGATCTGGAGCTCCAGATGGTCCTTGTCGGCAAAGGTGCTCACATAGTCGCTGGCCGTCTGGAGATACTCGCTCTGGGTCATGGCGCTGCTGAAAAAGGGCAGGGCGGCGGTGACCCGGGACTTGAGGCCCGTGCTCATGGTGGAGTAGAAGTAGCTGGCGATGGCGGCGGAAAAGGCCGCCACGGCAAAGAGCACGATGAGCAGCACGGCGGAGATGCTGTTGAGCATCCACCGCTTCCGGATCCCTTTTACCTTTCCCACAGCCTCTCCGCCTCCTTTCTCTTGTGCTCAGTTTCAGGTCAGAATCCCCACTTGTACCCGTAGCCCCACACGGTAGTGATGTAGGTCGGATTTGT
>CALWYC010000179.1 GCA_944385655.1 uncultured Intestinimonas sp. | reverse complement strand
TCACGGGGCGCGAACTATGATATGCTCGCCTTGAACGGGAGAAAGAAGCCAACCGGAACGAACGGAAAGGAGCGTATGTCTCGTCATTCTGAGCCGGAGGCGAAGAATCCGTACTCTCGTCCCCAGCTCCCTCAGCGAGGGAGCCAAAGACGGGGAGGAGACGGATCCTTCGCTGCGCTTAGGATGACGGGGAAAGGAGGACTCAGAGCGGCGAGGGGGAGGGCCGGCAGAGCCCCCCCGGGACAGAACAAGGCCCGTGGCCGATCGGCCACGGGCCTTGCCGCTGCTGTGGGGAGCCGGTCACCGGGACAGGGCGTCGGCGACGGCAAAGGCGTCGATCCTGGCGTCCAGCACCTTCCGGAGCACCTTGATGAGCACCACCATGTAGACCAGGGAGATCATGGCCACCAGGTAGGCCGTGTCCCTGCTCAGGCCCGCCACCGTGAGGAGGACTCCCACGATGGAGTACCAGAAAATGCCGTAGGCCAGGTACATGGGCCAGGCGGTGAGGATGCCCAGGATGCGGCTCCGGGCCGTGGCCTTGGGGGAGTTGGGGTATTCCTTGTACTTGATCTTGTAGTGGATGATCATGGTTTTTCCCACCTCTCGTCAGACAGGATCGCGGGGGGTTGGGCCCAGTATATTCCATTTCCCCGGAAAAGGCAAGGGCGGCCGCCTCAAAACTTCTTCTTTTTCTCCCGGGTGAAGTATGGTATACTGAAAGCTGATCGAACAGAAAGGCGGGACAAGTCCCATGAAAGAGAAACGGACCCCCCGGCCCGCGCCCATGGCCGAGGCCGACGGCATCATCGAGGGCCGCAACGCGGTCATCGAGGCCCTGCGGGCGGGGACGCCCATCGATAAAATTTTCATCGCCAAGGGGGAGACCGACGCCGCCCTGGGCCACATCGCCTCCACGGCCCGGGGCAAGGGCATCGTGGTGGTGGAGGCCGACCGGCGGAAGCTGGACGCCATGAGCCAGACCCACGCCCACCAGGGGGTCATCGCCCAGGCCGCCGTCCGGGAATACGCCTCCGTGGACGACATCCTCAATGCCGCCCGGGAGAAGGGGGAGCCCCCCCTCATCGTGGTGTGCGATGAGCTCTCCGACCCCCATAACCTGGGGGCCGTCATCCGCACCGCCGAGTGCGCCGGGGCCCACGGCGTCATCATCCCCAAGCGGCGCTCCGCCGGCCTCACCGCCATCGTGGCCAAGACCTCGGCGGGCGCCGTCTCCCACGTGCCGGTGGCCCGGGTGCCCAACCTCACCGCCCTCCTCAAGGAGCTCAAGGAGGCGGGGGTCTGGATCTTCGGCACCGCCGCCGACGGCGACACCACCCTCTACGACGCCGACCTCAAGGGCCCCGCCGCCATCGTCATCGGCTCCGAGGGGAGCGGCATGGGCCGGCTGGTGGCCGAGCAGTGCGATTTCAAGGTGAGCATCCCCATGAAGGGCAAGCTCAACTCCCTCAACGCCTCCGCGGCGGCGGCCATTTTGCTCTATGAGGCCGTGCGCCAGCGGCTGGGATAACTTCAGACAAAGGAAGGCCGGTATGGCAAAGGACGACGAAAAACAGGATAGCGGCTACACCCTGGAGGAGATCCTGGCCGAGTACGGCGTGGACGTGAGCCGGTGGGAGGAGGAGGACCGGGCGGCCAAGGACCCGCCCTCCGACCCCGGTCCCGACCTGCCCTGGCCGGAGGCCAAGCGCACGCCGCCCCCTCAGAACGTGGTGCTCTTTCCCGGCATGACGGCCCCGCCCGACGAGGACGAGGATGAGGAGGAGGGACCGGAGGACGGCGATGAGGACACCGGCGGCGGGGACGAGGCGCCGGAGGAGCCTGCGCCGCCGCCCAGGGAGAAGCCCAAAAAGGCCCCGGTGACCGACAAGGTGCTGGAGTTCCCCGAGGACGACACGCCCCCCCTCCAGGCGGGGCTGCGCCACCTGAAGGAGAAGGCGGACGCCTTTTCCCAGCAGATGTTCGCCGAGGAGGGGACCGAGGTCTCGGAGGAGACCATCCGGTTCCAGAAGCTCATCCCCGGCGTGGACGAGGAGGAGCGGGAGGAGGAGGACGAGCCCCCCCGCCGGGAGCGCAGGCCCCGGAAGCCCCCGGAGCCGCCCCCCGACCTGCCCCCCGCCGACCTGGCCGGCCGGTACGGCCGGGGCCTGGGCCTGCTGCGGCTGCGCGCGGTGCTGGTGGCCCTGCTGTGCCTGCCCCTTTTGTACCTGGCCTTCGCCGGGTTCTTCGGCCTGCCCCTGCCCGGGGCCCTGACGGACTCCTTCCAGCTGCGGGTGTGGTGCTCCGGCGGGCTTTTGGCGGTGGTCATGGTGCTGGGCATCGATGTGCTGCTGGGCGGCCTCATCGACCTCTTCCGCCTCCGGCCCGGCGGCGCCACCGCCAGCTGCTTCGCCTGCGCCTTCACCCTGTGGGACGCCTTCACCCAGCTGGCCTGGATGCCGGAGCGGACCACCCTGCCCTACTGCGCCGCCTGCGCCGCCGGCCTCTTCTGCGCCATGTGGGGCACCTATTCCAAGCGCCAGGGCCTGCGGCTCTCCTGCCGGACGGCGGCCGCCGCCTCGGAGCCCTACCTGGTGACCCTGGACCACAAGAGCTGGAACGGCCGGGACGCCTACGCCAAGTGGTCGGGGGCGGCCTACGGCTTCGGCAGCCAGATCCAGGAGAGCGACGGGACGGAGCGGGTGCTGCGCATCTCGGTGCCCCTGCTGCTGCTGGGGAGCCTGCTGTGCGCCCTGGTGGCCTCGGTGGGCCGGGGCGCGCCGGAGCACGCGGCCTGGTGCCTCTCCGCCGCCGCCACCGCCTCCTCGGGCTACTCCGCCCTGCTGTGCTTCTCCCGGCCCTACCGGGCCCTGGCCCGGCGGCTGGCCTCCAGCGGCGCCGCCCTCCCCGGCTGGTCCGGCGTGGAGCGGGCGGGGAAGGCCATCCTCCTCACCGACACCGACCTCTTTCCCCCCGGCGAGGTGGCCCTCAACGGCATCAAGATCTTTGGGGACTACTCGGTGGAGAAGGTGGTGGCCGTCTGTGCCACCCTCATCAGGGAGAGCGGCTCGGGGCTGGACAAGATCTTCCACGACCTCCTCCGCACCCAGGGGGCGGTCTACCGCCGGTGCACCGGCTTCACCCGCCACGAGGGCGGCGGTCTCTCCGCCGACATCCGGGGGGAGCGCATCCTGGTGGGCTCGGCCTCCTTCATGGCCCTCATGGAGGTGCCCCTGCCCCAGGGCCTCAACGTGCGCAGCGCCGTATTCTGCGCCATCGAGGGGGAGCTGGCCGGCATCTTCGCCCTCAACTACGCCATGCACCCCACCATCCCACCCGCCATCTCCGCCCTGACCGCCAACCACGTCTCCCCGGTGCTGTGCACCCGGGACTTCAACCTCATCCCCGCCATGCTGCGGCAGAAGTTCAAGCTGCCGGTGGAGAAGATGGACTATCCCGCCGTGGACCGGCGGACCGAGCTCTCCGACCCCGCCGCCCTCCACAGCGCCCGGCTCACCGCCGTCCTCTGCCGGGAGGGCCTGGCCCCCTTCTCCGAGGCGGTGGTGGGGGCCAAGCGTCTGCGGCTGGCCGTCCTCATGACCACCGCCCTCACCGTGCTGGGATCGGTGATCGGCCTGCTGCTGGCCTTCTACCTCACCTTCATCGGCGCCTGGGCCTCCCTCACCGGCGCCCAGATGACCCTCTTTCTCCTGGCCTGGACCGTCCCCACCCTCCTCATCTCCGGCTGGGTGGAGCGGTATTGAGCAGAAAAGACCTTCCGCCGAAAGCGGAAGGTCTTTTTGCGTGCCGTGGAGCTGCCCGGGCGGCTGATAGCCGCCCCTACGAACACGGCAAAGCTCTGGGGTAGGGGCAGATATCATCCGCCCAAAGGCCTTCCCCTGGGGGGAAGGTGGCTGGCCGAAGGCCAGACGGATGAGGGGGAGCCTTGCGGCGTGGTTTGGCGCGCCGGGGTCGTCGCGCCCCACAAAATGAAGTGGTGCCATGGGCGCGGTTGGGAAGCCGTATCCGCCAAACCTTCCCCCTTGCAGGGGGAAGGTGGCTGGCCGAAGGCCAGACGGATGAGGGGGAGCCTTGCGGCGTGGTTTGGCGCGCCGGGGTCGTCGCGCCCCACAAAATGAAGTGGTGCCATGGGCGCGGTTGGGAAGCCGTATCCGCCAAACCTTCCCCCTTGCAGGGGGAAGG
>CALWYC010000178.1 GCA_944385655.1 uncultured Intestinimonas sp. | reverse complement strand
AGCGGCGTCCACCGGGTCCAGCGGGTGCCCGAGACCGAGTCGGGGGGGCGCATCCACACCTCCACCGCCACGGTGGCGGTGCTGCCCGAGGTGGACGAGGTGGACTTCCAGCTCAACCCCGCCGACATCGAGATGCAGGTCTTCCGGTCCTCCGGCGCCGGCGGCCAGCACGTAAACAAGACCTCCTCCGCCGTGCGGCTCATCCACAAGCCCACCGGCACGGTGGTGGAGTGCCAGCAGGAGCGCAGCCAGTTCCAGAACCGGGACAAGGCCATGCAGCTGCTGCGCTCCCGGCTCTACGAGGAGAAGGTCCGGGAGCAGGAGGAATCGGTGACGGCGGAGCGCCGGAGCCAGGTGGGCACCGGCATGCGCAACGAGCGCATCCGCACCTACAACTTTCCCCAGGGCCGGGTCACCGACCACCGCATCGGTCTGACCCTCTACCAGATCGACGCCATCATGGACGGCGGGCTGGACGAGGTCATCGACGGCCTCGTCACCGCCGACCAGGCCGAGCGCATGAAGGCCAGTCAAGAGGAATAAAAGGAGATCGAAGACCATGGAACTGCTGATCCATTTCAACGCCCTGCCGGAGGGCCTCACCCTGGACGCCGTAAAGGCCGACCTGGCCCTTCTGCTGGAGGACGACGGCTGGCTCACCGGCTCCGGCGCCGGCCACATCGAGCTGGAGCTGGAGGACGAGAAGGTCAACCCCAAGTATGGCATCCTTACCGTGAAGGGCTATCTGCAAAAGGCAAAATTCGCCCCGGACACCACCATCGAACTGGCGGGGGTGCCGGTGGGCATCTATGAATGACGGAGGGACCCCCCTATGAAAACGGCCATTTCCATCATCAACATCGTGTTCGGCGCGGTCCTCATCGCCGCCGGCGTGGTGGGCCTGGTGCTCACCTGCCTGGAGAAGGGCCGGGAGCAGTGGCGCTGAACGGAAAAGATCGAGGCGAAGAAGCATGAACACAGAGAGACTGACCGCCGCCGACGTGGAACGGGCCGCGGCCATCCTGGCCCGGGGGGGCCTGGTGGGCATCCCCACCGAGACGGTGTACGGCCTGGGGGCCAACGGCCTGGACCCCGAGGCGGTGGCCCATATTTTTGAGGCCAAGGGCCGGCCCCAGGACAATCCCCTCATCCTCCACGTCCCGTCGGCGGAGTGGCTGGCGCGGTACTGTGCCGACATCCCCGCCGCCGCCTACACCCTGGCGGAGCGGTTCTGGCCGGGCCCCCTCACCATGATCCTGCGGCGGAAGCCGGTGGTGCCCGACGCGGTCACCGCCGGACTGGACACCGTAGGCATGCGCTGCCCCGCCCACCCGGTGTGCCGGGCCATCATCGCCGCCGCCGGGGTGCCGGTGGCGGCCCCGTCGGGGAACACCTCCGGCCGGCCCAGCCCCACCAACATGGCCGACATGCTGGAGGACATGGACGGAAAGATCGACGGCATCGTGGACGGCGGCCCCTGCGCCGTGGGGGTGGAGTCCACCATCATCGACCTCACCGAGGAGCCCCCCCGGCTGTTGCGGCCCGGCGGCGTTACCCTGGAGGAGCTCCGGGACGCCCTGGGGGAGGTGGCGGTGGACCCGGCGGTCACCCGCCTCATGGGGGCGGGGGAGCATCCCCGGGCACCCGGTATGAAGTACCGTCACTACGCCCCCAAGGCACCTGTCACCGTGGTGAAGGGCGACGCGGCAGCCACCGCCGCCTACATCCGGGACCACCTGGGGGAGGGCGAGGGCGTGGTCTGCTTTGACGAGTACGCCGGCCTGTATGCCGGTCATACCGTGGAGAAGCTGGGGCCGGCGACGGACAAGGCCGCCCAGGCCCGCAACGTCTTCGACGCCCTCCGTGCCTTTGACGGCACCGACGTCACCGCCATCTGGTCCCAGTGCCCCGATGAGGGGGGCATCGGCCTGGCCATCTCCAACCGCCTCAACAAGGCGGCGGGCTTCCATATCGTCGATCTGACCTGAGGCGGTAGACGAAGCGGCGAAAATGGTGTATGATACCGGTGGAGAGGGGGGAGCGCCATGCAGGTGCTTTTGGCGCTTGTGCTTTTGGCCGTTCTGGCCATGCTGGTCGTCCTGGACGTCCGGCAGAAGCTGGACCTGGGCCATCCGGTGTTTGTGCTGCTGACGGCTCTGGGGTATTTCTGCTCCGTGGTGTGGACGGCGGCCCTGGCGCTGCTGGCCCTCCTCGAGACCCTGGACGGCGGCTCTCTGCTGGTGTGGGTGCAGGTGGCCCTGTCCACCCTGCCCGGCACCCTGTTTGGGCTTTATGTCCTCCTGCGGGCCAACCTCACGCCCATGCACCGGAAGCAGGTTTCACCGGCCCGGCGGGCGGTCCGTCTGCTGGACGACGGCCTCATCGTCGGCCTGCCTCTCCAGATCGTGGTGGTGGGCGGCTATGTACTGGCCGCGGTGGGGCTCCACAGCATGTTCCAGGGCCCCCTGTGGATGCTGCCCTTTTATCCCCTGGTGCTGGCGGTCCTGTGGCCCATGATGCACCTGGTGTTCCATGTGGCCATCGTGGCCATCGTTCTGGACCCGCTCATCCTGCTCTCCGCCTTTCTCATCGGCCTGCTGTGGGCCGTCCAGGTCATTTTCCTGGTCCACGGCTCGGTCCGGGGCTGCCTGATCGGGAAAAAGAGCGCCGGGTCCCTGGTAGCCCACACTTTGCTGAGCTTTGTTCCGGTGGTCAACCTGGTGCTGGCCATCCGGCTGCGCTGTACCTTGAGAAAAGCGGAGGCGTCCGCGGAGGAGGTCCGGATATGAAGATCATCGGCATCACCGGCCCAACCGGGGCGGGCAAGACCACGGCACTGAAGGCCCTTACGGCCCTGGGGGCCTGTATCATCGACGCCGACGCGGTGTACCACCGCCTGCTGGAGGAGAGCGCCCCCCTGCGGGAGGCCCTCATCGATCGCTTTGGAGATATCTGCGATGAATCGGGCAAAATAGACCGGAAGAAGCTGGGCAACGTGGTCTTTACCGACCCCGCCGCCCTGGCCCAGCTCAACGTCATCACCCACCGCTTCGTGGGGGAGGCCATCGACCAGCTCCTCACCGGAGCGGAGGCGTCCGGCTGTCCCGCCGCCGCCATCGACGCCATCGCCCTCGTTGAGAGCGGATTGGGTGAGCGGTGCGACGCCGTGGTGGGGGTCATCGCCCCGGCGGAGGTGCGCGTCCGGCGCATCATGGCCCGGGAGGGCATTTCCGAGGAGTACGCCCGCAAGCGGGTGAGCGCCCAGAAGGGGGAGGACTTCTTTCGGGCAAACTGCGATTATGTGCTGGAAAACACGGAGGACGACACGCCCGGGACCTTCGGGGAACGGGCCCTGGTCCTCTTTACTGAAATTTTAGATCGTTGAACAGGAGGTCATTCCCATGGAAGAGAAGAAAAACGCCGGCGACCTGCGCCGGGACGCCCTGCTGTACCGGCCCAAGAATGGCTGGGACCGGATCACCGCCGCCCAGGAGGCGGAGCTGAAGGGCTACTGCGAGGATTATAAGAAATTCCTGGACGACAGCATGACCGAGCGGGAGGCGGTGGAGACCGCCATCGCCCTGGCCGAGGCCAAGGGGTTCAAACCCTTTGCCCGGGGCATGGAGCTCAAGGCCGGCGACAAGATCTACCGCTCCAACCGGGGCAAGGCCATCATGCTGGCCGTGGTGGGCACCGAGTCCCTGGACCAGGGCGCCAACATCTGCGCCGCCCACATCGACTCCCCCCGCCTGGACCTGAAGCCCAACCCCCTCTATGAGGACGCCGAGCTGGCCTTCCTCAAGACCCACTACTACGGCGGCATCCGCAAGTACCAGTGGGTGACCATCCCTCTGGAGCTCCACGGCGTGGTGGCCCTGAAGGACGGCTCCACCGTGAAGGTGGTGGTGGGCCCCGCCGCCGGCGACCCCATCTTCACCATCGACGACCTGCTGCCCCATCTGGGCGCCGAGCAGTCCAAGAAGCCCCTGGGCGAGGCCATCCCCGGCGAGAGCCTCAACGTCCTCATCGGCAGCCGCCCCTTCGCCGGCGACGAGGGCGCCGACCGGGTGAAGCTGGCCGTCATGGACATCCTCAACCAGAAGTACGGCATCCTGGAGGAGGACTTCATCTCCGCCGAGCTGGAGGTGGTCCCCGCCTTCCGTGCCTCCGATGTGGGTTTTGACCGCTCCCTCATCGGCGCCTACGGCCACGACGACCGGGTGTGCGGCTACGCCGCCCTGGCCGGCCTGCTGGATCTGGAGGA
>CALWYC010000177.1 GCA_944385655.1 uncultured Intestinimonas sp. | reverse complement strand
CCGGAGAGCATCAGAGCCATGAGACGGGAATAGGAGAGCACGTCGCTGAAGATACCGGTCACGCCGTTGTAGACGGCGTAGACGATGGTGCCCACCACGGCGATGCTCCGGTTCTGCCGCAGGCAGCCGGCCACAAGCATGACCCCGCCAATGACCAGCACCACCGGGACGCCGGCCACATTGCCCAGGCCCAGGATGGTCAGAGCGGCTCCGGCGTAGATGACCCACCAGGCGCCCTCGTTGAACAGGGCGTCCAGAAAGCAACCGTCCCGGGTCTGCTTAACAAAGCTGATGGCCATGCCGGTGATCACCTGAAGGAAGCCCAGGACCAGGGCGCCGATGAGAATGGTCAGCGTGTCGTTGAGCGGAGTGAAGAGGGCGGGGAGCTCGAAGGTGCTCTCCGGGTTCAGGATCTTGAGGAGCTGGGGGATAAAGTCGCCGAAAAAGCCGCCGGTGATGGCGCCCATGACGAAAGTGGACACCCCGCACAGGAGCATCAGGGAGAAGAGGTAATTCGTAGTGCCTCTGGGCCGGGCCTTGAGGAGCACCACCGCGCCCAGCAGCATCATCACCAGCCCATACCCCATGTCCGCCATCATGATGCCGTAAAAGAGGATGAAGAAGGGGGCCATAAGGGGATTGGGGTCCAGCCCGTCATAGGCGGGCAGGGAGTACATTTCGGTGACCATATTGAGGGGCCTGGTCAGGATGTTGTTCTTGAGCTGGACGGGCACCTGGGGGTACTCCTCCGGCTCGGGGTCGGCGGCATCCCAGGCCGCCGCATGCTGGGCCAGAACGGCCTCCACACGGCTCAGCTTGTCCGCCGGCACCCAGCCCTCCAGAAAGAGGGTGGCCCCGGTGGAGAGGAGACGGCTCTTGACCTCCTCACGCTGCACGTCCTGGGTGAGCCGGTCGATGGTCAGCCGCAGGGCCTCCCGGTGGCCGGCCTCCTGGGCGATGGCCGCCCTGCACTCCTCCAGCTCGGCGGAGAGGGCGGTGAGGCGGGCGTCGATGGCGTCGGTGTTAACCTTGGCGGTGCCCGTCCAGCCCCGGAGGGAGGCGGGGGTGAAGCCGAAGGTCTTGAGGACGCCCATGGCCTCCTCCTCGGCGGAGCGGTGGCACAGCACCAGTACGTACTGGAACTCCCGGTCCTGACCGGCCCAGTTCAGCTGGGCCAGCTCGGTGGCGGCCGCCAGGGCGGTCTCCACGGCGTGGCGGTCGGCGCTGCGGTCGATGGCGCCGTAGGTCACCGTCACCTCCCGGGTGGAGGGGATGTCCAGGGCGGCGTCCAGCTCCAGCCAGGGGGCCAGGGACGCCTTCTGGGCGGTGAGCTTGCTCTGCTCGTTGTAGATGGCCGCGATGCGGGCCTCCCGGTCGGAGAGCCGCTGGGCGGCCTCGGTGGCCTCCTGCCGGACCGACTCGTCAAAGAGCTGTTCCTCCGTGACCACGGGCCGGGGCTGGAACAGCCCGCCCTTGGCCGGGGCGTAGTGGTTGAGCAGGTCCAGCGCGGAGCGCAGGCGGTCGGCTTTGGCCTTGGTGTCGGCCAGCGCCGTGTCGTCCACCCGGGTGAAGGAGGCCCAGTCCGGATCGGAACGCTCCTGGTCGGGCTCCCGGATCTCCACGCAGCCCAGGTGCTGGAGCTGCCGCAGCAGCTCCTCCCGGTCCGTGTCCATGGCGAAGAGCCGCAGGTGTTTCATTTTGACTATGGACATGAGTCTCCCACAACCCTTCTGATAATGAGTGCCGCAGCGTCGTCCAGCCGGCCGGCCGCCGCCTGGCGCAGGGCGTCACAGGCCTTTTGGGTCTCCTGCTCCACCGCCTGCGCGTCCGTCGCCGCGGCCGCTTCCGCGTCGGCCAGGGCCTTCGCCGCCTGGGCCTCCGCCTCACGGCGCGCCTGGTCCAGCCTGGCCTGGCCGGCCGCTTCCGCGTCGGCCACCAGCTTCTTGCACGCCTCGGCCGCCTCCGCCCTGCGGGCGCGGGCCTTCTCCTCGGCCTCGGTCACCCTTTGGACTGCTTCCAAAGACATTCCATCACCGCCTTTCAGATGCAGTTGATCCCATCTGGTGGAATCCTGCCCCAGAATACTTACCATCATACACGGTTTTGCCGCCAAAATCAACTCAAAAACGCCGACCACTTCTGATATTGGTGGGACCACTTGAAAAAATTTTGGAGAGCTCGCACAAGAAAACGTTCCTGCGGAGCCCTCCAAATGGACAAATATACTGTAAATGCAGAAATAAACTGGTTGAACGCCCAGAATATGGGATAAATATTTTTTTACCCTGACAAAAGATAGGCAGGAGCCGAAAAGGGCGGGGCGGGGTGGCACGGAAATTGCTTTTCCGTCAGGCCCACAGGGCCCAGCTCTGGTCGGCGGCGCCGGCCTGGGCGGAGAGGGAGACCAGACCGGTCCGGGGATCGTCCAGCCCGGCCTGGGAGAGCAGCTCAGCGCAGGCGTCCCGGTCCTCCCCCAGGTCCCACACCCAGATCCGGTCCAGGTCGGCGGCCATGGCGGCGGTCTGGCCTCCGGCGCTCTGACCGCCGGAGGTGAGGGCGGTGGGGTCGGCCACCACCGACAGGCGGACGTCGGGATAGGCGGCCTTCAGGGCGGCGGCGGTGTCGGCGTAGAAGGTGAGGACCACGTCGGTGAGGCCGGCGGGGTCGTAGGCGGCGCCGGTGAGGATGCCGTCCAGGTTCCCGGTGAGGGGGAAGGCGGCGTAGTCCAGCAAAATCTCGTCAAAGCCCAGCCCGGCCAGCTCCAGGCACAGGTCGGCGATATACTGCCGGTTTTCCTGATAGGCAGGGGAGAGCCAGCGGATGCCGTCCCCGTCCCGCCAGTTCCCCAGGGAGGAGCGGAGGGCCAGGTTGTTGCGCTGCCGGGGCAGGGCGTTGTCCCGGAAGCAGGAGAGCCGGGCCACGGTGTAGAGGCCCTCCTGGGCGTTGAGGGCGGTGATGGCCTCGTTGGCGCCGGCGGCGGCGTTGACCCCGGCGCTGACGGCCAGGGGGGAGGCGGAGACGAAGGCCAGGGTGCCGTCGTCGGCCTTCATGTCAAAGAGGGCGGCATTGCCGCCGGCCTGGTCCACCAGGGCCCGGGCGGTGCCGTCGGAGAGGGCGGAGCGGGGGAGGAGCACCGCGTGGAGGGGGTCCTCCGCCACAGGCTCCGGGGTGATGACCACCAGGGGCTGGGAGGGGGTGGGAACGGTCTGGACGGGGGTCTCCTCCGGCTCCTGGACCCAGGGCAGGTAGAGGCGGCCGCCGTCGGCGGAGTAGACCCAGTAGGGCTCCAGGAAGAAGAGGGCGGCCACCGCCAGGACCAGCAGTACCGCCAGCAGCAGGGCGATGACCTTCAGCGGGGTGCTGAAGGGAGAGCGGCCCCGGTAGTGGCTGTAGCCGCCCCGGCCGTAAGCACGGTTTCGTCTCATCTCAGCCCTCCTGTCCGCCCTCGCCCGGACAGAGCCCGTCGGCCTTCTCCTTGGCCAGCAGGGCCTCGTCCAGCCGGAGGAGGGCCTGGGCCACCATGTCCCGGTCCTGGGGCGGCATGGTGGAGAGGACCGAGGCAAAGTACCCGGCCACGTTGGCCTCCGCCTTCTCCCGCAGGGCCTGATATTTGTCGGTCACCGCCACATAGATGATCCGCCGGTCCTTGCCGGAGCGGTCCCGGCGGGCCAGGTCCAGCTTTTCCAGCCGGTCCACGATGCCGGAGACGGTGGAGTTGGCGCTGCCCGTCCGCTCGGCCAGGACGCTGATGGGCATGGGGCCCTCCTCGCCCAGCACGTTGAGGACCAGGGCCTGGGGAAAGGTGAGCTGGAGCCGGCCAAAGTGACAGCGGAACAGCCGGGACATATGCTGCGACACCCGCAGATAGGTCATCAGAACGTCGTCAGAACCGTACATGGCCAGATGCTCCTTTCCTTGTTGGGCAGTATCTTTATGATGCCAACAAAGCATATCGCGTTCCTGACGCTTCGTCAATTCTTCCGGGGAAAGTTTCATGAATTGTTTATACTTTCCCGCCCGGAGAGGGTCTTACTTACCTTATAATATATTCCTCTGACGGTCGAAAAAGGAGGAAAGCCGGCGGGATGGGTGAGAGGCACAGAAAAACCTTGGGAATACAGCGATTTTTGTGTGATTTGTGCTTGACATCGGCAGGCATCTGTTATATCATAATCAAGCGCCTGTTTGGGCGCAGTCTGCGATGATGTAGGAGATTGCTCAGAAATGAGGTAACTTCTACGGAGTATGTCCGTTGATCGGGCGG
>CALWYC010000176.1 GCA_944385655.1 uncultured Intestinimonas sp. | reverse complement strand
ACGAACGCGCTGGGTATGGTGGAGACCAAGGGACTGGTGGGGGCCATTGAGGCGGCCGACGCCATGGTGAAGGCGGCCAACGTCCAGCTGGTGGGCAAGGAGCAGGTGGGCGGCGGTCTGGTGACCGTCATGGTCCGGGGGGACGTGGGGGCCGTGAAGGCGGCCACCGACGCCGGCGCCGCCGCCGCCGAGAAGGTGGGGGAGCTCATCTCCGTCCACGTCATTCCCCGCCCCCACGCCGAGGTGGACGGCATCCTGCCCCACAAGGCCGGGGAATTCGACCGGGAGGGCTAAGCCGTGGCCCTCTTGACGGAGGAGCGGGTCCGGCAGATGTCGGATAACGGCACCCGGGGACCGGTGGTGGTGGCCCGGGGGGACGTCCTCACCCCCTCCGCCCGGTCCTTCCTCCGGGAGCACCGGGTGGAGGTGGTCTACCCCCAGGGCAGAGAGGAGGACGGCTCCGCCGCCCGATATCAGACCCCCTTCGGGGTGGGCCTGGAGGAAAAACCGGAGCACATGACCCACCTGAGGGGCAACCTCCTGGTTTTCAAGGACCACCCCCGCATCGCCTTCCGGGGCATGATCGACCTGCTGGAGGGGGAGATCGCCCTGTGCCAGCAGGTCTGTGTCCGGGAGGGAGTGCCCGCCCTGGCGGAGGAGCTGGAGGAGGTGCTGGACTTCGTCCGGCACTTCATCCGCTTCGACGTGCTCTCGGAGCCGGTGGGGGAGGTCAGGCTCTGCGGCATGACCCCCGAGGAGCTGCGGGAGCGGTCCCACTACCCGGAGAAATACTACGGACAGGGCCACTTCCTCATCCACTACACCGACTCCCCCGCCATCCTGGCGGTGAACAAGGTGCGCGCGGTGGTCCGGCAGACGGAGCTTGCCGCCTACCGGGCCTTCCGGGACGAGAACGGCGGCGTGGCCCGGGGGGATATCATCCTGGGCCTCAACCGGCTCTCCTCCCTGCTGTGGATCATGATGATCCGGCTGAAGGCCGGAGACTACCCAAAGGGCTGAGGAGGTGTTCCCATGGAGCTGGAGGAGCGGGAGGACGCCCTGGTCATCACCCGGCTGCCGGTGGAGCAGATGGGCTCGCTGTCCCTGGGCCTTGCCCTCACCGACGGGGAGGGGGCGGTCCTCCGGGCCCTGCTGGAGGGGCGGAAGGTCCAGGTCCTGGAGTCGGGCCTGGAGTACAAGGACTACCGCAAGAGCGCCCCTCTGGGCATCTATCAGAAATTCACGGCCCTGGAGCGGGGCCTGCGGGAGATGGGCATTTGTGTTGTTAGGGATCGTCATCGGTAGCGTGTGGTGCACCCGGAAGGCGGAGGCGCTGACGGGCCATACCCTTTTGCTGGTGGCCCCGGAGGGCCATCAGGGCCCCGCCCTGGTGTGCGCCGACCGGGCGGGGGCGGGGCCGGGGGACAAGGTGCTGGTCACCCGGGGGAGCGGCGCCCGGAAGGCGGCGGGGGAGGACCTCCCCGTGGACGCCGCCATCGTGGGCATCGTGGACCGGGTGGAGTCCTGAGAGGAGGGAGCCCATTGTCTGTCAACGAGATCATCATCGGCCTCATGGCCGTCTTTCTGGTGCTGGGCGCCCTGGACCGCATGGCGGGGAACCGCTTCGGCCTGGGGGAGAAATTCGAGGAGGGCATCATGGCCATGGGGTCCCTGGCCCTGGCCATGATCGGTATCCTCTGCCTGGCCCCCGTCCTCTCCGACCTGCTGCGGCCGGTGGTGGTGCCGGTCTACGCCTTCCTGGGGGCCGATCCCGCCATGTTCGCCGGCACCATCCTGGCAAACGACATGGGGGGCGCCGCCCTGGCCCGGGAGCTGGCCCTCACCGAGGAGGCGGGGCAGTTCGGCGGCCTCATCGTGGGGGCCATGCTGGGGCCCACCATCGTCTTTACCATCCCGGTGGCCCTGGGCATCCTGAAGCGGGAGGACCTGGAGCCCCTGGCCCGGGGGGTGCTCTGCGGCGTGGTCACCATCCCCCTGGGCGCCTTTGCGGGGGGCCTGGCCGCCGGCTTCCCGGTGGGCATGGTGCTTCGGAACCTAATCCCCATCGTCCTCATCGCCCTCCTCCTGGCCCTGGGACTGTGGAGGATCCCCGGCGCCATGGTGAAGGGCTTCGCCGTCTTCGGCAGGGTGGTGGTGGCCGTCATAACCGTGGGCCTGGCCGCCGCCATCGTCGAGTCCCTCACCGGGCTGGTCCTCATCCCCGGCATGGCCCCCATCGGAGAGGGCTTCGAGGTGGTGGGGCACATCGCCATCGTGCTGGCCGGGGCCTTCCCCCTGGTCTTTGTCATCACGAAAGTGTTCCAAAAGCCCCTCTTGAAGCTGGGGCGGCTGCTGGGGGTCAACGACGTGGCGGCGGCGGGACTGGTGGCCACCCTGGCCAACAACATCCCCATGTTCGGCATGGTGTCCGACATGGACCACCGGGGCAAGGTGGTCAACGTGGCCTTCGCCGTGTCGGCGGCCTTCGTCTTCGGCGACCACCTGGGCTTCACGGCGGGCTTTGACCCGGCCATGATCTTCCCCATGATCGTGGCCAAGCTGACGGGGGGCGTCACCGCTGTGGCGGTGGCCATGCTCCTCACCCGAAAGGAGCGATCCTATGGCTGACATCGATAAAAACGCCCTGGAAAAGCTGGTGCGGCAGGTGCTGCTGGAGAAGCTGGGCGGGACCCCGGCGCCGGAGCGCCCCGCCGCATGCGGCGTGCGCGCGGTGGCGGTGCCCCGGGTGGAGGTCCGGGAGGAAGACAGGCTGGACACCGGAAAGAGCGGGGACCGGGTGTGGACCCGGGACCTCTTCTCCCTGGCCGAGGCCCCACGGCTGGGCTGCGGCCTCATGGTCATGGAGAAGACCACCTTCCCCTGGAAGCTCACCTATGACGAGATGGACTATGTCATCGAGGGGCGGCTGGATATCCTGGCGGGGGGCGAGACGGTCTCCGCCGGGCCCGGCGAGGTCCTCCATATCCCCCGGGGCAGCGACATCCAGTTCTCCGCCAAGGGGAAGGTCCGCTTCCTCTACTTCGTCTATCCCGCCGACTGGCAGAAATGAAACATGCGCCGCAGATGAGCATGCTCATCTGCGGCGCATTTGTATGTGCTATTCCCGCTCCCGGCGGTACTCCTCCAGGAAGGCCTCGTCCTTGAGCTCCAGGCCCCGCTCTCCGGCCAGACCTTCGATGTGGTGGGTGAACTCGTGGGCGAAGGTCTCCCACAGCTCGTCCTCCCAGTCCTCCTCCGTCCAGTCCTCCTGCTCCGCCAGGGCGGCGAAGGAGCCGTAGTAGAGGTTGATGTGCCGGCCCATCATGTCGTTGCAGTATTCGCCCAGAATATACATCTCGCCGGGGGGAAACTCCGGGTCGGGCTTGGCCTCGGGCAGCAGGGCCACCCCGCCGTTGAGCGCGTCGAAAAATTCCGGCGGGAACTCCTCGGCCATGTCGTCCAGCAGAAGGCCCACCTCATCGAAGCTGAGCATGCTCATGACGCAACCTCCTTACACGGTCTGGTCCTTGGGCTTTTTCATGGTGAGGCTGATGCGCTTCTTCTTCTCGTCCACCTCCAGCACCCAGACGGTGACCACGTCCCCCACGGCGCAGACCTGGGAGGGGTGGCTCACCCGGCGGGGGGTGTTGAGCTGGGAGATGTGGACCAGGCCATCCTGATGGACGCCGATGTCCACAAAGACGCCGAAGTCGATGACATTCCGCACGGTGCCGGTGAGCTCCATGCCGGGCTTCAAGTCCTTCATCTCCAGCACGTCGGTGCGGAGGATGGGTTTCGGCAATTCATCCCGGGGGTCCCGGCCCGGCTTCATGAGCTCGGCCACCACGTCCCGGAGGGTGGGGACGCCCACTCCGCAGGCCTCGGCCGCGGCGGCCTCGCCGTAGCCCGCCACCCGGTCCCGGAGGTCGGTAAGCGTCCCCGCCTTCACGGCGGAGAGCTCGCAGCCGCACAGGGAGAGGAGCTTTTCCGCCGCGGCATAGCTCTCCGGGTGGACGGCGGTGTTGTCCAGCACGTTCTTGCTCTCGGGCACCCGCAGGAAGCCGGCGCACTGCTCAAAGGCCTTGGGGCCCAGCTTGGGGACCTTCAAAAGCTGCTTCCGGGCGGTGAAGGCGCCGTTCTCCTCCCGGTACTTGACGATGTTTTTGGCGGTGGTGTTATTGAGACCGGACACCCGGAGGAGGAGGGGGGCGGAGGCGGTGTTCAGGTCCACGCCCACGGCGTTGACGCAGTCCTCCACCACGCCGGAGAGGGTCTC
>CALWYC010000175.1 GCA_944385655.1 uncultured Intestinimonas sp. | reverse complement strand
GGGACCTTTAACCCGTCTCTTCTGGAGAAGTTCTTCCAGGTGGAGGGCGAACTCTGGAAATTTTATGAGACCAGGAGGGAGGCACAGTGAGCATGGATCAGGAGAAGCGGAAGGACCTGGAGGCGGCGGGCATCGATGTGCAGAGCGCCCTGGAGCGTTTTATGGACAACGAGATGCTTTTGGAGCGCTTTTTGAAAAAATTCCTGGACGACCCAAACTATGAAAAGCTGAAGGCGGCCCAGGCCGCCGGCGACCGGGAGGGCGCCGTCACCGCGTCCCACAGCCTGAAGGGCGTGTGTGGGAACCTCTCCATGACGGAGCTCTTCGACCTGCTCACCCGGCAGGTGGGGCTGCTCCGGGCGGAGGACTGGGCGGGCGCCATGGCGCTCATGCCTGGCGTCGACAGGGCCTATGAGGAGACCTGCCGGGCCATTCGGGAGGCCTTTGGATGAAGGCGAGGACGCGCCGCCGGAAGCGGATCTTCCGACAGGTGCGGACCAACCTCCTGGTGCTGCTGGCCTTTCTGGTCATTGGCGGAGTCAGCTATCAGGTCCTGAGGAACGAGTTGCTGAAGAACGCCAAGGAGACCGGGACGGCCCTGGCCAAGAGCTACGCCGCCGAGGAGCGCAATAACCTCACCGTCTACGAGACCCTCATTGCCTTCGGCGCCGAGGCCATCGACTGGCGGGTCCAGGAGGGAGCAGGCCGGGAGAATATCCAGAGCTGGATCACCATGTATTTTCAGCGCCTGGAGGATGTGCTTGGGGAGGGGACGGTGGACCCCTATGCCATTGTGAACGGCCAGATCGTGGCCGCCAATCCATGGGAGGGGATGGAAGAGTACGATGCTTTCCACGCCCCGTGGTACCAGGCGGCGCTGGAAGCCGACGGACAGGTTGTTTTCACCGATGTATATACCGATTCTGTGTATCAGCGGCCGGTGATCACAGTGGCTCAAAAGTGCCGGGTAGCCAATGGTGTGCTGGCCTTGGACATTTTTGCCGAGCAGTTCCAGTTCAAAACCAATCTGTTGGACCTGCCGGAAGGAGCCGTTTTTTTCCTGTGTGACAGCGCGGGGAATCTGATCTATGCCCAGACCGACCTGAAGAGTCCCAGAGCTGAGCTGGAGGCCTATGTGACCGGCCTCTTGGACCGGGTCAACCAGGGGAAACTGGAGAACTATGACGCCTACATCATCGATCAGGATGGCCGCCAGCGCAGCATCTACCACAGCACCATGTCCAACGGCTGGACCGCGCTGGTCACCGTGCCCTATGACACCATCCTGCGGGAATTGCGGCAAGCATCGGCCGTTTTCTGTCTGGTATTTCTGTTCTGCCTGCTGAGCGTGAGTTTCCTCACCTGGCGTGAGCTGCGCCTCAGCGCACGGATGGAGCGGGCCAATGAGACTGCGGCGGTACTGGGCAATTCCTGCTACGCCCTCTATCGGGTGGATGTCTTCCGGGACACCTATGAGATCATCAAGGGATCGGATTACATCATGGAGCGCCTGCCCAAGACAGGCCGATATGAGGACCTGACCCGGGTGGTGAGCGAGGTCATCGAGGAGGGCGCCTGCCAGGAGTATTTGGACAGCTTCTCCGCCGTCAGCCTCCAGAAGCTCTCCGGCCAGGGGGTGCGGGAGTTCGGCGGCGACTTCCTCCGCCGCTTCGGCCAGGAGTACCGCTGGGTGAACGTGGAGATCCTCTTTGACGAGATCCTGGCCCAGGGAGAGGGAGTGCTCTGCTTCCGGGAGGTGGAGCAGGAGAAGCGCCGCCAGCTGGAGGAGCGGAAGCTGCTGGAGGATGCCCTGGCCTCCTCCCGCCAGAGCGAAAAGACCAAGCAGGCCTTTTTCAGCAACATGTCTCACGACATGCGCACTCCCCTCAACGGCATCATCGGCCTCACCGAGGTGGCCAAAAAGCATGTGGAGGAGCCGGAGCAGATCCGGGACTACCTGGAGAAGATCACCGTCTCCGGCCGGCAGCTCCTGGGCCTCATCAACGACATCCTGGACATGTCCCGGCTGGAGCAGGGAAAGGTGGTGCTGGACGACCGCCAGTTCGACCTGAAGGACTGCATCGAGGACTGTGCCGCCCCCTTCCGGGTCCAGGCCGGGGAGGAGGGCAAGGACTTCCGGGTGACCTGCCGGCTGGAGCGCCCGGTGGTGCTGGGGGATCCCTTCCGGCTCAGCCAGATCATGAACAATCTCCTCTCCAACGCCTTCAAGTTCACCCAGCGGGGGGACAGCATCGGTGTGGAGGTGTGCCAGCTGGACTTCCAGGGCCGGGCCAAGTACCGGATCGTGGTCCGGGACACCGGCCTGGGCATGTCCAAGGAGTTTTTGCCCCAGATCTTTGAGCCCTACGCCCGGGAGACCCGCTTCAGCGCCGGTCAGGTGGTGGGCACGGGCCTGGGCATGCCCATCGTCAAGAGCCTGGTCACCCAGATGAGCGGCCAGATCCAGGTGGAGAGCACCCTGGGAGCGGGGACCACCTTTACCTTGGACCTGCCCTTCCAGGCGGTGGGCGGAGCGGCTGTGCCGTCCGCGGACCAGGCGGCGGAGCCGGTCTCCCTGGAGGGAAAGCACATCCTTCTGGCCGAGGATAACGCGGTGAACATGGAGATCGCCGCCGAGCTGCTGGCCATGTATGGCATGAAGGTCACCCAGGCCTGGGACGGCCGGGAGGCGGTGGAGGTCTTCGCGGCCTCTCTGCCCTATACCTTCGACGCCATCCTCATGGACATGCAGATGCCCAATCTGGACGGCTGCGGCGCCGCCCGGCAGATCCGTGCCCTCTCCCGGCCGGATGCCGCCACGGTGCCCATCCTGGCCGTGACGGCCAACGCCTTTGCCGAGGACATCGCCGCCACCCGGGCGGCGGGGATGAACGGGCACATCTCCAAGCCCATCGACTTTTCCGCCCTGTGCTTCACCCTGGGCCGGCTCCTGGGGGAGGCGGAGCGGAGCTGACCGACGAAAGAAGAAACAGAGGCCGTGGGCGCCCTATCCGGGCGCCCACGGCCTCTGTGCGTTCAGCGGTTCCGCACCCGGCGGAGGTAGCGGTAGACGGTGGGCTCGGAGATGTCCAGCTCACGGGCCGCCTGGCCCACCGCGCCCTTGGTGGAAAAGACCCCCTGCCGGTCCAGAGCGCCGATGAGCTCCTCCTTCTCCCGGGCCGTCATCCGCCCGGCGGGGATGCCCCGGCGGAGGACGGTGTTGTGGATGAGGGTGGTGGACAGCCCGGGGATGGAGTCGTCCAGCTCCTCGGTGTAGGCCGCCTGGGCCGCCGCCTGCCCGGGGACGGAGAAGGCGGCGAGCAGGTTCTGGAGATGGCCGGAGAGGGCGGTGAGGTCGGTGAGATCGTGGTTGACACAGATGAGCCCCAGCAGCTCCCCCTCCTCCTTGATGAAGTAGGTGGAGGAGACAAACTGCTTGCCGTCCCGGGTCCGGCCCTCGTAGTTGGAGACGAAGTCCCGCTCCCGGTAGACCTCCTCCCGCACCAGGCTCCTGGCCAGCTCGGTCATGGGGTCGCCCACCTTCCGGCCGCTGAGGTGGCCGTTGAAGATGGACACCACCGACGCCTCCGGCTCCGATACGTCGTGGAGGATGACCTCAAAGTTGTCCCCGCATACGGCGCTGAGGAAGGCCGCCAGGGGGAGGTAGGGGGCCAGCTTGCTCTGGTTGCTCATGGATCGCTCGTCCTTTCCGGCGAAAACGCCCCGAACTGATTCAGTGTCTTTTATTGTATACCGAAACGACCCAAAGCACAATACAAATACCAGGTTGACAAATGGGATCTGAGAAATTATAATCAAATTGAAAAAATTTTATCGGAGGCGATCCACTATGAAAACTCCCGTCGTGACCGAGCACGCTCCCGCCGCCATCGGCCCCTACTCCCAGGGCATCTCCACCGGGGATCTGGTCTTTGTGTCCGGCCAACTGCCCATCGACCCCGCCACCGGCGCCATGCCCGAGGACGTGGCCGCCCAGGCCAAGCAGTCCCTGGCCAATGTGAAGGCCGTGCTGGAGGCCGCTGGCAGCTCCATGGAGAAGGTGGTCAAGACCACCATCTTCCTGGCCGATATCGCCGACTTCGCCGCTGTGAACGAGGTCTATGCCGCCGCCTTCCCTCAGCCCTGCCCCGCCCGCAGCTGCTTTGCCGTGGCCGCTCTGCCCAAGAGCGCCAAGATCGAGATCGAGGCCATTGCCGTCGTGAAGTGATCCCAGGGCAGACCAAAAGCCGCAAGTCCGAACATCGGACTTGCGGCTTTTT
>CALWYC010000174.1 GCA_944385655.1 uncultured Intestinimonas sp. | reverse complement strand
CCGATCTCGTACATGGGGAAGTCCACGATCCAGCAGAACTCGTAGCGCTCCTTGTCCATGTGGTTGGGGCAGAAGGCGCCCAGCTTGGAGCGGAGCACACCGGCGGTCTTCTGGGCGGTGAGCAGCTTGCCGGCGGTGAGGCCCACGAAGCAGCCGGGCTCCAGGCCCAGAGCGGACACCACGGCGTCCTTGATGGGCTGGACGAACTTGGCGATGCCGCCCACGATCTCGCCCTTCTCATCCAGACGGAACCAGTAGGCCTTGTTGCCGGACTGGACCTCCACCTCGTTGCAGATGCCGTCGATCTGCTTGCGGGTGCCCTCAAAGCCGGACACCACAATGGCCTTGACGGTGTTGCCCTCGAAGGGACCAAAGCCGCAGGAACCCAGTACCTCGGTGGCGTCGGTGACGGTCAGGTCGATGCGCAGGTCGGGCTTATCGGAGCCGTACTTGTCCATGGCCTCCAGGTAGGAGATCCGCTTAAAGGGGGCCTCAGAGGCCACGTTGTAGGTGCCGTACTGGGCGAAGATGGGGGGGAGCACCTGCTCCAGAACGGCGAACACGTCCTCCTGACCGGCAAAGGCCATCTCCATGTCCAGCTGGTAGAACTCGCCGGGGGAGCGGTCGCCGCGGGCGTCCTCGTCCCGGAAGCAGGGGGCGATCTGGAAGTACTTGTCGAAGCCGGAGGCCATCAGCAGCTGCTTGAACTGCTGGGGGGCCTGGGGCAGGGCGTAGAACTTGCCGGGGTGCTTGCGGCTGGGCACCAGGTAGTCACGGGCGCCCTCCGGGGAGGAGGCGGTGAGGATGGGGGTGGTGATCTCCAGGAAGTTGTGGGCGGTCATGGCCTGCCGCAGGGCGGACACCACGTTGCAGCGCAGGACGATGTTGTTCTTCACCGCCGGGTTCCGGAGGTCCAGGTAGCGGTACTTCAGGCGGGCGGACTCATCGGCCTCCCGGCTGCGGTTGATGGGGAAGGGGAGCTCGTTGTGGCGGCAGCGGCCCAGGACCTCGATCTGCTCGGGCACCACCTCGATGTCGCCGGTGGGCAGCTTGGGGTTCTTGGAGTCGCGCTCCCGGACCACGCCGGTGACCTGGATGGTGGACTCCTTGTTGAGGGGCTTGATGACGGCCATCATGGCCTCGTTCTCGATGACCACCTGGGTGGTGCCGTAGAAGTCACGGAGGACGGCGAAGGCCAGGTTCTGGCCCACCTCACGGACGTTCTCCAGAAAGCCGGCCAGGGTGACGGTCTGGCCCACGTGCTCCATCCGGAGCTCCCCACAGGTGTGGGTGCGGGACTGCATCATGAAAGATCAACTCCTATTTGTAATATTGATATTGGTTTATCCCGATAGGATTTGAAATATTGCCTTCCCCTGGGGGAAGGTGGCATTTGCGGAGCAAATGACGGATGAGGGGAAGCGCTGGAAGTAGACGGACCTTTCCCCTCATCAGTCTCGCTCCGCTCGACAGCTTCCCCCAGGGGAAGCCACCAGAAGGGGAGGTGCCGATGGGGGAAGGCGGCACTTGCGGAGCAAATGGACGTATGAGGGACGTCTGGAGACGGGGGACGCGGATTCGACCGCTCCGCCTCAGAATGACGAACTTGGGACGTGGTGCCGTGGTGCGCCGGGGTCGTCGCGCCCCGCGAAAAAGCGGTGCCGCGTCGGTACGCCGGGCGGCTGGTAGCCGCCCCTACGAAAAAGCTGTGGTTATGGGGTAGGGGCGGATACCATCCGCCCGGGACCTTCCCCCTCCCAGGGGGGAAGGTGGCGGCATAGCCGCCGGATGAGGGTGGGTATATGAGCTGCATAGGCTGTTTTCTTCGATCCGACGCCCCCTCATCCGCCCCTTTGGGGCACCTTCTCCCCTGTGGGGAGAAGGTTTTGAGCGGCGTACCCTTGGGATCTCTCCCTTAGGGCTGCTCCAGGCGGTACTTCTCCGCCAGGGCGGCGGCGTCCAGGATGGGCTGGCCGGCGGGCCGGGCGTCCAGGCGGGTCTTGACGTAGTTCACGGCCTGGTTGGCGGGGAGGGTCACCTGCTTGAAGAGACCGGCGGCCTTCTGTTCCTCCGCCTCCTCGGGGGTGGAGGGGTCGGGCAGCAGCAGGTCCTTCACGGTGACGGTGCCGGCATTGATCTCGTCCTCGCCCAGGAAGGCGGCGAAGGGGATGCCGGTCTTGTCGGCGTAGTTCATCTTGGCCTTGAACTTCTTGGCCTCGGTGTAGAGCTGGGTGCGGATGCCGGCGGCGCGGCAGGCGGTGGCGAAGGAGATGGCGGCGGTGAGATCGCCCGTCATGGGCAGCACCAGCAGGTCGGCGGGGGCGGTGAGGACCTCCGGGTTCAGGTAGCCCTGGTCCTGCAAAACGAAGAACAGACGGGTGAGACCGATGGAAATGCCCACTCCGGGGAGTTGTTTTTCGGTGTAATATTCCGCAAGGTTATCATATCTGCCGCCGGAGCAGATGGAACCGATCTCGGGATGGTCCAGCATGACGGTCTCGTAGACGGTGCCGGTGTAGTAGTCCAGGCCCCGGGCGATGGTGAGGTCCACCATGAAGTGGTCGGCGGGGACGCCGAAGGCGGCCATATACCTGACCACGGTGGAGAGCTCGTCGATGCCCAGATCCAGCAGCTCGTTTTTGCCCTTGAAGGTCTCCAGGGCGGCCATGGGGTCGTCGGTGGAGAGGAGCTCCAGGAGCTGGTCCGCCATGGCGGCGGGGACGGCGAAGTCGTCCACCAGGATGGCCTTCACCTTCTCGGGGCCGATCTTCTCCAGCTTGTCGATGGTGCGCATGACGTCGCCCGCCTGCTCCTTCAGGCCCAGCAGGTCGAAGAGGCCGTTGAGCACCTTCCGGTTGTTGACCCGGATCTTGAAGCGCTTCAGGCCCAGGGCGGTGAAGGTCTTGTAGATGATGGCGGGCACCTCGGCCTCATTGGCGATGTCCAGCTTGCCGTCGCCGATGACGTCGATGTCGGCCTGGTAGAACTCCCGGAACCGGCCACGCTGGGCACGCTCCCCCCGGTAGACCTTGCCGATCTGGAACCGGCGGAAGGGGAAGGAGAGCTCGTTGTAGTGGAGGGCCACGTACTTGGCCAGGGGCACGGTCAGGTCAAAGCGCAGGGACAGGTCGGTGTCCCCCTTGGTGAAGCGGTAGATCTGCTTTTCGGTCTCGCCGCCGCCCTTGGCCAGGAGGACCTCACTGGCCTCGATGGCGGGGGTGTCCAGGGGGGTGAAGCCGTACAGGCTGTAACTCTCCCGGAGGATGGCCACCATCCGGTCGAAGACCACCTGGTCCCGGGGCAGCAGCTCCATAAAACCGGAGAGGGTGCGGGGTTTGATACGGTCCATCATAACACTCCTTTTCTCTTTGGGTCGGAAGGACGCATTTGGCGCAAAACAAAAAAGGCGCTCTCGTCCCTCAATGGGACGAAAGCGCCTGCTTTCGTGGTGCCACCCATTTTCAACGGCCCGCGGGCAGGCCGTCCTTTTGCCTTCTGTTGCGGGAAGGGGACCGCGCCCGTCTCCGGGCCCGCTGGTGGGACTGTCTTCGCCCTCTCCTTGCCGTGGGACGCTTGCAGCCGGTGGCGTCCCTCTCTGTCCGGCGGTGCTGGGGGTTACTCATGACCCGTCGTGGCGGTGAGCGTAACAATAGTATCCCACAGTGGGGAAAAAGTCAACCATTTTCCCCGGTTTTTGCGGAGAAAAGGAGGGTGATCCAGGTCCGCCCACCTGCATCGCTCCCCCTTGACGGGGGAGCTGTCCGGCAAAGCCGGACTGAGGGGGTGAACGGGGCAGGAAACCACGTTTCTCTCTCGTCATTCTGAGGCGAAGCCGAAGAATCTGTACTCCCGTCCCCTGATGCGACCCGAAAGGACGGGAGAGACCGCCGTTCTATCTCCCCAACGCCCGGGCTGGCGGGTTTCGGGACGTGGTTTGGCGCGCCGGGGTCGTCGCGCCCCACGAAAAGTGTGGTACCATGGGCGCGTCTGGGAAGCCGTGCCTTGCAGACAGTGTGACGTTGTGTCGGCGGCGGGCGGCCACAGGCCGCCCCTACCCCTCCCCGAAGTCGGCGTAGAGGGCGAAGTCCCCCTCACTCCAGCTGCTGGACCCGCCGCCGCTCTGCTGACAGTCGGCCACCGGCTGGTCGCTGCGCAGGGGGACGCCCTCCCCGGTGGTGACGGAGACCCAGAAGTCATAGTTATATTCTTCTTTATCATCCAGATATTGACTGACATCGGCCAGCCAGCTGCCGTCATCCTGCCGGACGGCCTCCAGGGTGCCCACCAGGGAGCCCTCCACCACCTCCAGGATGGCGG
>CALWYC010000173.1 GCA_944385655.1 uncultured Intestinimonas sp. | reverse complement strand
ATCGCCTTAGGCTTTTTTGAACCACTCGCCTAGCGAGTGGTTTTCTTTATACAAAAAGGCGCGGCGGGAGCTTTTCCCGCCGCGCCTCGTGTCTTTACTGGAATTTCACTTCATCAGGGAGCAGACCAGCTCGGTGTACTTGGCCGGGTCCTCCAGCGGGAAGCCGGCGATGAGGAGGGCCTGCTGGTAGAGGAGCTCGGCGTAGGTCGCGGCCTTCTCCCTGTCCTCCGTCAGGGCGGAGCGGAGGGCGGCGAAGGCGCCGGAGTCGGGGTTGAGCTCCAGGACCCGGGCGGCCTTCATCTCCTTGGCGGCGTTGGGGTCCACCTTCTGGAAATACTTCTCCATCTCCAGGGAGACGGGGCCGTCGGCGGTCATGCACACCGGGGCGGTCTTGAGGATCTTGGAGATTCGGACCTCCTTGACCCGGTCGCCCAGGGTCTCCTTCACGAAGTCCAGCACGTCCTTGTTCTCCTCAGCCTTCTTTTCAGTCTCGGCCTTCTCCTCGTCGGACTGGGGCAGGGCGTCGTCGTCGTTGACGTTCTTGAGGGCCTTGCCGTCCACTTCGCCCAGGGTGTTCATGACGAACTCGTCCACCTCCTCGGTGAGGTAGAGGATCTCGTAGCCCTTGTCCAGGATGCGCTCGGCCTGGGGCAGCTTGGCCGCCTGCTCCACACTCTCAGACTGGAGGAAGTAGATATACTGCTGATCCTCACTCATCCGCTCCTTGTAGGCGGCCAGAGAGGTGTTCTTCCCCTCCCTGGAGGACCAGAACAGCAGCAGGTCCTTCAGCAGCTCCTTGTGGGCGCCGTAGTCGGAGACCACGCCGTACTTCACCTGACGGCCGAAGGCGGACCAGAACTTCTCATACTTCTCGGCGTCGTCCTTCTGGAGCTTGAGGAGCTCGGCCTTCACCTTCTTCTCCAGGTTGGTGGAGATGACCTTCAGCACCCGGGTGTGCTGGAGCATCTCACGGGAAATGTTCAGGGACAGGTCGGGGGAGTCCACCACGCCGCGGATGAAAGAGAAGTGGTCGGGCACCAGGTCGGCGCACTTGTCCATGATGAGGACGCCGGAGGAGTAGAGCTGGAGGCCCTTCTCGTAGTCCCGGCTGTAATAGTTGAAGGGGGCGTGAGCGGGGATGAAGAGGAGGGCGGTGTACTCCACGGCTCCCTCGGCCTTCACATGGATGACGGCCAGGGGGTCCTCCCAGTCGCCGAACTTCTCCTTATAAAACTCGTTGTACTCCTCGGGCTTGACCTCGCTCTTGGGCCGCTGCCAAATGGGCACCATGGAGTTGAGGGTCTCCCACTCCTTGTGGGTCTCGTACTCCGGCTTGTAGTCCTCCCCGGCGTCCTCCGGCTTGGGCTTCATATGGGTGTGCTCCATCTCCATGACGATGGGGTAGTGGATGTAGTCGGAGTACTTCTTCACCAGGTCGTCCAGGCGGTACTGCTGCAGGTACTGGTCATAGTCCTCGTCCTCGGTGTTGGCCTTGATGTGGAGGATGACGTCGGTGCCCACCATCTCCTTCTCACACTCGGTGATGGTGTAGCCGTCGGCGCCGGAGGACTCCCACTTCCAGGCGGTATCCTCACCGTAGGCCTTGGAGATCACGGTGACCTGGTCGGCCACCATGAAGGCGGAGTAGAAGCCCACGCCGAACTGGCCGATGATGTCGGCCACGTTCTGGTCGGCGCCCCCCTCCTTGGCGGCCATCTCCTGCTTGAACTGGAGAGAGCCGCTGCGGGCGATGGTGCCCAGGTTGGACTCCATCTCCTCGCGGGTCATGCCGATGCCGTTGTCGCTGATGGTGAGGGTGCGCCCCTCCTTGTCGGGGATCAGCCGGATCTTGAAGTCGGAGCGGTTCAGGCCCACCTGGTCGTCGGTAAGGGCCTTGTAGGCCAGCTTGTCCACCGCGTCGCTGGCGTTGGAGATGAGTTCCCGGAGAAAGATCTCCTTGTGGGTGTAGATGGAGTTGATCATCAGGTCCAACAGCCGCTTGGACTCCGCCTTGAATTGTTTCTTCGCCATGGTACATGCCTCCATTTGTATATGTGAATCTTCTTAAAAAACGATAGGTTAGCACTCTCCGCTTTTGAGTGCTAACCTATCATAGTCCTTCGCACGCGATTTTTCAAGGGGGTTCAAGAAATGTTTACAATTTTACTCCACCCGGATGGAAAAGAACTGAGCGTAGGACTGTTCCGTCCCCTCCTCCGGCAGGAGGAAGCCCCCCACCGGGCGGTAGCCGCTGTATGCCACCTCGTTTTCCACCGTGAGTCCGGCCAGGGCAAAGCGATAGTTCTCATTGCCGGTACTCAGCTCATCGCTGACCTGCCCCACCATAGATACCCAGTTGAGGAGGCCAACTCCGGGCTGGGCGGCCAGCATGGCCAGGAAGGCGGCGGTCTGCTCGATTTCCGCCCCGTCCCAGAAATAATCCGGCGCTCTCTCATAGGTGAAAGAGACTCCGGTGAGTACGCCGTTCTCGGTGGTGTCATAGTGGAAGATAGGAGGCGGATTGCCCAGGCTGATGGTACCCTCTGGCACCACCCAGGTACCCGTCTCGTCCAGGGTCATACTGTCCAGATCGTATTGCCGGACCAGATCGTTGTAATTCCGGGCAAACTCGGCCACCGTCAGGGGATGGCGCACCGGCGGCATGGTCAGCTGGAAGATCAGGAGCACACTCAACCCGATATCCAGAGCGGCTGCTCCCGCCCAGGCCAAGCCCCGGAGACCGCTCTCGTCCCGGATGGTATAGGAGAGCCCTTCGTCCCAGGGGAGGACCTCCCCGTCGGCGCAGGCCCGGTAGCTCTTATAGTTGCGGTAGAGCTGATAACCGGGGAGGCTCCAGCCTTCGCCGTACCCGAAGAGGGCGGACAGGCGGGCGGCAGCCTCCCGGAAGGTGAGCTTGCCCCCGTCGGCGTTGCGGACCTTCAGGCCGAAGATCCACTTGCCCGGGGTGGTGCCCCAGGTGGACAGGAGCAGGGGCTCCAGCAGAAACTGGACGCCCCAGGCCAGGTAACTCTGGATCAGGGTGTTGAGGGCACCATCCCCGAAGGTGAAGCGCAGCGTGAGCACCAGGGCGGCATTCAGCAGCAGGACGCACAGACTGTGGTCCAGCAGCCGGGCCAGGTACCGCCGCCAGGGGTAGCGGACCACCGGCAGGCTGTCGGCGGCGGGCGGCGTCAGGGTGACCCCCGTCTCCCCCAGCTTGTCCAGCTCTTCCAGATAGCGCCCGGCGTCCAGGGTGGCGTACTCCGCCCCCTCCAGCTCCATGGCACGGCACAGGGTCCGGGCGGCCTCCCGCTCGGCGGCCTCCCGGCGCAGCCGCTCCTCCTGGGTCCGCAGAGCGTCGCTCAGGCGCAGCCTTCCCTCCTGGAGGGCCTTGATATCCTCCAGGGGAAGACCCAGGGCCCGGAGCAGCTTGATCCGGCGCAGGGTCTCCAGGTCGGCCTCCGAGTAGTCGCGGTAGCCGTTGGCCAGCCGCTCCGGCGACAGGAGCCCCTCCTTTTCATAAAAGCGGATGCTGGCCCGGGGCATGTCCAGGGCCGCCTCCAGCTGGGATACGTTCATGGCAAAGCCTCCCTTCCGGGGCCAGTATAAGGGGTAAAGCCGGTTTACAGTCAAGGGGGTTTTGTGAAAATTCCCGTCCGTTCTCTCTTTTTCTATGCCCGCAGGGGCGGGAGGGCGGCGATCACGGCCTCGGCCATGAGGCGGTGGCCCTCCCCGTCCGGGTGGAGACCGTCCAGGTAGCGGTTCTGGCCCTCCGGGGGCAGGAGGCCGGGGACGGCGAAGTCCACCGTCCGGAAGCCGAAGGTACCGGCGAACCGCACCAGCCAGTCCCGGTAGGCGGCAAAGACCGGGGCCAGGGCCCAGTAGTCGGTGAGGGGCAGCCAGGGCTCCGGGATACCCTCGGCGTACACCGGCGGGGGCAGGCCGATCATGGGCCGGATGCCCGCCGCCACCGCCTGGTGGGCCAAAGCGGCCAGGTTGCCCCGGGCGGGGGCGTCGCTGCCGCCGAAAATGATGTCGTTGGCGCCCCCCATCAGGAGCACCCGGTCCGGCCGCTCGCTGAGCACGTCCCGGCCGAACCGGGCGAGCATGCCGCCGCTGGTGTCCCCATTGATCCCCCGGTTCACCAGGGTGTGGCCGGTACGCTCCGCCGCCCGGCTCACCCAGCAGTCCCTGCGGGGGACGCCGTAGCCGTAGGTGAGGCTGTCTCCCAGACAGACCAGCTTCATTTCTTCCACCTCCTGGGCGGTCCTGCCGCCCTCTGTATACCCTTCCAGTATAGCCCATGCTCAGCCCCGGCGCAAGGCCCGTTCCTGAGCACAAAGGGCTTGTGCCGGCCCTGCCG
>CALWYC010000172.1 GCA_944385655.1 uncultured Intestinimonas sp. | reverse complement strand
GCCGCCATCGACTCCCCCTGGGTGGACCTGCTGGGCCTCCACTTCCATGTGGGCTCCCAGCTCTTCGAGGTCCGGCCCTATCTGGAGGCCCTGGAGGTGGTGCTGGGCCTGGTGAAGGAGACCTGGGACCGCTATCACTTCGCCATGACCGAACTCAACGTGGGCGGCGGCTTCGGCATCCGCTACACCGAGGAGGAGCCCAGGGACTACGGCTGGTATTTGGACCCCATGATGGCGCGCATCGACGCCTTCTTCCGGGACCTGGGCCTTCCCCGTCCCGCGGTGGTCACCGAGCCCGGCCGCAGCGTGGTGGGCGAGGCCGGCCTCACCCTCTACACCGTAGGCTCCGTCAAGGACATCCCCGGGGTGCGGAAGTACGTCTCCGTGGACGGCGGCATGACCGACAACATCCGCCCCGCCCTCTATCAGGCCAGGTACCGGGCCATCGCCGCCAACAAGGCGGAGGCCCCCGCCGATGATACCGTGACGGTGTGCGGCAAGTGCTGTGAGTCGGGGGACGTCCTCCTCCGGGACGCCGCCCTCCCCGCCCTGGAGGCCGGAGATATTCTGGCCGTCCTCTCCACCGGCGCCTACGGCTACTCCATGGCCAGCAACTACAACTCCAACCCCATCCCGGCGGTGGCGCTGGTAAAGGAGGGCCGCTCCGGCCTCATGGTCCGGCGGCAGACCTGGGAGGACCTGCTCTCCACCAGCTGCGACCCCGGCCTGTAACGCAAAATGCAAAAGGACCCGCCGCCCAATGGGCAGCGGGTCCTTTTTGTCGAAACGCGGTCAGCCCAGCAGGAGCTCCACGGCCTCCCGGAGGGTGGACTCCTCCCCCACGTTGCCGGGGAAGATGACGTAGGGCACGCCGGGGAAGCGGCTCTCCTCATCGGTGCGCCAGACGGGGATGCCGGGGCGGATCTGGCCCAGCACCCAGGCCCGGCGGGTCCGCAGGGCCTTCACCCCCACGTCGCTGCTGGTGATGCCCCCCTTGGCCACCACGAAGGCGGGCACCGCCGTCAGGTCGGCCACACAGCTCTGAACAGCGTCGCTGATGCGGACGCTGCGGAGGAGGGCCTCCTCCGGGGTGTCGTTCTCCAGGGTGAGGACGGCCCGCTTGGTGGAGACGCAGCAGGTCACCCCCCGGGCGATGAGCTCGCTGCACCGGGCGGTGATGGCGGCCGCCTCCTGCTCCAGGGCGCCGGGGGTGAGGACCAGGTCGCTGTTCATCTCGATGAACTCGATGCCCTCCACCGCCTTCAGGGCCTCCAGCTGGGCGGTGGTCTTTTTGGTGTGGGAGCCCACCACGATGATGCCGCCGTGGTCGGAGGCCTCCGTCACCATCTCGCTCCGGGCGAGGAGGGGCCGGTCGGAGATGTTCCCCAGGGCCTTCACCAGGGCGGCGGCGCAGCGGACGGTGTAGTTCCGCCCCCTGGCCATGGCCCGGTAGAGGGCGGTGGCAAAGACCATCACATCCAGGTCGTCCACGGCGTTGACCACGATGCGGCCGTAGTCCCGCGCCGCCTCCAGCTGGGCCTGGATGCCCTCGTAGTCCAGGGCCCGGATGCGCTGGAGGGAGATGCAGGTCACATCCTCCGCCCGGCATTTCCCGCCGGTCTTCTCCTCGATGTAGGCGGGCAGGGCACTGTTCCGATAGCCGAAGGTCTCGTCCTTGGCGAACTCGGTCTGGCCGCAGGGCACCAGCTCGTCGCCGTACTTCACATAGTGGACGTTGTCCAGGGTGTACCGTCCCCCCTGCCGGAAGTAGGGGCAGAGGATCTCCCCGTCCACCGTCTTTCCCGTCTCCTTCTGGAACACCTCGGCCAGCAGCTCGGTCTCCAGGGGGTAGTGGCCCCGGAGGGTGGAGTCCCCCCGGCTGACGATGAGGTACTCCCGCCCCAGGTCGGCGGCCACATCGGCCACGTTCCGGGCGATCTCCCGGTGGACCTTCGTGGTCTCGGCCACGGTGAGGCCCCGGCTGTTGGTGAGGATGAAAAAGAGCTTCCCCGGCTCTGCAAAGCCCCGTCGGATGCTCTCCGGGGTCCAGTCGGTGTAGACGCTCACATCGTGGACGGTCTGGACCCCGGTGGGGTCGTCGTCCAGCACCACGATCTGCCGCTGGCTCCGCTCCGCCTCGGCGGCCAGGGCGGCCTCCACCGCCGCCCGGTCGGGCAGGGGGTACCGCTCCAGGGCCGATACGCTGATCCGTTCCTCCATCTCCGCTCCCCCCTTACTCATAGAGCACCTGGGCGATGAGCACCAGCGGCTCCTCTCCCAGGCAGGCGATCTCGTGGGTGTCCCCCGGCATTGCGGCGATGAGGTCCCCCGTCTCCAGGAGCTGCTCCTCCCCGTTGATGACGTGCCGGGCCCGGCCCTTCACGATGACCATGGACTCCATCTCCCCCGTATGGGTGTGCCGCCCGATGGACACCCCTGGCGCCAGGGTGTGACGCACATACGCCCGCCCCTTCCCCAGCATCTCCGCCGGGGCGTCCAGCAGCCGCTCCATCATGACGGTCCCCTCGCCGCCCATGCAGTGCTCCAGAGGCGTGGGGGTCAGTTCCGCCGCCTTTTTCCACAACATCCTATGTTTCACCCCTTAAAAAAATCGTCCCTTCAACGTAGGACGTATCTTATCTATACCATACAATACGCCGGCGGGAAACGCAAGGGATTTCAGCAAATTTTTCTCCGCTCGGCCCCGCTCTTTTCCCCGCGTCCCGGAAAATCGCACAGTCGCCGCCGCCGGAATTTGTGCATTCTTATAATTTTTATTCCTGACTAATTTTTTGACTGTTCTTTTCCAATAAAATGTGCTAAAATATAAATCGAAGAAATGGCAGAGCAACGGCTGTAACGAAGTGCTTGGCGCACGGGCTGGTTACGGCGGTTGCTTTTCTTTTTTCCCAGCGCATATCTGACTAAGGGAGGAGCACAACATGTACCGTATCGTGGAAAAAACACCCCTGAACCCCACCGTCACCAAGATGGTGGTGGAAGCCCCCCTCATCGCCAAGAAGGCCCTGCCCGGCCAGTTCGTCATCCTGCGGGCGGGGGCCGACTCCGAGCGCATCCCCCTCACCGTGGCCGACTATGACCGGGAAAAGGGCACCGTCACCGTCATCTTCCAGGTGGTGGGCGGCGGCACCATGGAGCTCAACGCCCTGAAGGAGGGCGAGTTCCTCCACGACTTCGTGGGCCCTCTGGGCCGGGCCAGCGAGCTGGACGGCCTCAAGAAGGTCTGCGTGGTGGGCGGCGGCGTGGGCTGCGCCATCGCCCTGCCGGTGGCCAAGGCCCTCCACGAGAAGGGCGCCGAGGTCCACAGCGTGGTGGGCTTCCGGAACCAGGACCTGGTCATCCTGGAGGACGAGTTCCGCGCCTGCAGCGACAAGTTCGTCCTCATGAGCGACGACGGCAGCTGCGGCCGGAAGGGCCTGGTCACCGCCGCCCTGGAGGAGCTCATCCAGGCCGGCGAGAACTATGACGAGGTCATTGCCATCGGTCCCCTGGTGATGATGAAGTTCGTGGTGGCCGTCACCAAGAAGTACAACGTGAAGACGGTGGTCTCCATGAACCCCATCATGATCGACGGCACCGGCATGTGCGGCGGCTGCCGGCTCACCGTGGGCGGCAAGACCAAGTTCGCCTGCGTGGACGGGCCGGAGTTCGACGGCTTTGAGGTGGACTTTGACGAGGCCATCCACCGGGGCGCCATGTACAAGGAATTTGAGGCCCACGCCCGGGAAGAGGCCTGCAATCTTTTGAACCAGGAGGTACGCTGACCATGGCCAATATGAGTTTGACAAAATGCCCCATGCCCAGCCAGGACCCTGAGGTCCGCAGCCACAACTTTGACGAGGTGGCCCTGGGCTATACCGCTGAGATGGCCGTGGAGGAGGCCAAGCGCTGCCTGAACTGCCCCAAGAAGCCCTGCCACAGCGGCTGCCCCGTGGGCATCGATATCCCCGCCTTCATCGGCAAGGTGGCCGAGGAGGATTTCGCCGGTGCCTATGAGGTCCTGGAGCGCTCCACCACCCTGGCCGCCGTCTGCGGCCGGGTCTGCCCCCAGGAGAGCCAGTGCGAGGGCAAGTGCGTCCGGGGCATCAAGGGCGAGCCGGTGGCCATCGGCCGCCTGGAGCGCTTTGTGGCCGACTGGCACCGTGAGCATGCTCACGAGGAGCCGGTGAAGGCCGCCCCCAACGGCCACAAGGTGGCGGTGGTTGGCTCCGGCCCCAGCGGCCTCACCTGCGCCGGCGACCTGGCCAAGCTGGGCTACGCCGTCACCGTCTTTGAGGCCCTCCACACCCCCGGCGGCGTGCTGGTCTACGGCATCCCCGAGTTCCGTCTCCCCAAGGAGCTGGTCCGCAA
>CALWYC010000171.1 GCA_944385655.1 uncultured Intestinimonas sp. | reverse complement strand
CGGAGCCGGCATCCGCCCCCAGAGCGGAGCCGCCGGCCAGGCGGCCCAAGCCCAGGGACGACCCCTGGGAGGAGAAGGGCCTGTTCGGCCGGCGGAAAAAGCCGGATTGGGAGGGCTGACCGTGGAAGAGCGGAAGGAAAACACCGAAAAACGCTGCCCCGCCTGCGGGGCGGTGCTGGAATACCTGAGCCCGTGCCTCTTGCCGGCCCGGCTCAACTACCTGTGCGCCCGGGCCGACCTGTACCTGTGCCCCCAGTGCGGGCGGTATGAGTTCTACCGGGACCCCCGCTGGCTGGAGCGGGACAAGGAGAAAAAGAAGTAGGGAGGGTTCTGGATGCCTGTCCAGAAGATCTGTACCGTGGCGGAGGCCGTCCGCCTCAACGAATATGCCTATGCCCTCACCCTGGAGGTGGGGGAGGAGATGGCGGCCCGGACGTCCTGCGGCCAGTTCGTCCACATCAAGTGCGGCGAGGAGCGGCTGCTCCGCCGGCCCATCTCCATCTGCTCCTGGGACAAGACCACCCTGCGGGTGGTCTTTGAGGTCCGGGGAGAGGGGACCGCGTGGCTCTCCCGGCGGAAGGTGGGAGATGAGCTGGACGTGCTGGGCCCTCTGGGCCACGGCTTTGACCCCTCGGCCAAGAAGATCCTGGTGGTGGGGGGCGGCATCGGCGTGCCCCCCATGCTGGGCGTGGCCAGGGCCGCCGCTGCCGCCGGGGCGGAGGTCCACGCCGCCCTGGGCTTCCGGGACCAGGGCCATAAGATGCTCACCGATGAGTTTGCCGAGTGCTGCCGCTCCATGAGCGTCATCAGCGACGACGGCTCCACCGGCCGGAAGGGTTTCGTCACCGAGCTGGTGGAGGAGTTCCTCCGGGATACGCCCTGCGTCTCGGCCGACTGCGCCTCCTGCTCCGGCAGGCCGGTGCCCCCGGTGGTGATGGCCTGCGGCCCCAAGGGGATGCTGAAGGCGGTGGCCAAGGCCTGCGCCGCCCACGGCGTGGAGTGCCAGGTCTCCCTGGAGGAGCGCATGGGCTGCGGCGTGGGGGCCTGCCTGGTCTGCGCCTGCGACATGGCCGACGGCAGCCGGAAGCACGTCTGCAAGGACGGCCCCGTCTTCAACGCCAAGGAGGTGGACTGGAATGACTGACCTGCGGGTAGATCTGGCCGGGGTGGCGCTCAAGAACCCCATCGTGGTCCCCTCCGGCACCTTCGGCTTCGGTCGGGAGTACGGCCAGTTTTTCGACCTGAGCGAGCTGGGCGCCATCTGCGTCAAGGGGCTCACCCCCCTGCCCCGGGAGGGCAACCCCGCTCCCCGGATCGCCGAGACCCCCATGGGCATCCTCAACTCCGTGGGGCTCCAGAACCCGGGCGTGGACGCCTTCATCGCCCACGAGCTGCCCGAGCTCCGCAAGCACGATGTGAAGATCATCGCCAACATCTCCGGCAACACCCCGGAGGAGTACGGCGGGATGTGTGAGAAGCTGTCGGCGGCGGGGGTGGACATGATCGAGGTCAACATCTCCTGCCCCAACGTGAAGGCGGGCGGCCTGGCCTACGGCACCAGGCCGGAGATGGCCGCCGAGGTCACCGAGATCGCCAAGAAGAGTTCCACCGTCCCCGTGATGGTGAAGCTCTCCCCCAACGTCACCGACATCACCGAGATCGCCAAAGCGGTGGAGGGGGCGGGGGCCGACGCCATCAGCCTCATCAACACCATCCGGGGCATGCGCATCGATGTGAACACCCGCCGCCCCATTCTGAAGATGAACACCGGCGGCCTCTCCGGCCCCGCCGTGCTGCCCGTGGCGGTGCGGATGGTGTGGGAGGTGGCCAATGCCGTCAAGGTGCCCATCCTGGGCATGGGCGGCGTGAGCAAGGGCGCCGACGCCGCCGAGTTCATGCTGGCCGGCGCCGCGGCGGTGGCGGTGGGCACCGCCT
The DNA here is from genome assembly GCA_944385655.1 of uncultured Intestinimonas sp. Taxonomy (GTDB): domain Bacteria; phylum Bacillota; class Clostridia; order Oscillospirales; family Oscillospiraceae; genus Intestinimonas. The sequence goes on along the minus strand of CALWYC010000171.1, from coordinate 2,524 downwards.
CCTTTGCCGACGCCTATGCCCCCGTCCGGGTCCGGGACGAGCTGGCCGCCTACGCGGAAAAGCAGGGCCTGGCCCGCATCAGCGAGCTCACCGGGGCCGTGAAGCCCTGGTGAGCCCCGGGCGGCATTTGAGAACGAGAAAAGAAGGAGAACCCCAATGACGAAGATCTATCTGGTCCGGCACGCGGAGGCGGAGGGCAACCTCTACCGCCGCATCCACGGGCAGTATGACAGCCTGGTCACCGACAACGGCTACCGGCAGATCGCCGCGCTGGCCCATCGGTTCGAGGGCATCCATGTGGACGCGGTGTATTCCAGCGACCTCTTCCGCACCCGCACCACCGCCAAGGCCATTTACGGCCCCAAGGGCCTGGCCCTCACCACCCGGAAGAGCCTCCGGGAGGTGTCCATGGGGGTGTGGGAGGACCGGACCTGGGGCGAGGTGGCCCGCACCGACGCCCAGCAGCTCGCCTGGTTCAACACCACCGACCGGCGCTGGAAGGTGGAGGGGGGCGAGAGCTTTGCCGAACTGCGGGAGCGCATCTCCGCCGCCATCCGGCAGATCGCCCGCAATCATCCCGGGGAGACGGTGGCGGTGGTGAGCCACGGCACCGCCATCCGCAACGCCCTGGCTGTCTTCCAGGGCCTGAGCATCGAGGAATCGGCCAGTCTGCCCCACAGCGACAACACCGCCGTCTCCCTGCTGGAGTTCGACGGAGACGAGGTCCGGGTGGTCTTCCACGACGACGGCAGCCACCTGCCCGAGGAGATCTCCACCTTTGCCAAGCAGCGGTGGTGGAAGCAGGACACCGGCAGCCTGGCCGACGCCAACATGTGGTTCCGGCCTCTGGACATGGAGCGGGAGGCCGACTTCTACCGGCAGTGCCGGGGGGAGGCCTGGCTCAACATCCACGGCTCCTGGGACCACTACGACGGGGACGCCTTCGCCCGGGACGCCCTGGAGCAGTGGCGCTATGACCACAACTCGGTCATCTGCGTCATGCTGGGGGACGAGATCTCCGGCGTCCTCCAGCTGGACCTGCGCCGGGACGCCGACAAGGGGGTGGGCTACATCCCCTTCGTCTATATGATGCCCACCTTCCGCAAGCGTGGCCTGGGCGTGCAGCTCATCGGCCAGGCGGTGTCGGTGTACCGGCCCCTGGGCCGGGACTACCTGCGCCTGCGCTGCGCCCCCGACAACCTGCTGGCCCAGCGGTTCTACCAGCGTTACGGTTTCCACAAGGTGTGCAAGGCCACCGGCACCCGTGTCCCCCTGGACATCATGGAAAAATACATCGGCTTCGGGGAGTGAGGCGGGGACGGGGGAGACGGATCCTTCGCTGCGCTCAGGATGACGCGGGGGAGGGACGGTCCTCCTTTTGCGTGGGGCGCGACGACTCGGCGCGCCAGATCGCTCTGGAGGCTCCCTCAGCCGCCTGCGGTGCGGTGCCGGGCCGACGGGCGGCTGATAGCCGCCCCTGCGGAGCAGAGGCTTTGTCGTAGGGGCGGATAGCATCCGCCCGCGGGGAGGGCGCTCCTTTTGCGTGGGGCGCGACGACTCGGCGCGCCAAACCGCTCTGGAAGTTCCCTCAGCCGCCTGCGGTGCGGTACCGGGCCGACGGGCGGCTGATAGCCGCCCCTACGGAGCGGAGGCTTTGTCGTAGGGGCGGATAGCATCCGCCCGCGGGGAGGGACGGTCCTTCTTTTGCGTGGGGCGCGACGACTCGGCGCGCCCATGGCGCCGGGCCATCAGCGGAAGACCTCGGCCACCAGCTGTCCGCCCAGGCGGAAGCCCCGGGCGAAGGAATCCCGCTCCAGCAGGTCCAGCAGCCTCCGGTGGGCCCCCTCCAACTGTTGAAGGAGCTTTCGCCGCTCCGGGTCCGGGTCGTCCATCAGGGCCTCCCAGGCCAGCGTAAAGCGATCCTCCGCCGACTCATACTCCTGGTCCGGCGAGCGGGGGACCTCAAAGGGGGATAATTTCCCGGCATAGAGTTGGTCAAGGATATTGTCCATAATGACCTCCACATGACTAATTCGTCATACATCATTATAAAGCGACGAATTAGTCGCGTCAAGGGGTGATGAGATGGAATTTCACATCCGACTGAAGGAACTGCGCCAGAAGGCCGGTGAAAAGCAGGAGGAGGTGGCCTCTGCCGTGGGGTGCGCCACACGGCAGTACCAGCGCTTTGAAAAGGGCGAGCAAAAGCCCGGTTTCGACAACCTGTGGAAGCTGGCCGACCACTTCGGCGTCACCATCGACTATCTGGTGGGGCGCACCGACGAACCATAAGCAAAACGGCGGCGGCCGGAGGCCGCCGCCTTCCGATTCTTTGATATTAAGAGGTATACGCTATGAACACCCGATTTCTCCCCGTCTCCAAAGCGGACATGAAGGACCTGGGCTGGGAGGACTATGACTTCCTCCTCATCACCGGCGACGCCTACGTGGACCACCCCTCCTTCGGCCCGGCCATCATCTCCCGGGTGCTGGAGGCGGAGGGCTACCGGGTGGCGGTGATGGC
>CALWYC010000170.1 GCA_944385655.1 uncultured Intestinimonas sp. | reverse complement strand
ACGAACTTGGCCCCGTCCCGCTGGTCGATCTCCGGCTTCACCAGCAGGGCCTCCTGGCCCCGCTCCTCGTAGTTGTAACGCACCATCAGGGCATTGGCCGTTTTGCTGGAGCCCATCACTCCGTATCGAAAATACAGCTTTGCCATCTCTTTCTCCCTCTTTTTTTGTATTAGCGCACCCGGTCTTCCACCAGGTGTTGAAAGCTCTGAAAAGCGTTGGGCACGGCGTAGTCCCGCCGCAGCGCCTCCCGCCCCGCCCAAACCCAGCCCTCCGGCAGAGTTTTGTCGGCGGTCTCCATGACCCGGCAGGTCATGCGCCACTCGATGTGGGTAAAAATGTGTTTGCCCGTGCCGCCGTCGGTGAGGTCCAGAGGCTCGATGCCCCAGTCCTCCAGGCAGTCCCAGGCCGGAGCAGGCTCATTGGGGTACTCCCACAGCCCCCCCAGCAGCCCCTTCTTGGGCCGCTGCCGCAGGGCCACCTTGCCGTCGTGGAACAGGAGAAAGACCACCCGGTCCTCCACCCGCCGTGCCTTTTTCGGCGGCTTGCAGGGGAGCTCCCCGGTGCGGCCCTCCAGCCGGGCCCGGCAAAAATCCGCCGCCGGGCACTTCTCGCACAGCGGCGCCCCGTTGGGGAGGCACACCGTGGCCCCCAGGTCCATCATGGCCTGGTTGAAGTCCGCCGGGGCCCGGACCGGGATGACCGCCTTCAGGTCACACCACATCCGCTTTTTGGTGTCCGGCCTGGTGATGTCGCTGCCGTCCCCGGTGAGCCGGGAGACCACCCGCAGCACGTTGCCGTCCACGGCGGGCACCGGCTGCCCGAAGGCGATGGAGGCGATGGCCCCGGCGGTGTACTCCCCCACGCCGGAGAGGCCCAGGAGCGTCTCATAGTCGCCGGGGAAGGTCCCGCCGAACTCCTCCACCACCTGCCGGGCGGCCTTTTGCAGGTTCCGGGCCCGGTTGTAGTAGCCCAGGCCCTGCCACAGCTTGAGGAGCTTGTCCTCCTCCACCGCCGCCAGGTCGGCCACGGTGGGCAGGGCCTCCATGAAGCGGCGGTAGTACTCCAGCACCGCCGCCACCCGGGTCTGCTGGAGCATGATCTCCGACACCCACACATGGTAAGGGGTGGGGTCGCTCCGCCAGGGGAGGGTGCGGGCGTTTTCGTGGTACCACTGCAAGAGCGGAATGGGGAGCCGGGTCAGTTCATCCAAGGGTCTTGTCCTCCAAAATGAGCCGCGCCGGAGCGGCCCGTATTCAGGAGCCATTATACAATAAAATTTTTCTCTCCGCAATCAAAAGCGCCGCCCTGTTCATCTAATGGTCAGAAAGGAGGGACGCCCATGACACAGCAGGAATACGCCGTCCGGGCCGACGCCCTGAAGGGCAGGCTCTACGGCATGGCCTTCCTGTATCTGGGGAGCCAGTCCCTGGCCGTGGACGCCGTGGACGAGGCGGTGTACCTGGGTCTGCGCGCCTGCCACAAGCTGCGGGAGGAGGCCTTTTTCGACACCTGGCTCACCCGCATCCTCATCAACGCCTGCAACGCCGAGCTGCGGCGGCACAGGCGGGAGGTGGCCATGGCGGAGCTGCCCGAGACCGCCCAGGAGGCCTTCGACGCCCTCCCCCTCCGGGACGCGGTGGGGCGGCTCCCCCGGGAGCTGAAAGAGGTCATCATCCTGCGCTACTTTACCGGCCTTACCCTGGCGGAGACCGCCCGGACCCTGGACATCCCCCAGGGCACCGTGGTCACCCGGCAGCGGAAGGCCCTCCGGCTGCTGCGGCTGGAGCTCACCGACGGAGAGGAGGCGGTCCATTCATGAACCGAAACGAGGAATATTGGGCCCTGGTGGCCCAGCTGAGCGATACGCCGCCGGAGCTGGAGGGCACGGTGGAGCGGGCCAGGGCCCGGGCCCGGAAGCGGACCCTCAAGCGGTGGCTGGGCATCCCTGCGGCCTCCCTGGGGGGCGTGGCGGCGGCCTTCGTGCTGCTGGTGAACTGCTGCGTCCCCTTCGCCCAGGCCTGCGGGCGCATCCCCGGCCTCCGGGACCTGGCGGCGGCGGTGGCCCTCTCCCCCAGCCTGAAGGCGGCGGTGGAGAACGACTTTGTCCAGGTGGTGGACCGGGAACAGACGGAAAACGGCATCACCTTCCGGCTGGAATACCTGATCCTGGACACCATGCAGATCAACTTCTTCTACACCGTCTCCGGCGGGGACTACGACCGCTACCACGTCTACCCCAGCATCACCGGCCCCGACGGAGAGAAGCTGGAGGGCTACTCCATCGTCAGCAGCGAGACCACTGCCGGCGATCTGGGTGACTTCAACGTCAACTACGCCGATGACCTCCAGGTACCGGAGGCCCTGCGCCTCACCTGCGCGGTGACCGCCCGGCAGGAGGACAGGGACGGCTCCGCCGTCGCCCCCGACTCCAGCATCTGGGACGAGCCGGAACCTGCCCGGGAGCCGGAGGTGGTGGCCACCTTCACCTTCGACCTGGAGCTGGACGACCGCTTCACCGTCCCGGGGGAGACCATTCCCCTGGACCAGTGGGTGGAGGTGGACGGCCAGCGGCTCCTCCTCCGGGAGCTGGTGGTGAACCCCACCCACGCCCGGCTGGCGGTGTCCTCCGACCCGGACAATACCGCCTGGCTGGCCGGTCTGGACTTCTACCTGGAGGACGAGAAGGGGAACCGCTACGAGGCCGGCTCCCGTTCCAGCGGCAGCGGCCGTCTGGTGTCCAGCGGCGAGGACGGCACCAACGACGTTATCCACTACTACCTTGAGAGCAGCTTCTTCCGCGCACCCAGGCGCCTCACCCTCTACATCACCGGAGCCCGGTGGCTGGACAAGGACAAGGAGTGGGTCACGGTGGACCTGAACACCGGCGAGGCCGGCTGGCTCCCGGAGGGAGTGGAGTTCCTCTCCGCCGACCGGCAGGGTGAGGACGTCCGCTGCGTGCTGCTCGCCCCCGGCATCCAGCAGTTCATCTCCTGGAACTACCGGGACCCGGAGGGGGGCGAGCACTCCTTCAACTCCATGAGCACCGCCGCACACGCCTCCGAGCCCGGGCAGGAAAACCTGGAGGAGGGGCTCCATGAAATCTCCTTTTCCCTGCGGGACTACCCCTGGGACACCGTGGAGCTGAAGCTGAATTTCACCCGCGAGACGGAGTTCTCCCCGGCCATCGCCGTGGAACTCCAGTGACCGACACGAAATGGGGGCTGTTTCCCGGAACAGCCCCCATTTTCTGCCCGTTTCTTCCCAAAAAGCCCTTGACAAATTCCAGATTTCATATATAATAGTGTAGCTTGTCTGGGATCAGACGGGCAACATCCTTGCTCCTGCATGAGCAGGGGCCATATGTCCATAAGGAGGTGCAAGAAACATGGCAAAAGTCAATGGCAACTACGAGGTGGTCTACATCCTCGACCCCGCTATGGGTGAGGAGGCCATCGCCGCTATGGTCGCCAAGTTCAAGACCATGGCTGAGGCCCGGGGCACCGTGGCCGAGGTTGACGAGTGGGGCAAGCGCCGTCTGGCCTATCCCATCAACGACCTGAACGAGGGCTACTACGTTCTCATGACCTTTACGGCTGACGCCGCCTTCCCCGCCGAGCTGGACCGCGTGCTGCGGATCACCGACGGCGTGATGCGTTCCATGATCGTCTGCAAGGACGAGCAGTAAGGAGCGGCAGAAATGCTCAACAAGATCTTTCTTCAGGGCCGCCTGGTGGCGGATCCTGAGATGCGGCACACCCCCTCCGGGGTGGCCGTAGCCACCCTCCGTCTGGCGGTGGACCGGGATTTCAAGGACAGAGAGACCGGTGAGAAGAAGGCCGACTTCATCAACGTGGTCGCCTGGCGCGCCACCGCCGAGTTCGTCTCCCGGTACTTCACCAAGGGCCGCATGGCCATCGTGGAGGGCCGTCTCCAGATGCGAGATTGGACCGATAAGGACGGCAACAAGCGCACCACCGCCGAGGTGGTGGCCGACAACGTCTACTTCGGCGATTCCAAGCGGGACGGCGAGGGCGGCGGCAGCTACGGCGGCTCTTACGGCGGCGGCTATTCCGCCCCCGCCCCCAGCGCTCCCGTGCCTCCCCCGGCTTACACCGCCCCCATGGGCGGCGGCAACCAGTTTGCCGAGCTGGACGACGACGACGGAGAACTCCCATTTTGATGGTTCCCATCAAAATGGGGCCCCAACACCATTTGGGGCAATCAAATTATCATTTCTGAACAAGGAGGGTATATACCATGCCTATGGATAGAGAGCGTCCCCGCGGCCGCAAGCGCCGCAAGGTTTGCAGCTTCTGCGTGGACAAGGTCGAGCACATCGACTACAAGGACGCCGCCAAGCTGCGTCGGTTCCTCTCCGAGCGTTCCAAGATCCTGCCCCGCCGGACCACCGGCACCTGCGCCATGCATCAGCGTCAGCTGACCCAGGCCATCAAGCAGGCTCGTCAGATCGCTCTGCTGCCTTTCGTCACCGACTAATTGGCAACACAAAGCCGGACATGCAAAGGCTTAATAGTGATAAGGTACTATTTAGCTTTGCGAGGGGCAGAGAACGGTGTGACCGTAATGGTCACGCCGTTT
>CALWYC010000169.1 GCA_944385655.1 uncultured Intestinimonas sp. | reverse complement strand
CAGGTCCCCGCCATGGCCCACGTGAGCAGCGGCGTCGACCTCACGCCGGAGGAGGAGGTGCCGGACCCTACGCCCGCCGGCGGGAGCCGGCGGAGTTGGGCGGGGTCCCTGGAGGAGGACAAGGAGCTCCAGGCCATCTTTGAGCGGACCTACGGCAAGGTGGAGCGGGAGGCCTTCCGCCCAGCCCCCAAGCCGGCCCGGACCAGCCTGGACGGGGAGAAGTACCGCATCCTGGAGCGGGACCGGGGACCGGAGTACCTGCTGGTGGATGGCTACAACATCATCTTCGCCTGGGAGGAGCTCAAGGCGGTGGCCCAGGACAACCTGGACGCCGCCCGGCAGGTGCTCATGGACCTTTTGAGCAACTACCAGGGGTTCCGCAAATGTGAGGTTATCCTGGTCTTTGACGCCTACAAGGTGCCGGGCAGCACCCGGGAGGTCTCCCGCTACCACAACATCCACGTGGTCTACACCAAGGAGGCGGAGACGGCGGACGCCTACATCGAAAAGACCACCTTTGAGCTCTCCAAGCAGCGCCATCGGGTGCGGGTGGCCACCTCTGACGGGGCGGAGCAGCTCATCATCCTGGGCCACGGCGCCCTGCGGCTGTCGGCCACCATCTTCCGGCAGGAGTTGGAGCAGACGCTGGGCCAGATCGCCGCCATCCTGGCCCAAAACAACCGTCGGGAGCGCTCGGCGCCGGTGCGCCACGCCATGGACAAGGCCCTGGAGAAAAAGAAGCAGTAACCCCCTGTCATACCGTATGGCCCGTCCGAATAGGATGGGGTGAAACGGGAAAGACGGGAGGGGACGGCCATGGAGGGCGCCCGGCATTGGGAGCATACGGCCCGGCGGACGGCGGGGCGGCGGCGGAGCACAGGCGGCAGCGGGCGGCGAGACCGCCGGAAGGTGGCCCTGGCGCCCAGGGAGCGGCGGCGGCTCCTCCAGCTGTGTGTGTGCGCCGTCCTCTTCCTGGCGGTCTTTCTCGGCCGTGACGCCCTTCCCGGCGGCATGGAGGAGGTCCGGGGGGAGATCCTCCAGGTCATCCGGACGGACACCGACTTCAGGGCCGCCTTCGCCCGCCTGGGCAGCGCCATGGACCGGGGAGCGTCCGGCCAGGAGATCGTGGCCCAAGCCTGGCGGGCGGTGCTTGGTATGGAAGAACCCGGGTGGAGCCCTTACGTCTTTGCCGCCCGGAACAACGCCCTCTATCGGGTGGAGGCGGAGCGGCTGTCGGAGCAGGCCGGCAACCTGGTGCTGCCAATCCAGGAGGCCGCACCGACACCGGAGGCCGAGGTCACCCAGGCTGATCAGACTGCCCAGGAGACGCCCGCCCCGGAGGCGGCAGAGGAGGATATGGACCCGTTGGGAGTGGGGGAGACCGCTGCGCCGGTGATGGCGCCGGTCTCCTCTGGCTTTGGGCTCCGGGAGCACCCCATCGAGGGTGGAGAGAAGTTTCACAACGGCCTGGACCTGGCCGCCGACTACGGCTCCGACATCGGGGCCTTTGCCGCCGGAACGGTGGATTATATCGGGGAGAGCCCCGCCTACGGCCAGTATCTCCAGATCGCCCACGCCAACGGAGTCACCAGCTTCTACGCCCACTGCAGCCGCCTGTGTGTCCAGCCGGGCCAGCAGGTGGCGGCGGGGGAGAAGGTGGCCGAGGTGGGGGACACCGGCGAGGTCACCGGAGCTCACCTCCATTTTGAGCTGAAGGTGAACGGGATGCTGGTGGACCCGGCGGACTACATCGAGACGGAGTAGGCCATGGAGGTGGTGCGCGGTGTGACCTGTACCCCCGGCTTCCTGCTGCTGGGGGCGGCCCTGGTCCTGCTGGATGGGGAGGGAGTGCTGCCCTGGGCCCTGATGGCCGCCGCCGTCCATGAGCTGGGGCATTATGCCGCTGTCCAGCTCCAGGGAGGAGCTGTAAAGGAATTGCGCCTGACAATTTCGGGCGGGGAAATGACCCTGGACCGGCGCCGTCCTCTGACCTACGCAGGGGAGCTGGCGGCCATCCTGGCCGGTCCCGGGGTCAGTCTGGTCCTGGCCTGGGCCGCCCTCCGGCTGGGGGAGGAGGGGTGGCTGCTGGCGGGGCTGAGCCTGTGTCTGGGCGGGTTCAACCTGCTGCCGGTGTGGCCCCTGGACGGGGGGAGAGCCCTGCTGCTCATCCTGTCCGGGTTCCTGCCTCACGATGCGGCGGCGGCCGGGGTGCGGGCCTGCTCCATGGCCTTGGGGGTCGGGCTGCTGGCAGGGGGCATCAGCCTGCTGGCCCGGGGGGGCGGAGTCACTCTGGCCCTCATGGGGGGCTGGCTCCTCCTGTGCCAGCTGAGAACGGGAAAAATGGAAAAATAGGCTTGCATTTTTCAGACTTCCGTGGTATCATATTTTGGCTTTGATAAAGGGTGGTCCTCTGCGGTGCCGGTCTCAAAAGGGAGGAGCGGCGTGATGAGCCGGTATGACCGCCTATAAACAGGAGGAAGTAAAAATGGATCTCATGCAGAATTTCAATGAGAAGTACCTGAAGGCCGAGCCCCCCAAGGTGGAAGTGGGCGACACCGTTCGGGTGCACATCAAGGTCAAGGAAGGCAACCGTGAGCGTATCCAGGTCTTCGAGGGCACTGTGATCGCCAAGAAGCACGGCGGCATCGCCGAGACCTTTACCGTCCGCCGCGTCTCCTACGGCGTGGGCGTGGAGAAGGTCTTCCCCCTCCACTCTCCCGTCATCGAGAAGATCGAGACCGTCCGCTCCGGTAAGGTGCGCCGGGCCAAGCTCTACTACCTGCGTGACCGCGTGGGCAAGAGCGCCAAGATCAAGGAGAAGCTGTAAGAGAATCCCCACGGAAAAGGAGCGGTTCGCCGCTCCTTTTTTGTATCCTTTTTCAAAAAGGTGACAGGACTCTTTTCATTTCGCCGGAATGTGTTGTATAATGACTTCTATATATGGTGCCCTCCGGGGCGAGACCGGAAAGAGAGGAGCGTGAGGGCTTGAACATCCAATGGTATCCCGGCCATATGACCAAGACCCGCCGGATGATCGAGGCGGATCTGAAGCTGGTGGATCTGGTGGCGGAGGTCATCGACGCGCGGATCCCCCGGTCCAGCCGGAACCCGGACATCGACGAGCTGGTGGGCCGCAAGCCCCGGCTCATCGTGCTCAATCGGGCGGACCAGGCCGACCCGGCCTTGAACAGGGCCTGGGGCAAGTGGTTCCGGGACCGGGGCTGCGCCGTGCTGGAGACTGACAGCAAGACGGGGGCCGGGGTGAACCAGTTCTCCAACGTGGTCAAAGAGGCCCTGAAGGAGCAGATCGCCCGGTGGCGGGAGAAGGGCCAGGTAGGCCGTCCCGTCCGGGTGATGGTGGTGGGGGTGCCCAACGTGGGCAAGTCCACCTTCATTAACAAGGTGGCCAAGCGAAAATCAGCCAAGGCTCAGGACCGTCCCGGCGTCACCCGGGGCAAGCAGTGGGTGGCGGTGGATGCCGGTCTGGATCTGCTGGATACACCAGGCATCCTCTGGCCCAAGTTTGAGGACCAGGAAGTGGGTCGCCGCTTGGCCTATACTGGGGCCATCAAGGACGACATCATGGACGTGGAGGAGCTGGGCTGCACCCTCATGGAGGAACTAGCCGCCCGGTATCCTCAGGCCCTGGCTGAGCGCTACAAGCTGACGCCGGAGCCGGATACCCCCGGTTGGGAGCTGCTGGAGGCAGCCGGACGGAAGCGGGGCTTCCTCATCTCCGGCGGCGAAGTGAACCTGGAGCGCATGGCCAGGGTGCTGCTGGATGAGTTCCGGGGCGGCAAGCTGGGACGCTTTACACTGGAAGCGCCGGAAGGAGTTGGGGACCATGGAGAAGGTTGACCTCTGGGCCCTGGAGGAGCAGTGCCGCCGGGAGGGCACCCTGCTGGTCTGCGGTGCCGACGAGGCGGGTGTCGGTCCCCTGGCTGGGGACGTGTACGCCGCAGCTGTGATCCTGCCCTGGGGCTGGGTCCCTGAGGGCCTCAACGACTCCAAACAGGTGACCCCCAAACGCCGGGACCGGCTCTTTGACGAAATCCGGGAGAAGGCGGTGGCCTGGGCGGTGACCTCCGTGGACGCCGCCGCCATCGACGAGATGAACATCCTCGCTGCCCGACTGCTGGCCATGGACAGGGCCATTCGGGCCCTGGACCCGGTGCCGGACTTCGCTCTCATCGACGGGAACCGTGACAAGGGGATCTCCTGTCCACACCGCACCGTTGTAAAAGGGGACAGCCTCAGCGCTAACATCGCCGCTGCCTCCATCCTGGCCAAGGTGAGCCGGGACCGGTACATGGAGGAGATGGCCGGGATCTACCCGGAGTACGAGTTTGACCGCCACAAGGGCTATCCTACCAAGCGCCACTATGAGCTGCTGCGGCAGTACGGCCCCTGTCCCATCCACCGCAAGAGCTTTCTCAAGAAGTTCTACGCCAGGGGAGAGGCCACGTGACCGGCGGCGACCGGCGGCTGCTGGGCCGCTGGGGGGAGACCCAGACTGCGGACTGGCTCCGTGGGCGGGGCTGGCGGGTGGTGGCCGCCGGCTGGCGGTGCCGGTTCGGCGAGATCGACCTGATCGCAGAGAATGACAAGTATAT
>CALWYC010000168.1 GCA_944385655.1 uncultured Intestinimonas sp. | reverse complement strand
GTGCCGTTCTCCTTGAGGACGGTCTTCAGGGTGTGGAAGACCTCGGCGCACATCTGGAGGGCCTTCTTCCAGCAGCAGGCGCCCACAGGCATGATCATGAACTCCTGGATGTCCACGTTGTTGGTGGCGTGGGCGCCGCCGTTGAGGATGTTCATCATGGGCACGGGGAGGGTCTTGGCGTTGACGCCGCCAATGTAGTTGTAGAGGCTGACGCCCAGGCTCTCAGCGGCGGCCTTGGCGCAGGCCAGGGAGGCGCCCAGGATGGCGTTGGCGCCCAGACGGCTCTTGTTGGGGGTGCCGTCGAGCTCGATCATGGCCTTGTCGATGGCGGTCTGATCCAGCACGTTCATGCCCACCAGGCACTCGGCGATCTCGCTGTTCACATTCTCCACGGCGTTGAGCACGCCCTTGCCCAGGTAGCGCTCCTTGTCGCCGTCCCGGAGCTCGCAGGCCTCATGGACGCCGGTGGAGGCGCCGGAGGGCACGCTGGCGCGGCCCACGGTGCCGTCTTCCAGATAGACCTCCACCTCGACGGTGGGGTTGCCGCGGGAGTCCAGGATCTCACGGCCCAGGACGTCAACGATCTCGATGATCTGCTTCATTGGTAAAAACTCCTTTCGTATTTGGCGGCGGGCGTACCCGCCATACAGGGACGTTTTGTGGGGGCGGACCTCCGTCCGCCGGGTCAGCTTTTATGGTAAGGCGGAAGGTCCCTCCCGCCAGATACCCTTTACAGGATCAGGGTCTCCCCGTCCATCTCCTCCGGCTTCTCCAGGCGCCCCACGCGGCAGGCCGCGCGGGGACCCCATTCTTTTTATCTGCTCGAGGCAAATGAATTGCCCCGGCATCAAGGTTTTGCCCTTCGGCCAAAACGCTTGGACGGCGCAAGCGCCGCCCGCCTTCGGCGGAGATGGGCCTGGAAAATCCCTTAGTTCAGGATCAGCGTCTCCCCGTCCATCTCGGCGGGCTTTTCCAGGCCCATCAGGTCCAGCATGGTGGGAGCGATGTCGGCCAGCTTGCCGTCCCGCAGCTTCACGTCGGCGCCCACGATGTAGAAGGGCACCGGGTTGGTGGTGTGGGCGGTGTAGGGGGTGACGCCGTCGTCCTCCAGCATGCGGTCGGCGTTGCCGTGGTCGGCGGTGATGAGGGAGATGCCGCCCATCTTGGAGGTGGCCTCCACCACGCGGTTCACGCACTCGTCCACGGTCTCCACCGCCAGCCGGGCGGCCTCGTACACGCCGGTGTGGCCCACCATGTCGCAGTTGGCAAAGTTGAGGATGATGACGTCGTAGTTGCCGCTCTCGATGCGCTCCACGCAGGCGTCGGTGACCTCACGGGCGCTCATGTCGGGCTTGAGGTCATAGGTGGGCACGGAGGGAGAGGGGATGAGGACCCGGTCCTCGCCGGGGAAGGTCTGCTCCACGCCGCCGTTGAAGAAGAAGGTCACGTGGGCGTACTTCTCGGTCTCGGCGATGCGCAGCTGGGTGAGGCCCAGGTTGGAGATATACTCGCCGAAGATGTTGGTGAGCTTCTGCTTGGGGAAGGCCACCGTCACGTTGGGCATGGTGGCGTCGTACTCGGTGGTGCAGACGTAGTGGAGGGGGAAATACCCCTTCTTCCGCTCCAGGTCGGTGAAGTCGGGGTCCACCAAGGCGCGGGTGATCTCCCGGGCCCGGTCGGGGCGGAAGTTCATGAAGATGACCGAGTCGTTCTCGGAGATGACGGCCTCCTTGCAGCAGAGGACGGGCACCACGAACTCGTCGGTGACCTCGGCGTCGTAGGACTTCTGGACGGCGGCCACGGGGTCGGCCTCAAAGGGGGCCTCACCCATGACCAGGGCGTCGTAGGCCTTCTGGAGGCGCTCCCAGCGCTTGTCCCGGTCCATGGCGTAGTACCGGCCGGAGATGACGCCGATGTGGGCGTTGCCCAGGGCCTCACACTTCTCGTGGAGCCGGGCGACGAAGTCCTTGCCGGAGGAGGGGGGCACGTCCCGGCCGTCCAGGAAGGCGTGGACGTAGACCTTGGTGAGGCCCCGCTGCTTGGCCATGTCCAGGGCGGCAAAGATGTGGTCGATGTGGCTGTGGACGCCGCCGTCGGACATCAGGCCCATGATGTGGAGGGCCGTGCCCTTGGCCTTGCAGTCGTCCATGGCGGCCACATAGGCCTCGTTGGTGAAGAAGTCGCCGTCGGCGATGGCCTTGGTGATCCGGGGCAGGTCCTGGAAGACCACCCGGCCGGCGCCGATGTTGGTGTGGCCCACCTCGGAGTTGCCCATCTGGCCGTCGGGCAGGCCCACATCCAGGCCGGAGGCCGACAGCTTGCAGCCGGGGTTCTCGGCAAAGATCTTGTCCAGGTGGGGCTTCCGGGCGTTGGCGATGGCGTTGCCCATGGTCTCGTCCCGGAGGCCGAACCCGTCCATAATGATCAGGGTGGTAGGTGTTTTATTCATATCTGAACCTCGTATTCTAACTCAAGTCACAAAATGCCCGCTCAAAGCAGTGCGAAGCTCTCTGCGGGACGAACAGAGTTCCGTCCGTTCCCCATGTGGACCATCAGAGCCCCCTCGGAGAGCGGAGGGGGGCACGCGGGGGGAACTGGTTCCCGCCCGCGAGGCCGCGCGCGCAGCGCTATGCATGTTCCGCAGAACATGCGCGGCCTTTCGCCCTGCGGCAAGGTTTGCTTCGCAAACGCTTGGGCGCGCCTGACGGCGCGGCTCGCCTTCGCTCGCCCGTGGCCGGCGGCCCTCAGTCCTCTTGGTTGGCCGCGTTGATGATCTCCACGAACTGCTCCGGCTTCAGGGACGCGCCGCCGATCAGGCCGCCGTCCGCCCCACATGAGCGGGCTCATGTGGGGACCCCGCTTGGATTTCACATCCTCGGGCGGAATGAATCCGCCCTGCGGCAAGGTTTGCTTCGCAAACGCTTGGGCGCGCCTGACGGCGCGGCTCGCCTTCGCTCGCCCGTGGCCGGCGGCCCTCAGTCCTCTTGGTTGGCCGCGTTGATGATCTCCACGAACTGCTCCGGCTTCAGGGACGCGCCGCCGATCAGGCCGCCGTCCACGTCGGGCTGGGCCAGGAGCTCGGCGGCGTTCTTGGGATTCATGGAGCCGCCGTACTGGATGGTGACGGAGCGGGCCACGCGGGCGCCGTAGAGCTTGCGGATGACGGCGCGGATGGCCTGGCAGACCTCGCCGGCCTGCTCGGAGGTGGCGGTCTTGCCGGTGCCGATGGCCCAGATGGGCTCATAGGCGATGACCACGTGGCGGAGCTTGTCGGCGCTGACGCCGGAGAGGGCGCACTTCACCTGGTAGGCGATGAGCTCCATGGTGACGCCCAGCTCCCGCTGCTCCAGGCTCTCGCCCACGCAGATGATGGGCCGCAGGCCCACCTCCAGGGCGGCGTGGACCTTCTTGTTGACGGTCATGTCGGTCTCGTTGTAGTACTGGCGGCGCTCGGAGTGGCCGATGATGACGTACTTCACGCCCAGCTCCTTGAGCATCTCGGCGGACACCTCGCCGGTGTAGGCGCCGGTGGCCTCGTAGTGGCAGTTCTCAGCGCCGATGGCCACCCGGCAGTCCTTGAACAGGCGCACGGCGGCGGGGATGTTCACATAGGGCACGCAGAGCACCACGTCGCACCACTTGCCCTTGGGCAGGATGGGCTTGAGCTCCTCGGCAAAGGCGCGGGTCTCGGAGAGGGTCTTGTTCATCTTCCAGTTCCCGGCGATGATGGTTTTCCGGTATCTTCTGTTCATGGGTAGCTTGGACCCCTTTCTTTCCTCATCAATCTATGTTCGGATAAAATGCGGTGGATGACAAATACCTTGCAGCGGTTGTCCGATCAGGCATCCAGGAGACAAGCCACACCCGGCAGCTCCTTGCCCTCCATGAACTCCAGGGAAGCGCACCCCCAACGGAGCACCGCTCCGTTGGGGACCCCTTTGCATTTCACTTCCTCGGGCGAAATGAATTCGCCCTGCGGCAAGGTTTGCTGCGCAAATGCTTGAACGCGCCTGCGGCGCGGCTCGCTCCCGCTCGCGCGGCGGCTTTTGTTTTAATTAAGCGTCCAGCAGACAGGCGACGCCGGGCAGCTCCTTGCCCTCCATGAACTCCAGGGAAGCGCCGCCGCCGGTGGAGATGTGGGTCATCTTGTCGGCGTAGCCCAGCTGCTGCACAGCGGCCGCGGAGTCGCCGCCGCCGATGATGGTGATGGCGCTGCTCTTGCTGAGGGCCTCGGCCACGGCCTTGGTGCCGGCGGCGAAGGCGGGGAACTCAAAGACGCCCATGGGGCCGTTCCAGATGACGGTGCCGGCGTCCTTGACGGCCTCGGCGTAGGCGGCGATGGCCTTGGGGCCGATGTCCATGCCCATGCAGTCGTCGGGGATGTTCATGCTGTCCACGGTGATGGGCTCGGCGTCGGCGGAGAACTCCTTGGCGCACACGGTGTCCTCGGGCAGGAGGAGCTTGACGCCCTTCTCCTGGGCCTTCTTCATCATGTCGTTGCAGTAGTCCAGCCAGTCGGCCTCCAGCAGGGACTTGCCCACGGAGCCGCCCTGGGCCTTCAGGAAGGTGTAGGTCATGCCGCCGCCGATGATGATGGTGTCGGCGATCTCCAGCAGGT
>CALWYC010000167.1 GCA_944385655.1 uncultured Intestinimonas sp. | reverse complement strand
CAGGACCCCGACACCGTGGAGATCCTGGAGAGCTCCGGCATGGGCATGGAGTTCGCCCCCTTTGAGGAGGCCCAGAGCATCGTGGCCAACCAGCAGGAGCAGCTCAACGCCGTGTGCGCCGAGCTGGGCATCACCGCTGGCTAAACGTCCGGGCCGCAGATCCTTCCGTGCGCCTCACCGCCCTTCCACGGACGGCGCGGTGAGGCGCACATCATCTCCGAAGAAAGAGAGGGACCACACTTGAAAATCAAACGCGACCAGCTCACCGGGGTCCTCCTGATCCTAGCCGGCATTTTCTTCGCCGTCCTCATCAGCCAATTCAAGACCCCCTTCACCGCCTCCTACCCCGGCCCCGCGCTGCTGCCCGGCATCGGCGTGTTCGGCCTCATCGTCTGCGGCGCCGGCATCTTCGTCAACGGCTGCCGCCAGAAGGACGCCGACGCGGTCTTCCTGAGCAAGGCCGGCTGGCTCCGGGTCCTCATCACCTTCGTTGTCCTGTGCGTCTACGTGCTGGCCATGAAGTACCTGGGCTACCTCATCGTGACGCCCTTCCTGCTCTATGGCCTCACCACCTACTTTGCAAAAGCCAGCGGGATGAACACCCGGCTGTGGGTGCGCATCGTGTTCTCCATTGTGGTCGCCGTGGCCATCTGGGCCATGTACGTCCCGCTGTTCGGCATGACCCTCCCCGAGGGCCTGCTGTTTGAATAAGGGAGGGGACGAAACATGATTGAATATCTGCCTTACATCCTCTCCCAGTTCATCGTACCGGAGAACGTGGCGCTGATGATCGCGGGCACCTTCGTGGGCATCATCTTCGGCGCCATCCCCGGCCTGTCCGGCACCATGGCCGTCATGCTCTTTATGCCCCTGACCTACAGCATGGATCACGCCACCGCCATTATCTTTCTGCTCTCCCTGTGGATCGGCGGCTGCTCCGGCGCCTTCATCGGCTCGGTGCTGCTGGGCATCCCCGGCTCCGCCTCCGCCGTGTCCACCTGCTGGGACGGCCACCCCCTGGCCAAGCAGGGCAAGGCCAGCAAGGCCCTGGCCATCGGCATGACCGCCTCCTTCATGGGCACCTTCTTCAGCGCCCTGTTTGGCGGCTTCCTCTCCGAGCAGGTGGCCAATTTTGCCTTCGCCATGGGCGCCTGGGAGTACACCGCCCTGTGCCTGGTGGCCATGACCATGGTGCTGGCCATTTCCAAGGGCAACATGTTCAAGGGTCTGGCCTCCACCAGCATCGGCCTCATCCTGGCCTCCGTGGGCTACTCCCCCATTGACGCCGAGCCCCGCTTCATCTTTGACAACATCTACCTCATGGGCGGCCTGGGCATGATCGTGGTGCTCACCGGTATCTTTGCTGTCAGCCACATCCTGATCACCTTCGGCAAGGGCTTCGTGGAGAACCCCAAGGTGAGCAAGGAGGGCCTGAAGGGCTACGGCCTGACCCCCAGGGACTTCAAGAACGAGGCCGGCAACATCATCCGCTCCTTCTTCATCGGCCTGGGCATCGGCTTCCTGCCCGGCATGGGCTCCGGCCTCTCCAACCTGGTGGCCTACTCCTCTGCCAAGAACGCCTCCAAGCACCCCGAGGAGTACGGACACGGCGCTGAGGGCGGCGTCTGGGCCCCCGAGGTAGCCAACAACGCCTCCATCGGCGGCGCCATGATCCCCATGGCCGCCCTGGGCATCCCCGGCGACTCCACCACCGCCCTTCTCATCGGCGCCCTCACCATCCACGGCCTGGAGATGGGCCCCATGGTCTTCGCCAACAGCGGCAACGTGGTCTACCTCATGTTCTTTACCGTGGCCCTGGTGGCCGTGGTAGTCTTTATCATGCAGCTCTTCGGCAAGCGCTACTTCCCCTACATCCTGCGGGTGCCCAACCACTACATGTACCCCGCCCTGCTGGTCATCTCCCTGGCCAGCGCCTACGTGGACTCCGGCAACCTCTACAAGGTGGGCATGATGATGTTCTTCTGCTTCGTGGGCATCCTCATGGCGGCCGGCGGCCTGCCCAACTCCCCCCTGATCCTGGCCTTCATCCTGGGGCCCATCATGGAGAAGAACATGCTCAAGGCCTTCCAGTACTCCGGCACCTGGACCAGCTTCTTCACCCGTCCCGTGTCCGGCATCCTGATGGTCATCGCCATCCTCTGCGTCTTCTCCCCCGTGATCCAGTCCATCTACAAGCGGGCGAAAAAGAGCAAGGAAGCGGTCTGATTCCACCGCCGGAGCGGCGGTCCCGGCCTTCGTCTTCCCTGCCAAAGGAGGATATCTCATGACCATGAAAAAAAGCTACCAGGCCTACCTGGACCGGCGGGCCGAGCTGGCCCAAAACAAGCTGGGCCACTACTGGCTGGACCAGGAGAGCCGGTACGTCCACCCCTTCCGCATCTACGGCAACGTGTGGTATGTGGGGGACAGCTGGGTGTGCGTCCACCTCATCGACACCGGCGACGGCCTGCTGCTCATCGACTCGGGCAACTGCGGCGCCACCGCCATGCTGGTCAACGCCATCTGGGAGGCCGACTTCCGCCCCTGCGACGTGAAGTGGATCATCCACTCCCACGGCCACGTGGACCACATCGGCGGAGCCGTCTTCTTCCAGCGCATGTTCGGCACCAAGCTCTACCTGGGCGCCCCCGACGCCAAAATGTTCCGGGAGGCCCCGGAGATCTCCGCCATCTGCGAGTCCCGCAACGACGCCGACGTCCTCTTCACCCCCGACTATGAGATCCGGGAGGGGGACGTGCTCACCTTCGGCAACACCACCATGACCTTCCGCCTGGTGCCCGGCCACACCGACGGGTGCATCGCCTGCTTCTTCGACGCCCACGACGGCGACGAGGTCAAGCGCTGCGGCTACTACGGCGGCTTCGGCTTCAACACCCTGCAGAAGGACTACCTCATCGAGATCGGCGACCCCACCTACCAGACCCGCCGGGTCTACCTGGAGTCCCTGGCCAAGGTCCGGGACGAGAAGGTGGAGCTCTTCCTGGCCAACCACTGCATCAACAACCAGACCCTGGAGCGCCGCCGGCGTCAGCTGGAGGACCCCGACGGGCCCAACCCCTTCCTGGACGACACTCTCTGGGGCCGCTACCTGGACCAGAAGCGGGACGAGCTGCTGGCCTTCATGGCCGACCCCGCCAACAACTGACCCGTCCCGCCGGGACAAGGAGGCGCCGTATATGGACGACATCACCGCCCAGGTGGAAAAGCTGTGCATGGCCAACCGGATCAACCGGGGAATGGCCGTGGGGATCGCCGTGTGCTTCGCGGTGGCCCTGCTCCTGCTGCTCCGGGGACAGATCCCCTACGGTGTCCTCCTGCTGGCCGTCAGCGTGGTCCTGCTGCTGATGGCCCGCCAGCTGGGCCGGCAGTACGCCCGGAACGCCGCCGCCGCCAACCTGTGCTTCGGGCTGGCCCGGGACCTGGAGGGCTTCGCCTACCGGGCCTCCGGCGGCATGGACGAGGCGGCCTTCCGGGCCTGGTCCCTCCTGCCCCTGGCCGACGGGGACCGGCGGCTGCTGTGCCGGAACACCTTCTCCGGCCGGAGGGACGGCCTGGACCTCGCCGGCAGCGAGGTCACCTTCCACTACAAGGCCGACGCCGGCGGCACCGCGGGCTACCGCTTCCTCAGCGGCACCCTCCTGACGGCGGAGACCGGGGACCGCCCCGGCGGGGACGGCTGGCTCCTCCTGAACGGGGACCTGACGGAGGAGCCGGAGCTCCGACGCTTCCTGGAGGAGGCGGGCTGGCGCCCCGCCGCCGCCCTCAACGGCCGGCGGCTCTTCGCCCGGGGAGAACAGACCCCCGGGGAGGACCTCCTCTCCCGGCTCTCCGGCCTGCCGGAGTCGGTGACCGCCCTGCGCCTGGCCTCCGGCGGCGCCGCAGCCTACCTGGACCGGCGCTTCTACACCGGCGCCCGGTATCCCTCCGCCCGCCCCACCCCGGAGCGGCTGCGGGAGAACACCCTCCCCGAGCGGGACCCGGTCTGGGACCTGTTCGGCTGGTGGCTCTCCCCGGACCGGCCGCGGTGACCTCATTTCCCCTGCGTTCTCTCCCACACTTTCCTTTATTACGACTGACTTTAGGAGGAATCTATCATGGATAAGAGCAAGAAGATCGGGCTCATCGGCCTGGGCATCATGGGCAAGCCCATGGCCAAGAACCTGCTGAAGGCCGGCTATGACCTGACCGTCAGCGACCTCAACCAGGCCGCCGTGGACGAGATCGTGGCCGCCGGCGCCAAGTCCGCCGCCAACGCCCAGATCGGCGAGACCTGCGACGTGGTGCTCACCATGGTGCCCAACAGCCCCCAGGTGAAGGCCGTCATGCTGGGCGACGACGGCGTGGCCGCCCACATGAAGCCCGGCAGCGTCTTCATCGACATGAGCTCCATCAACCCCGTGGCCTCCAAGGAGATCGCCGCGGAGCTGGCCAAGAAGGGCATCGAGATGCTGGACGCCCCCGTCTCCGGCGGCGAGCCCAAGGCCATCGACGGCACCCTCTCCTTCATGGTGGGCGGCAAGCAGGAGGTCTTTGACGAACACAAGGACCTGCTGGGCGCCATGGGCGCCTCCGTGGTCCGCTGCGGCGAGGTGGGCGCCGGCAACACCACCAAGCTGGCCAACCAGATCATCGTGGCCTGCAACATCC
>CALWYC010000166.1 GCA_944385655.1 uncultured Intestinimonas sp. | reverse complement strand
AAAAAAGTCCTGCCCGCGCAGCACACGCAGGCAGGACATGGATGGGGGCCTTAGAAAAACTTCTCCCAATAGCCCATCACGAAGATCACCAGGACGATGAGGGGCAGGATAAAGGTGAAGTAAAGCCGCAGCCTGGCGGGGAACCGGATGCCCTTGCCCTGGTCGGCCTCCTTCAGGAAGTTCTCATAGCCCCAGGCATATTTCTTGGAGGCCACGCAGAACAGCAGGTAGAGGATGGAGCCCAGAGGCAGCAGGTTCTGGGAGACGATGAAGTCCTCCAGGTCCAGCACGCCGGTGCCCGCTCCGAAGGGCTGGAAGCCGGAGAGGACGTTGAAGCCCAGCAGGCAGGGCAGGCTCAGCAGGAAGATGAGGACCAGGTTGGCCAGCACCGCCTTGCGCCGGGGCATGTTCCACTTGTCCATCCAGCAGGAGAGGATGTTCTCAAAGACGGCGGTGACGGTGCTCATGGCGGCAAAGGACATGAAGACGAAGAAGAGGGCGCCCCACAGCCGCCCGCCGGGCATCTCGTTGAAGATGTTGGGCAGGGTGACGAAGATCAGGTTGGGGCCGGCGTCGGGCTGGACCCCGAAGGCAAAGGCCGAGGGAAAGATGATGAGGCCGGAGACGAAGGCCACGAAGGTGTCCAGCACGGTGATGTTGATGACCTCGCCCATGAGGCTGCGCTCCCGGCCGATGTAGCTGCCGAAGATGGCCATGGCGCCGATGCCCAGGCTCAGGGTGAAGAAGGCCTGGCCCATGGCGGCGTAGACGGCCTCCCCCAGGCGGAAATTGCCGTCGGCGTCGAACATCAGGTTCTGGAAGTTGGGCTTGAGGTAGAACTCCAGACCGGCGGCGGCGCCGGGCAGGGTGACGGCCCGGACGGCCAGCACCACCAGCAGGCACAGCAGACAGACCATCATGGCCTTGTTGATCTTCTCCACGCCGTTTTTCAGGCCACGGCTGCAGATCAGCATGCCCAGCACCACCACCAGGGCCATGAAGGCGGTCTGGAGCACCGGGTCGGCGGTGACGGCGCCGAACTCCGCGCGCACGCCGGCGGTGTCCAGACCCACAAAGTCGCCCTTGAGCATCTTGATGAAGTACAGGATGAGCCAGCCGGCGATGGTGGTGTAGAACATCATGAGCAGGTAGTTGCCCGCCATGCCGAACCAGCCGTACCAGTGCCACTTGGTGCCCTTGGGCTCCAGCTCCTGGAAGGAGCACAGGATGCTCCTCTGGCTGGCCCGGCCCACGGAGAACTCCATGACCATGATGGGCAGGCCCATGATGACCAGGAAAAACAGGTACACCAGCACGAAGGCGGCGCCGCCGTACTGGCCCACGATATAGGGGAAGCGCCACACATTGCCCAGGCCGATGGCGCAGCCGGCCGAGATCAGGATGAAGCCCAGCCGGGACGAAAATTTTTCTCTCTCCAAAACGGTGTTCCTCCACTTTCTCAGATCAATGGGATGTCTCCCAGACATGAGACGACGGGACGTCGAGCGCGCCGGCGGGGAAGCTCCCCACATCCGGCGTCCTCGACGGCCCGCCCGCTCTCGCAGGGCCCTCAGCCCTCCGCCCGCAGTCTGGCCATGGCGGCCTTGGCGGCGTTCTGCTCGGCCTCCTTTTTGCTCCGGCCCTCGCCGGCGCCGATGGGCTTTCCGTCCAGGTCCACCTCCACGGAAAAGACCTTGGCGTGGTCGGGACCGCTCTCGCCCATGAGACGGTAGCTCAGCACCCGGCCGCTCTCCCGCTGCACCAGCTCCTGCAAGGCCGTCTTGAAGTCCCGGATGGCCCCCTCCTGCTCCCGCTCGTTGTTGGTCAGGATGAAGTTGGTGATGAGCTTCCGGGCGGAGCCGATGCCCCCGTCCAGGTACACGGCGGCGATGACCGCCTCCACGGCGTCGGCCTGGATGGAGGGCCGCTTCCGGCCTCCGCCGGCGTCCTCGCCCCGGCCAAGCTTCAGGTACTGCCCCAGCTCCAGCTGGGCGGCCACCTCCACCAGGCTGTCCTCGCACACCAGGGCCGCCCGGGTGCGGGTGAGCTCGCCCTCCGGCATGTTGGGGTGGGTGCGGTAGAGGTGGTCGGCCACCACCATGCCCAGCACGGAGTCGCCCAGGAATTCCAGCCGCTCGTTGCTGGTCTCCCCCTTGCTCTTGTTCTCGTTGGCGTAGGAGCTGTGGGTCAGGGCGTTCTCCAGCAGCCGGCGGTCATGAAAGGTATACCCCAGCTTTTCCTCCAGCTTTTCCATATCCGTTTCACCTCCTCATACGCAAAGGGAGGCCCCGCCGCGGCGGGGCCTCCTGAGTAACGTCTGCTCAGGCGTCCAGCTTGCTCTGGAGATAGTTCACCAGGTCGCCCACGGTGGCGATGCCGGCGATGTCCTCCTCGCTCATCTCAGACACCCCGAACTCCTCCTCCAGGGCCATGGACAGCTCCACGATGTCCAGGGAGTCCGCCCCCAGGTCCTCGGTGAAGGTGGTCTCCATGGTGATGGTATCAGCCTCCACGCTGAACTGCTCCGAAATGAGGTCACACAGCTTCTCAAAAATCATTGACGATCGACTCCTTACACAGGATTATTTACACACACATAATAGGGATATTTTCCCGCACTGTCAATAGCCTATTTCAAATTTCCGCTTCCGCGCCGCCGGCGGCGGGCTTCTCCAGGCGCATGTGGTCGATGTTCTCCACCACGTCGTCGATGATGCCGGAGGAGGCGAAGGCGGCGGCCTGCCGGATGGCGTTTTTGATGGCGTAGTCGTTGGAGGAGCCGTGGGCCTTGATGACGGGCTTGGAGATGCCCACCAGGGCGGTGCCGCCCACCTCGCCGGCATCCAGGATCTTCTTGAACTTCATGAGGCCGTCCTTGACGCACAGGGCCCCCAGCTTGGTGATGAGGCTCTTCTTGAACATCCCCTTGAGCTCCTTGGCCAGGAAGCCGCCGGTGCCCTCCATGGTCTTTAAGAAGATGTTGCCGGAGTAGCCGTCGGAGACGATGACGTCCACCTCGCCGTAGACGGCCTCCCGGGCCTCGATGTTGCCCACGAAGTTGATGCGGCCCTCCCGGCCGGCCTTGGTGAGGAGGGCGTGGGCCTCCCGCTGGAGGTCGGTGCCCTTGGAGGGCTCGGCGCCGATGTTCAGGAGGCCCACCTTGGGCTCGGGCCGGCCCAGGACCCGCTCGGCGTAGTAGGAGCCCATGAAGGCGAACTGGAGCAGGTACTCCGGGGTGCACTCGGCGGTGGCGCCGGCGTCGATGAGGATGGCGCCGCCCTTGCCGGTGGGCACCACGGGGGCCAAGGCCGCCCGGCGGATGCCCTTGATCCGCTTGACCATCAGGGTGGCGGCGGAGAGGAGGGCGCCGGTGCTGCCGGCGGAGACGAAGGCGTCCCCCTTTCCCTCCTTCAGGAGGTTGAGGCCCACGGTGAGGGAGGAGTCCTTCTTCTCCTTGAAGGCGGTGGCGGGGTTGTCGCACATCTCCACCACCTGGTCGGCGTGGGCGATCTCCAGTCCGGCGGGCAGGGTGTCCATGCCCTCGTCCTTCAGGCAGCGGAGGATGTCCTCCCCACGGCCCACCAGGATGACCTCCACCCCCTGCTCCTTCACGGCCGCCACAGCGCCCCGGACGTTGCTCAGCGGGGCGTTGTCGCCGCCCATGGCGTCTACGATGATCTTCATGAGATCCCTCTTTTCGTATCGTTTTCTTCCTCCTTGCGTCCAAGGAGATAATCGGCAGAGACGTTATAGTGCTCACAAATGGCGCAGAATCGCTCCAAAGTGGTGGTTTTCGTCCCCTTCTCCATCTCACTCACCTGATTGGTGGAAACTCCGATGGCTTGGGCCAACTGAGCCTGCGACTCGCCGGCTTTTTTCCTCAGCTCCCGGAGCCGAGTACGAAATACATCCCGATCAAACATAAGATCTCCTTGACAATTCATCTTTTAGATGATATCATGGATTCATCTAAAAGATGAGGTGAGGAACTTGCCTGACTACATCAGAGAACTCTATCTGCTGGAGAGCGAGAGCGACCGTCTGCCCTTCCGGGAGGAGGCGGACCATCGCGCCGCCTCGCTGGAACTGGACAGCTGCCACACTCAGATCCAAAAGGCCATGGGCAAGGACTTTTTTGAGCGGTACTACGACCTTCTGGCCCATCAGAGGGACCTGGAGGAGCTCACCTGCTTCCGCCACGGCTTTCACCTGGCGGTGCGGCTGCTGACAGGGTGACCGCCCCACGCCCCCGGCTCCCCGCGTCATCCTGAGCGTCAGCGAAGGATCCGCCTCCCCGTCCTTTCCCGGACGAAGAAGGACGGATTCTTCGGCCTGCGGCCTCAGAATGACGAGGAGAAATCCTCAGACCTCCAGCCCGGCCAAAATGTCCAGCGCCCGGCGGCTCAATTCCGCGTTTTTATTTCGCTTGCCCTTGACCTTGTAGCCCAGGGGCGGGATGATGCCGAAGTTCACGTTCATGGGCTGGAACTGCTCCACCGTCTCGTTGGAGATGTAAAGGGCCAGGGCACCCAGGGCCGTCTCCTGGGGAAAATCCACCGGGGGCTTACCCAGGAGCCGGTTGGCCAGCTCCACCGCCGCCACGAAGCCGGAGGCGGTGGACTCCACGTAGCCCTCCACCCCGGTGATCTGCCCGGCGAAGCAGATGCGGGGGTCGGCCTTCAGCCGGTAGTACCGGTCCAGAAGTTTGGGGGAGTTGAGGTAGGTGTTCCGGTGCATGACCCCGTAGCGGACGAACTC
>CALWYC010000165.1 GCA_944385655.1 uncultured Intestinimonas sp. | reverse complement strand
ATCAGACGGTGAAGGGGGCCGTCTTGGGGCTGACGATGTCGCGCCAGTCCAGGTCGCCCCGCTCCAGGCCGTGGATGAGCATCTCGGCGGTGCCCACGTTGGTGGCGTAGGGGATGTTGTACTGGTCGCACAGGCGGGTGATGTAGTCGATGTCGGCGTCCAGGTCGTTGCTCTGGGGGTCGGAGAAGAAGAGGACCATGTCGATCTCGTTGTAGGCGATGCGGGCGCCGATCTGCTGGCTGCCGCCGTGCTCATGGGAGAGGAAGAGGTTCACCGGCAGGCCGGTGGCCTCGGCCACCATCTTGCCCGTGGTGTTGGTGGCGCAGACGGTGTGCTTGGAGAGGATGCCGCAGTAAGCAATGCAGAACTGCACCATCAATTCCTTCTTCCTGTCGTGACTCATCAGTGCAATGTTCATTCCTTACTCAGTCCTCGCTTTCCTTTCTCAAAATGCCCGGTGGGGCTCATCGGATCTTCATCAGGGGCACCCGCTGCCCCATGAGGCGTTTGGCGATGTTCAGGTAGGCCAGGGCGGCCCCCTTGCGGCTGAACAATATGAGGGGCTCCCCGGTGTTGGCGGCCAGGATGACCTGGCTGTCCTCGGGCACCACCCCCAGCAGGGGGAGACCGGCGGCATCCATGGCGTCGTCGATGGTGGTGCGGAGGCGGCGGAGCAGCTTGGGCTGGATGCGGTTCATCACCAGGTGGATGGTGTCCAGCCGCCGGCCCAGCTCCACCACGGTGCGCTGGGCGTCCCGGAGGGCGGAGGAGTCGTTGGTGGAGACCACCACCGCCCGGTCGGCGCCGCACACCGCCAGGCGGAAGCCGCTGCCCAGCCCGGCGGGGGAGTCGATGAGGATGTAGTCGAACTGCGCCCGGGCCTGGAGGAGCATGGCCTTCATCTTCTCCTCGTCCAGGGCGTCGGGGGTGGGGCGCACCGGCGCCGTGAGCAGGTAGAGGCCCCGGATCACCGGGTGCTCCACGGCGGCCCGCTCCAGGGTGCAGCGGCCCTCCACCACGTCGGTGAAGTCCATCAGCGCCCGGTCGGTCATGCCCAGGGAGATGTCCAGGTTCCGGAGGCCGATGTCCAGGTCGATGCACAGCACCTTCTGTCCCAGGGCGGCCAGGCAGGAGGCCACGCCGCCGGTGAGGGAGGTCTTGCCCGTGCCGCCCTTGCCGGACGTGACCACGATGACGGTTCCCATAGCAGACCTCCTAACAGTGCCGGGTCACAGAAAATGGGACCCACGCAATTCATTATATCATCGGTTTCCCCGGAGTGCAAAGCCTATTTGGCGCAAACGGAAAAATATTTCGCTCCGGCAGCACCGGGCTCACAGGGGGGCCTTCTGCACCTTGGCCCAGCGGCGGGGATAGCCCTTGGGGGTGGGGGAGAGCTTCTCCACCGGCACCACCCGCCGGTCCACGTCGGTGCCGGGGATGTGGTAGCGGAAGGCGGGCAGCAGCCGCCCCCCCAGCACCGACGCCGCCCGGCCCGCCTGGGTCACCTCGTCGCCGCAGTCGGCGGCCTTCATGGCCAGGAAGCGGCCGCCGGGCCTCACGTAGGGGAGGCACAGCTCGCACAGCACCCGCAGCTCGGCCACCGCCCGGGCGGTGGCGAAGTCGAACCGGTCCCGGAAGGCGGGGTCCAGGGAGAGCTCCTCCCCCCGGGCGTGGCGGATGGTGACGCCGGTGAGGCCCAGGTCGGCGCACACCGTGCTCAGCCAGTCCAGCCGCTTGCCCAGGCTGTCCACCAGGGTGAGCTCCAGGTCGGGCACCAGGAGCTTGAGCACCATGCCGGGGAAGCCGGCGCCGGTGCCCACGTCGATGAGGGACTTGCCCGCCAGGTCGGCGCACAGGGCCACCCCGGCGCAGTCCAGAAAGTGGAGGTCCACCACCTGGTCGGGCTCGGTGATGGCGGTGAGGTTCATCACCTTGTTCTGCTCCAGCAGCAGCTGGGCGTACCGCACCAGCCGGTCCACCGCCCCGGCGGGGGGCGTAATCCCCAGGGCGGCCAGGCCCTGTTCCAGCCGTTCCTTCATGTCAGCCTCCAAAGTTCCGCAGCAGGGAGGGGATCCCCACATACAGGTTGATGAGCAGCAGCACGGCGCAGGCGGCGGTGAGGGCCACGCAGACCCCCAGCCCGCCCCGGGCTCTGCCGCTGCGGTAGCGGAGCACCGCGGTGACGGCCAGACCCGCCAGAGCGGGGCAGACCATCAGGGGTCCCAGGCCGATGAGCACCCGGGCGGTGGCCAGGTAGTAGGTAAAGAGCACCGTGCAGATGACCACGTACACCACGGCCACCCAGGCCCAGGTCCGCTTGACGGGGGAGGCGGGGACGTAGGGCTCCCGGGGCTCCTCCGGGGGCAGGTCCTTGCGCTCGTCCATGCTCAGTTCTCCTCCTTCTGCGCCTTGAGCAGGTCCCGGATCTCGGTGAGCAGGACCTCCTCCTTACTGGGGGCGGGGGGCGCCGCCGGCGCCTCCTCCTTCTTCCGGTAGAGGCGGTTCATGGCCTTGACCAGGCAGAAGATGACGAAGGCCATGATGAGGAAGTTGAGCACGGCGTTGAGGAAGCTGCCCAGCAGGACGGCCCCGCCGCCGGGGACGGCGATGCTCAGGCCGGTGAGGGCCTCGTTCCCGCCGGCGAAGATGCCCAGGATGGGGTTGAGGATGTCGCTCACCAGGGAGTCGGTGATGCCCTTGAAGGCGCCGCCGATGATGACGCCCACGGCCAGGTCCATCACGTTGCCCCGGGCGATGAATTTCCGGAACTCGGCCAGAAAGCCGCCGGTCTTTTCTTTGATGTGGTCCAAGATAGGGTCCTCCAGTGTTGAAATGGAAAAATCAGGGATTTGCGGTGGGGATGACCACCCGCCGGGCGGGGTCGGCCAGCCGGGCCAGGACGGTGGCCAGCTCGGCCCGGCTGAGGGTGCGGTAGGGGGCGAAGGCGCCGCTCTCGTCCACGCCGGTGAGGATACCCGCCCGGTAGAGGGTGAGCACCTCCGGGTCGGAGGAGTCGGGGATGGTGTCCACGCTGTTGATGGCGGGGAGGGCCTCCGCCGGCAGGGCGGAGCACAGCCACTCGGCCAGATCCAGCCGGGCGGCGGGCTCCTCGAAGGAGGCCTCCATGGGCTGCCCCTCCAGCAGGCCGTGCTCCCGGGCGTACCACAGGGCGTCCCGGTACCACAGGCCGGTGGCGGGGGCGGGGAGGAAGGCGGAGAACTCCCGGTTAAAGGCGGCGTAGTCGCTGCCAGAGGCGGCCACGAACTCCATGCGGGTCTGGCTGCCCGCCGCCGGGGCCAGCTCGCCGGTGAGCACGGCGCTGCCGTTGAGGGTGAGCACGGCCTCCGCCGCCCCGCCGGCGGGGGTGAGGGCGGCCAGCTCGGCCCGGCTGACGGTGAGGTAGAGATGGAGCCGCCGGGGGCTCTCCTGGTCGTAGCGGTAGGTGAGGCCCCGGTCCAGGTCGCAGGTGTCGAAGCGGAGGAGCACCGCGCCGGCGGGGGTGGTGAGGGTGCCGGTGCCCCAGTCCGCCGGGGCGGCGGGGGGATCGCCCACGCCGCCGCTCCACTGGTAGTGGAGGCGGACGGCCACCGTCATCACCTCGGCCAGGGTCACGGCGTTGTCGGGGGAGAAGGTATCGCTGCCGGTGCCCTTCATGAGGCCCCGGTCCAGGCAGATCTGGACGGCGTCGGCGTACCAGGCGGTCTCCGGCACGTCGGAGAGGGCGGCGGCGGGGAGGGCCAGGAGGGCGGTCAGGGCAAGGGACAGGGGCAGGAGACGGGTTTTCATGTTCGTTCCTCTCTTTTCATGTGCGGGCGGGGGAGGGGGTCATGGCTGAAAGGACCAGCCCACATCCCCCTGGAGCAGGTTTTGCAGGTACTGCTGAAATGCGACGTCTGCCGGGTCATCCAGGCCGTAGTGCTGATGGAGGGCCCGGATGGCCCGCTCCTCTGGCGTGGAGATGAGCCGGGGGGCGGCGGTGAGCATGGCTGTGCCCACTGCCGCGGTGAGGGCCAGGGCCAGCAGGGCGGCGGCGGGCCGTCTCATTTCTTGGGCACCAGCACTTCCTTGCCGCCCATGTAGGGCCGCAGGACGGCGGGGATCTTCACGCTGCCGTCGGCCTGGAGGTTGTTCTCCAGGAAGGCGATGAGCATGCGTGGGGGCGCCACCACGGTGTTGTTGAGGGTGTGGGGGAGGTAGGTGCCGCGCTCGCCCTTGACCCGCATCTTCAGCCTTCTCGCCTGGGCGTCGCCCAGGTTGGAGCAGGAGCACACCTCAAAGTACTTCTGCTGGCGGGGGGACCAGGCCTCGATGTCGCAGGACTTCACCTTCAGGTCGGCCAGGTCGCCGGAGCAGCACTCCAGCTGACGGACGGGGATGTCCAGGGAGCGGAAGAGCTCCACGGAGTAGCGCCACATCTGCTCGTACCACTTCATGGAGTCCTCGGGCTTGCAGACCACCACCATCTCCTGCTTCTCGAACTGGTGGATGCGGTAGACGCCCCGCTCCTCGATGCCGTGGGCACCCTTCTCCTTGCGGAAGCAGGGGGAGTAGGAGGTGAGGGTCTGGGGCAGGGACTCCTCGGGGATGATCTGGTCGATGAACTTGCCGATCATGGAGTGCTCGGAGGTGCCGATGAGGTAGAGGTCCTCGCCCTCGATCTTGTACATCATGGCGTCCATCTCGGTCTGGCTCATGACGCCCTCCACCACGTTGCCGTGGATCATGAAGGGGGGCACGCAGAAGGTGAAGCCCTTGTCGATCAT
>CALWYC010000164.1 GCA_944385655.1 uncultured Intestinimonas sp. | reverse complement strand
GCGGCCTTCTCCCAGTACAGGCCGATCTCGGGGTAGCCCTCGCGGTGGGCCACACGGGCCATGGCCAGGTACATACCGACCTCAGAGCACTCGCCCTCGAAATTCATGCGCAGGCCCTCGATGATCTCGGCGGGAGCGCCCTGGGCCACGCCCACCACGTGCTCAGCAGCCCAGGTCTTCTCGCCGGCCTGCTCCTTGAACTTCTCAGCGGGAGCGCCGCAGAGGGGGCACTTCTCGGGAGCGGCCTCGCCCTCGTACACATAACCACAGACGGTGCAGACAAACTTCTTCATAATGAATGACCTCCATCAAATTATTTTGTTATATTCGCTAATAGGAATTATTACTGTTTTCTGGACTGTCCATACTATACCACTTCGCCGGGGATTTGTAAAGGGGGTCTAACAAATTTTTTTGTAAAAAATCTGTAAATGGGAGCAAAGTGGTCAGGCCGGGTCGGCGGCGGCCTTCAGGTCCTCTGCCGTCAGCTCCATGAGCTGCTCCCGGGTGGGGGATTCCAGCGCCGCCACCCGGTCGGCCTGCCGGGCCACCGAGCGCTCGAACAGGTTGCGCACGTCCCGGGCGTTGCCGAAGTTCTCATCCCGCTCCTCGTAGAGGGCATCTAAATACGTTCTGCAATATTCTGACCCGTCATTGCCCAGTGTATACCCGTTTTTCCCGCACATGGACTGAAAAATGGAAAAGAGCTGTTCACCGGTGTAGTCCTCAAAGTGGAAGTATTTGTTGAAGCGGCTCTCCAGACCGGGGTTGGCGTGGATGAAGCCCTCCATGAGACCGGTGTAGCCGGCCACGATGACGATGAGGTCGGAGCGGTGGTCCTCCATGGCCTTGAGGAGGGTCTCGATGGCCTCCCGGCCGAAGTCGTTGGGGTTATCGTGGCTGGAGAGGGCGTAGGCCTCGTCGATGAAGAGGACGCCCCCCAGGGCCTTCTGGATGACCTCGCTGGTCTTGATGGCGGTCTGCCCCACGAAGCCGGCCACCAGGCCGGACCGGTCCACCTCCACCAGCTGGCCCTTGGAGAGGACGCCGATGGCGTGGTAGATCCGGGCCAGGAGCCGGGCTACGGTGGTCTTGCCGGTGCCCGGGTTCCCCAGGAAGACCAGGTGGAGGGACATGGGCGGCACCGGCAGGCCCTGCTCCTCCCGCAGCCTGCGGACCTTCACCAGGTTGATGAGGCTCTTCACGTCCCGCTTTACCTGCTCCAGACCGCACAGCCCGTCCAATTCAGCGAGCAGGTCCTCCAACTTTTCCGGGGGCTGGGCCGTCTCTTTCTCGGGAGCGGCCTCCGGCCCGGCCTTGGAGGCGGGGGCGGGGGAGGGGCTGCTCCCCCGGCGGGTGACGAAGTCGCCGGCGTCGGTGCGGGGCTGGTCCCCGGCCAGACCGCAGCCGTCGCACAGGGCGGAGAGGGCGTCGGCGCAGGCGTTGACGAAGCCGGCCTCCCGGTCGCTCACCGCTCCGTCCACGGCGGCGAAGAGGAGGAGCATCAAAGTCATCAGATCCACGAACCGCCGGGCGGTGGACTGCCGGTAGGCCTTGTCGTAGTCCATCATTTTCTGAAAGAAGGCGGGGGGCTGGAAGCCGGGATACTCGGCCACGGCGGTGCCCAGCTCCCAGAAGAGGACGGAGGGGACGGGATTGCCCTTGCAGTAGATGGCGTTGTACCACTCCACGTGCTGGGGCGTGACCCTCCCGCCGTCGGCCTGCCACACGCCCAGGGCGCACCGGCGGAGGAACTCGTCGGCGCCGGCGTTGAACATCTGCCGCATGGCCGGGTTGGCGATGTGCTGCCGGAAGGCCGTCACCCCGTCGCTGTACTGCTTGTGCATGGCCTGAGCCGTCATCCCGTCCTTCACGCCGCCACATCCTTTCTCCCCCCGGTTTTCCGGAGAGACATATCATTTTTATTATATGGCATGGTCCGAACAGGGTCAAGCCCGACCGGTCGACATAAAAATGTAAACAATCCATTATTTCTGCCTCCGTGAGGTTGACGACTTCCATCGAAACATGTACTATATACCTGTGAAAAAGAAAGACCAAGGGGGATCACATATGGCCAAGCGTACCAGCGGGACCCGTTCCGCCGTCATCCGCTGTCCCAACTGCGGCGAGGACTATTCCGTGACCTATAAGCGCTGCCCCTTCTGTGACGAGAAGGCGGCGGAGGAGAAATACGGGGCGGAGCACCCGGAGGAGGGCGCCGAGGCGGAGGGCCGGAGCGGCAGAGGCGGCCGGCGCCTGGCCGGCGGACACCGGGGGGAGCCCTGGACGCCCCTGCGCATCGTGGGGACGGTGGTGCCGCTGGTCATCATCGCCGCCGCCGTCTGGATCGTGGTGACCCAGATCATGCCGCTGGTGAACCGGGGCGAGATGAACCAGCCGCCGGAGACCCCCGCCCCCGTGACCACCACCCAGGGCGTGGAGGAGACCACGCCGGTGCCCACCGACAGCGCCGTGCCGGAGGACACCGCCGCCCCTGAGACCACCGACGCACCGGAGCCCACCGTCCCCGTGGGGCAGACGGCCACCGGCTTCACCCTGAACCGGGAGGACTTCACCATGAACGACAGCTATCCCGACCCGGTGCGGCTCACCGTCACCTTCCAGCCCGCCGGGAGCACCGGCACCATCACCTGGACCAGCAGCGACCCCGAGGTGGCCACGGTGGATGAAAACGGCGTGGTGACCCACGGCACCAAGAACGGCAGCACCACCATCACCGCCACCATGGGGGACGGTACCACCCAGACCTGCACCGTCCGGTGCAGCTTCACCAACCCGGGCAGCGGCTCCAGTTCCAGCTCCAGCACCAGCTCCGGCTCCCTGAGCCTCAGCCGCACCGATTTTACCCTGCAGAAGGCGGGGGAGAAGTACCAGCTGAAGGTGTCCGGCACCTCCTCCACCCCCACCTGGCACATCGGCAACACCTCGGTGGCCACCATCTCCGGTGACGGCACCGTCACCGCCGTGGGCAGGGGCAATACCACCGTCACCTGCACCGTGGACGGTCAGACCCTGGAGTGCATCGTCCGCTGCGATTTCTGAGTCCGGATCCGCTTTGCCCCGGCCGGTTTCACGGCCGGGGCAAAGTTTTGCTTTTCATCGGCGGCGGAACGTGGTATAATATCTTTCCAGCCCTGAGAAAGGAGGCGCGCCATGGATCACGCCCCAGTCAAGCTCA
Source organism: uncultured Intestinimonas sp. (assembly GCA_944385655.1). GTDB lineage: Bacteria > Bacillota > Clostridia > Oscillospirales > Oscillospiraceae > Intestinimonas. The sequence goes on along the minus strand of CALWYC010000164.1, from coordinate 1,564 downwards.
TCGCCTCCAATCGGAAGGCCTATCATGACTATTTCGTGGAGGACAAATTCGAGGCCGGCATCGAGCTGTGCGGCACCGAGGTCAAGTCCATCCGCATGGGCCAGGTGAATCTGAAAGACGCCTTCTGCATCGTCAAGGACGGGGAGATGACGGTCCACGGCATGCACGTGAGCCCCTATGAAAAGGGCAACATCTTCAACCGGGACCCCCTGCGCCCCCGCCGTCTGCTCATGCACAAGCGGGAGATCCTGCGGCTCTTCGGCAAGGTGAAGCAGGACGGCTACGCCCTGGTGCCCCTGTCGGTCTACTTCAAAGGCCCCCGCATCAAGCTGGAGGTGGGCCTGTGCAAGGGCAAGAAGCTCTACGACAAGCGGGACGCCGCCGCCGCCCGGGACGCCAAGCGGGAGATGGACCGGGCCCGGAAGGACCGCAGCCGTTATTAAAGGCAGTACGGGGCCGGGACGAGGTCCTGCGCCCCCATTTGAAAGGAGTGTTTTCCCATGGCTCAGAATCCCATCGTGACCATCGAGATGGAGAACGGCGGCAAGATGGTGGCCGAGCTCTATCCCGAGGTGGCCCCCAATACGGTCAACAACTTTGTGAGCCTGGTCCAGTCCGGCTTCTATGACGGGCTGATCTTCCACCGGGTGATCCCCGGCTTCATGATCCAGGGCGGCTGCCCCCAGGGCACCGGCATGGGCGGCCCCGGCTATACCATCAAGGGCGAGTTCACCGGCAACGGCTTCAAGAACGATCTGAAGCACGAGCGGGGCGTGCTGTCCATGGCCCGTGCCATGCACCCCAACTCCGCCGGCAGCCAGTTCTTCATCATGGTGGAGGAGGCGCCCCATCTGGACGGCCAGTATGCCTCCTTCGGCAAGGTGACCGAGGGCATGGAGGTGGCCGACGCCATCGTCAGCCAGCCCACGGACCGCATGGACCGGCCCAAGAGCGAGCAGCGCATCAAGCGCATGACCGTGGAGACCTTCGGGGTGGATTACCCCGCCCCCGAAAAGGTGTAAGAAAACCATCGGCGTGTTCCCCTCCCCGTTTTGGGGAGGGGAAGCGCCGCCTCTCTCCCAACCCGGCGGCAGAGCCGCCGGCCAAACCGGAGCCCAGCGTAAGCGGGTCCGGTTTGGAGAGGAGGAGCAGCGGAATGATCGAGCTTTGCCGCCTGCGGCGAAGCGAGGGATATGGAGCTTGCTCCGACGACGAGGGGGCGTACCGGTTTCGACGGGGACGCGGAGGCAGGAATAGCGGGCGGTGGCGCCTGGCCACCTTAAAACGGGCAACTTATAAATTAAAGAACAACGATAACGTCGTTCTCGCCGCTGCTTAATTAGCGGCCGTCCCGCCCGGAAGGACCACGAGCCGGGATGGGGCGTCGTTTAGTGGTGCACGTGCGTACGCAAAGCTTTGCGCGTACCATGAATCATGAAGCTACCGACCCTTTGAGCGTGACGGCTCGCGCTTAGGGAAGGGAATCCCAATCAACCGTCTGCGCCCGGAGAAGTTCCTGTCAAAACGTTTTCGGACGGGGGTTCAACTCCCCCCGCCTCCACCA
>CALWYC010000163.1 GCA_944385655.1 uncultured Intestinimonas sp. | reverse complement strand
CGGGCCAGCTTGGCGTCCCAGCTCTTGGCCTTGTTCTTGGAGAGGAAGGTGTCGGCGCCGCCGGCGATGGCGCCGGACAGACCGGCGCTCTTGCCGGACTGGGCCAGCACCACGAAGGTGAGGAACAGCGCGGCCAGCACCTGGACGATGGTGAGGACTAACTTGAGGGTACCCATGAAACATCGTTCCTTTCAAACCCCGGAGGGCATGGTCAGCGTGAAATGGGCGCAATGCACCCGAACAGTAATCACTATGATACCACACTTTCCGCGGGAATGCAAGTCCCAGTTTTGCGGGAGCTTGCGCACTGCGTGTACCGAGGGCGTTACGGAGTAAGCCCGAGGTACAAATGGCGCGGCAAGAGAAGAGCCCCGGGGGGTACATCCAATAGGGGGGCCGCGGCCCCCTGTGCTTGGTCGTTTCAAGGGGGAGAGTCCAGAGAGGGGGGAAATCGAAATCCCCCCTCTCTGGTGTGTCTTTGGTTCCTTTCTGCACAAGCAGAAAGGAACGCCCCCGGCAGGGCAGACAATGATGCAGACAGAAATCGCTTTGATTCAGAAGAAGATCGTTCGGCTGCCATCTCTGATGGAGAACGGCCTCCGGCGGGCCCCTTTCTGAATGACCAGAAAGGGGCGAAAGAGTCAGTCAAGGAGGGGGATTTCGATTTCCCCCTCCTTGACAATCCACCCCTTAAAACGACCAATCAGGGGGGAGCTGCGGCTCCCCCCTATTGGATGTACCCCCCAAGCTCTCCTACCGTTACGTCATTTGCACCGGCGGCTTACTTCGTAACGCCGCCGGTGCCTGAAACCTGAGAGCGATGCTGCCCAAAAGCAAGTTTGCGCTCAACTTGAACTATGATGTTATCCGTTCCCCCGGACCACGGTCCGGGCGCCGAAGCAGGTGGCCAGGAAGTAGGCGCCGTAGATGACCAGAAGGAGGGCGGCGGTGACCAGGGAGCTCTGGACGGAGTCCACCCTGCCCACCACGGCGATGACGGCGTTGGCCGCGGTCATGCCCACGATGGAGTGGACCACCGCCAGGGCCAGGGGAAGGAAGAAGGAGAGAAAGACCTGGGTGAAGAGGGCCCGGTCCCGCATGCCCTCCGACGCCCCCAGCCGGGCCAGGACGGCGTAGCGCTTCTGGTTGTCGGCGGCCTGGGAGAGCTGCTGGAGGGCCAGCACCGCCGCGGCGGTGATCAGGAACACCAGGCCCAGATAGAGTCCCATGAAGAGGACCAGGATCTTGGTGCCCATGTTCTCCAGATAGATCTGGAGCTTGGTGGCGGTGTTGTAGGAGCCGGTGTCGTAGAAATCGGGAGAGTCCAGGGCGGCGGTCAGGGCGGCCTCAGTGGTCTGGGCATCCCCGGCGTAATTGCCCACAAAGATCTGCCGCCGGACGGAGAGGGTGGAGGCCATGGCGTCGTCCACCACCAGGTAGTCCCCCGTCCCGGAGAAGCCGGTGACCAGGGCCTCGCTCCGCAGCTGGGGGAGCTGGGCCTCCGTGAGGCCGGGCTTTCCCTGGAGGGCCATGAGGGCGTTGTAGTCGGTGAGGGCGAGGACGGTGCCGGAGGAGCCCTGACCGGGGACGGAGAGGTCGGGGTCGTTGTAGTAGAAGTTGCAGAACCAGGCGTCCTTCAGTTGGGCATCCGGGTCGAAGCCGTTCTCCGCCAGAAGGGCGGGGATGTCGGTGGGGGAGACGTCCCCGCTGTAGTTCTGGACGGTGAAGTCATAGGGGGCGGAGGCGTTGGTCATGGCGCCGATGGTGTTGTTGAGCCCCACGCAGCAGGCGGTGACTCCGATGGCCAGCAGCAGGAGCAGGCAGATCACCGTCATGGACACGTAGGTGGTGTGGATGCGGCTGTTGAACTGCCGCAGGACGAACATGTTGAGGTCCTTGTAGTAGAGCTTTTTCCGGCCCTTCACCAGCCGCAGCAGGAAGCCGGAGAGGGAGCGGAAGAAAAGGAGGGTCCCCAGGGTGCCCAGGGCCAGCATGAGGAAGAAGAGGGAGTCGATGCGGATGATGCCCCGGATGAGCAGCATGGCGTAGGCGATGAGCAGCAGGATCACGCCCAGGAGGAAGGTGAGCACGCTCCGCCACAGGGGCCGCTCCCGCATCTCCTCGTTTTTCCGTCCCCCCTGGATGAGGTCGATGAGCCTGGCCCGGGAGACGGAGAGGCCGGTGAAGCCCATGACCACCAGGAAGATGACGCCGAAGTAGAGGACGGTCTTGAAGATGGCCTTCCAGGAGAGGATGAAGCCGAAGGACTCGTCGGTGGGGTAGGCGGCGAACATGGCCATGGTGAGGAGGGCCAGGCCGTGGGAGAGGAGGACGCCCAGCAGCAGACCGGCGGCCAGGGACAGAAGGCCGATGAGCAGGGTCTCCAGCACCAGCAGCAATGAGACCTTCCCCGTGGGCAGGCCCAGCAGGAAGTAGGTGGCCAGCTCCCGCTTCCGCCGCTTCATGAGGAAGGTGTTGGCGTAGAGGATGAGGCAGGCCAGCACCACCGACACGAAGACGGAGAACACGTCCATGAAGATGAGGATGCTGTCCACGATATAGTGGGCCGAGCGGGCGAGCATCTGCATGCACCACTGGCTCTCCAGGGAGTTGAAGATGTAGAAGATGCACACGCCGAAGGTGAGGGTGAGGAAGTAGACGGCGTAGTCCTTCAGGCTCCGGGTGACGTTGCGGAGCGCCAGCTTACAGAACATCGGCGCCGTCACCTCCCAGCGTGCTCACCACGCCCAGGATCTGGGCAAAAAAGGCCTTCCGGTCCAGATTTCCCCGGCGGAGCTCCCGGTAGAGAACGCCGTCCTGGATGAAGAGGATGCGTCGGCACCAGGAGGCGGTGAAGGCGTCGTGGGTGACCATGAGGATGGTAGTCCCCTCCTCCTGATTGAGGGCGGAGAGCTGCCGCAGCAGCTGTCCCGCTGACTTGGAGTCCAGAGCGCCGGTGGGTTCGTCGGCCAGCACCAGGGCGGGCCGGGTGAGGATGGCCCGGGCGGCGGCTACCCGCTGCTGCTCGCCGCCGGACATCTGGTAGGGGTACTTGTCCAGCACCCCCTCCAGGCCCAGCAGTTCGGCGGCCTCCCGGACCCGGCCCTCGATGGCCCTGGGGGCGGTGCCCAGGATGGTGAGGGCCAGGGCCATGTTTTCAAAGCCGGTGAGGGTGTCCAGCAGGTTGCAGTCCTGGAAAATGAAGCCCAGCCGTTCCCGGCGGAACCGGGAGAGGGCCTTGCCCTTCAGAGCGGTGAGGTCGGTGCCGTCCACGGTGATGGCGCCGCCGGTGGGCCGGTCAATGGTGGAGATGCAGTTCAAGAGGGTGGTTTTGCCGGAGCCGGAGGCCCCCATGATGCCGGTGAACTCCCCCTCCTCCACCGTAAAGCTCAGGTCACTCAGAGCCTGGGTGCGGCTGCCCTTGGCGCCGTAGACCTTTTGCAGGTGGGATACAGTCAGTATGGGTTCCATAGAAAAGACGACCTCCTTCGTGATAGGTCCATGCTATCACGAAGGAGGTAAGGGACTCTTGAGAAGGAGTGAAGAAAAGATAAAGATTTCCAGTCGCCCTCAGGAGGTCCGGCGGAAGCGGATGGAGAGGGAGCCCTTCCCCAGGGGCAGGCGGAGGTCCAGCTGGTCCGGGAGGGGGGAGGAGAGCGTCCGGGCGGGGCCGTCCCGCAGGAGGGCATCCATGCGGAAGACGGAGAGGAGGAACCCCACCAGGAGACAGTTGAGCAGCAGGTAGCCGGCGCCGTAGGAGAGGAAGGGAAGGGAGAGGGGGGCAAAGAGGGAGTAGCCCAGGTTGTAGAGGATGTAGAGCCCGACCTGGAGCAGGAGAGGGAGGAGGGCGGAGAGGGAGAGCAGCTTTCCTGTCCGGCTCCGGAGCTTCCACACCCGACGCAGCAGAAGAAGGGCGGCCAGAGCCAGGAGAACGGCAGAGAGGGGGAAGACCCACTCGCCCTTCCACTGGGCCAGGAAGGCCAGCATCAGGTCGGTGCTGCTGAGAACGTTGTCCTGCAGATCAGCCAGCGTCCCCTGCCGCAGATGCAGGTAGAAGTACCCGGCGCCGTTGGGATCCAGCTCCGGGTGGAGGAAGACGGCCAGCCGCTGGAGGGAATAGCCGCCTCCCATGCGAAAGAGGACCAGAACACCCCAATAAAAGAGGGTGGGGACCAGACTCATCAGGAGACTTTTCCACCGTTTTCCGACAAACCAGCCCAGCCCCGCCGCCGCCAGAAGCACCAGAGTCATGGTGCCGCCGGTAATCAGATAGACAGTGGCCGAGGACCCCAGGAGAGCGGGGAGGGGCAGGACCCAGGCGGCCAGGCCGAAGAGAAGGAGGGCGGCGGTGCCTGCATTCCGGAACCGGCACAGCAGAGCGGCGTAGGGAAGGGGCAGCAGGAGGATCAGGTAGAGACCCCAGAAGCGGAAGTCTGGGTTGGTGAGGAGAAGGGCGCCCAGGAAGAGCCCGGCCATCAGCTGCGCCGCCCGGTGCCCGCGGAGGAGGAGGGAGCAGTCGAAGAACCACAGGGCGCACAGCAGCACCAGGGAGACCGGCAGCCAGGAGGCCTGCCGGGCGTAGACGTCGAATACGCCCTGCCCGGTGACCTGGTAGATCATAAATTGAAGATAGAGACCGGCAAAGGCCAGGAGAAGGACGGCCAGGGCCAAGCCCCAGCGGTTTTTGGGCCGGTGGAGCCGGTCCAGGGCGTGGGCCTCCTCCAGGCCATCGGCCCGGTAGTCGGCGGCCTGGTCGGTGATGTGGTCGGAGAGCT
>CALWYC010000162.1 GCA_944385655.1 uncultured Intestinimonas sp. | reverse complement strand
CCGCCTTGACAAAATGAGGTTACAGTTGTACCCTATATGCGAAGGGTACAACTGTAACCTCATTTGCAGGAAAGGGGGAGACCCGTATGTGGGAGCGGGAGGCCAAGATCACCGACGCCGAGCTGGAGGTGATGGAGGTGCTGTGGCAGGGGGGCGACCTGACCCTGGCCCAGGTGAAGGAGGGGGTCACCGCCCGGAAGGGCTGGAGCGGCGACACGGTCAAGACCCTCCTCCGGCGGCTGCTGGAGAAGGGGGCGGTGGGCCAGGAGAAGCGGGGGGTGTACCACTACCGCCCCCTGGTGAGCCGGGAGGAGCTGGGGGACTACAAGACCCGCACCCTCATCGAAAAGCTCTACGACGGCAAGGCCAAAGACCTGGTGGCCGCCCTGGTGGAGCGGCGGCAGCTGGACCGCTCCGACGTGGCCGAGCTCAGGGACCTCTTTGACAAACTGTGGGAGGAGAGGGGGGAGGACGCGTGACCGGCTTTCTCCTCACCCTGCTGCGGCTGAGCCTGCTGGGCTCGGTGCTGGGGGTGATCCTTATGGGGGCGCTCCGCCTGCTGGGCCGCCGCATCAGCCGGGCGGCGGGCTACTACCTGTGGCTGCTGGTGCTGCTGCGGCTGTGCCTGCCGGTGTGGGTGGACCTGCCCCTCCCCGTCCAACCGCAAAGCGCCGCCGTTGTTGGAACCATGGTGATGACCGGGCAAAACGCGGCGACCCTGCCCGCCCAGCCCCCCGCGGACCAGGGGGGACAGACGGCGACACCCGCACAGCCGGTGACGCCCACCGATGGAGGGGAGACGGAAACCACCGTCGTCCTCGCGGTGGACTGGAAGACCGTGCTCACCGCCCCGGCGCTGTGGTTCGGCCTTTGGGCCATCGGCTTTGCCCTCAGCCTGGGCCGGTACGGACGGAGCTACCGCCGCTTTGCCCGGCTGGTCCGGCGGGAGAGCCACGCCCCCGGCCCGGTGGCGCTGGAGGTGCGGAAGGAGCTGGACCCCGGCGGGAAAACCGCCCTGGCGGTGTGCCCGGTCATTCCCTGTCCCATGGCCCTGGGGCTGCTGCGGCCCACCGTGTTTCTGCCGGAGGGGGTGGAGGACCGGGGACGGCTGGAGGACATCCTCCGCCACGAGCTTACCCACCTGCGCCGCCGGGACCTCCTCTATAAGTGGTGCGCGGCGGTGGTGACCAGCCTCCACTGGTTCAACCCCCTCATGCCGGTGTTCCGCCGGGAGATGGCCCGGCGGTGTGAGCTCTCCTGCGACGAGGCGGCGGCGGGGGGCCTGTCTCCGGAGGCGCGGCGGCGGTACGGGGAGACCCTCCTCTCCCTGGCGGCGGACCCCCCAAAGGGGCTGGTGGTCACGGCCTTATGTGAGGAAAAAGAACATCTCAAGGAAAGGCTGGTGGATCTGGTGAACGGAAGCAAAAAAGGCCCTGCCGCCCTGGCGCTGACCCTGTGCCTCACGGTGCTGCTGGGGAGCTGCTCCATGATCGGCGGCGCGGCCATGGTGACGCCCGGCCCGGAGGAGGAGACGGAGGTGCCCAGCTCCACCTCCAACGTGGACGACCTCCTCACCGACGCCGCCCTCTATGACCTGGGGGGCGGGCTCACCCTGGCCATTCCCACCGACATCGTGGAGGACACCATGGTCCTCTTTGACGAAGACCTGGGAGACGGCTTGGAGCCGGTGTTCCCCAGGGTCTACCACCGCGCCAGCTACGAGGCCGGTATGGAGGACTTCGACGCCCCCATGGGCTTCCTCTTCTCCTTCTTCCGCTACGACCAGGTGGGATACGAGCAGAACTACCTGGCCGTCCACGGCGGGACGGGCCAGACCATCTTTGCCCGGGATGGCGCGTGGTACTACGGCATGGCCTACCCCACCGATGTGCAGTTTTTCACCGCAGACGGCGACCAGGACACCGACAGCGCGGACTACCGGCGCTGGGAGTATGTCCGCTCTCGCATCCCCGACATCCAGGCCGACTTTATCGTCCGCAACGGCCTCACCCCCTACGACGGCGGCGCGGAGCTGGACCGGCCCTTCCTGTGGGAGGGGGAACACCGCTATGTAGAGGTCCACAGCGCCGACTACGCCGTCTCCCTGACCCTCCTCCTCTCCCAGCCCGTCACCCAGGGCAGCGGCGGCATCTGGTGCGTGGAGGGCAGCTTTGACAACAACTACGGCGGCTGGGGCAGGGAACTGCCCTACGGCATCCAGGTGACGGCGGCGGAATATTATGCCGACCTCCAGGCCCAGGTGGACCAGGGCCACCGGCCCGGGCTCCTGGACCCGGTCCAGGCGGCCATGGAGTGGTATCAGGAGAAGTACGACGCCGAGACCCTGGATGGCCTCACCTTCACCCTGATGGAGGGGGAGCCCGCCGGGGACCTGTGGAGCACCATCGGGCAGGTGGCGGGTCAGGCCGGCACGCTGGAGAGCCTCTTCTATCTGGACGGCGACCCGGGCAGCAGCGAGGGCAGGCTGGCCTTCCACGACCCGGAGTTCCTGTCGGGCGAGGTGCGTTGGTACCTCCAAACCTTCGTGTGGATGGAGGCCCAGGGGCCGGAGACCATCGAGGGGGAGGCGGTGCGCTATCAGGCGGAGAGCGGCGACGAGCTTCTCTTCCTAGAGGAGGATGGCCTTCTGCGCATCACCATCGGGGATGAGGTTTTCTGGTACCGCCCCGCCTATGCCTACCAGGTGAGCCCCTATGACAAGCTGATGGACTGCTGCGCCGCCCTGGCCCAGGAGGAGGACCCCTTCACCTGGGAGCAGACAGACGCCGGCATGGACGCCCTGCGGGCCTGGCTGGAGGCGGAGGGCTGGAGCGCGCCCACAGAAGGCACCTTGCAGTATCTGCCCCTCTACGCCCGCTACCACGCCCAGACCTACCTGGAAAACGGCAGGGGGCAGGGGAGCGGCCTTGACCGGGCCGATGTGCTGGTCCTCTACGCCGCCTTCCCGGAGGAAGCCCCCCAGGGGGCGGGGACCTACGTGTTCTGGCTCATCCCCGACGGCAGCGGCGGCTGGCAGGTGGACGACTGGGGCCGGACTACCTTCCCCGACCTGGCGGGCTGAGAAAAAACGCCGCCGTTTTTTTCAAACCTCTTGACGGGCACCTCCCACACGCTTAAAATAAAAAAGATTTTTTATGGGGCAACGGGGTCCCGGGGCAATGGCGTCCCATCGACCGATGGGAGGAATGTAATATGGCGGTCAAGTATATTTTCGTCACTGGCGGCGTGGTCTCCGGCCTGGGCAAGGGCATCACGGCGGCCTCTCTGGGGCGGCTCCTCAAGCAGCGGGGGCTGAAGGTGGCCCTCCAGAAGTTCGACCCCTACCTGAACGTGGACCCGGGGACCATGAACCCCTTCCAGCACGGTGAGGTCTTCGTCACCGACGACGGCGCCGAGACCGACCTGGACCTGGGCCACTACGAGCGCTTCACCGACGAGGACCTGACGGTGGACTCCTCGGTGACCTCGGGCAAGGTGTTCTGGACCGTCCTCAACCGGGAGCGGGAGGGGGGCTATCTGGGCGGCACCGTCCAGGTCATCCCCCACATCACCGACGAGATCAAGGACCGGATCTACCGGGTGGGCCGCCGGGGCGACGTGGACGTGGTCATCACCGAGATCGGCGGCACCGTGGGCGATATCGAGTCCCAGCCCTTCCTGGAGGCCATCCGGCAGGTGGCGGCAGAGGTGGGGCGGCAGGATGTCATGTATCTCCACGTCTCCCTCATCGTGGCCGTGCCCGGCTCCGACGAGCTCAAGAGCAAGCCTACCCAGCACTCGGCCAAGGAGCTGCTGGGCCTGGGCATCCAGCCCGACGTCATCGTCTGCCGGTCCGACCGGTCCATTCCGGAGGACATCCGGAAAAAGATCTCCCTCTTCTGCAACATCCCCCCGGAGAACGTCATTGAGAACCTGACCGCCCCCTCCCTCTACGAGGTTCCCCTGATGCTGGAGGAGGCCGGCCTGGCCAGAGCGGTGTGCCGCCGTCTGGGCCTCACCGCCACGCCCCCCGACCTCATGGAGTGGACCGCCCTGGTGGAGCGGGAGAAGGCGGCCAGGGAGCACGTGGAGATCGCCCTGGTGGGCAAGTACGTGGGGCTCCACGACGCCTACCTCTCCGTGGTGGAGTCCCTGGCCCACGCCGGCATCGCCAACGACGTGAAGGTGGACCTCCGCTGGGTGGACTCCGAGAAGCTCACCGACGAGCGCGCCGCCCGGGCGCTGGAGGGCTGCCACGGCGTGCTGGTCCCCGGCGGCTTCGGCAGCCGGGGCATCGACGGCATGCTCGCCGCCATCCGGTACGCCCGGGAGGAGAAGGTGCCCTGCTTCGGCATCTGCCTGGGCATGCAGATGGCGGTGGTGGAGTTTGCCCGCCACGTGGCCGGCCTCACCGGCGCCCACTCCAGCGAGCTGGACCCGGAGACCCCCTATCCCGTCATCGACCTCATGCCCGACCAGGTGGGAGTCACCGCCAAGGGCGGCACCATGCGCCTGGGGGCCTGGCCCTGCCGCCTCACCAGCCCGGAGGGCCCCTGCGGGCGGGCCTACGGCGTCCGGGACATCTCCGAGCGGCACCGGCACCGGTATGAGTTCAACAACGACTACCGGGAGGCCCTCACATCCAAGGGGCTGGTGCTGGCGGGGCTCTCCCCGGACGGCCGGCTGGTGGAGGCGGTGGAGATCCCCGACCACCCCTGGTTTGTGGGCGTGCAGTTCCACCCCGAGTTCAAGTCCCGGCCCAACAAGGCCCACCCCCTCTTCCGGG
>CALWYC010000161.1 GCA_944385655.1 uncultured Intestinimonas sp. | reverse complement strand
CTACAGGGGATGTCATCCCATTCGAGGCGGGCTGCCGCCCCCTCGAGCTCCCCCGCCGAAACCGAGCGCACATCTCATGCAACAGAGGTTTTTCGACAAGCTGAGGGCCCGCCGCTGATGCGGCGGGCCCTTCCCGTTTCCGTATATTCATGCGTGCTCAAAAGCCGGTGGCGCACTGCGCCAGCAGCGCCCGCAGCTCCTCCGCCGTGGCCATGGACGGCACGCCGCCCACCAGGTAGCGAAAGGTCTCCTGCCACTGCTCCAGCGGATAGTCCTCCGGCGGGACGCGCAGCGCCTCCCGGAGCGCCCAGGGGCGGAAATCATCTGTGTGCAGGTCTGACAGATACAGACAGCCCAGCCGCTGCTGAAGGGTCTCCAATAATGTACGCATCGCCGCCTCCGGGTTCGACAGATTTCCTCTTTTGCTCATAATAACATATTCTTCGCTGTCAGTAAATAATAAATTGCTGAGAGTCGGTAACAATCCGCGTCAATTTACGGTAGGATAGTATTGGGATGGATATTTTGCGCGAAAAATACAGGGAACACTACCGGATCCTGGGATTACGCATCGCATACTACCGAAAATGTAAGGGCTACACACAGGAGCAGCTGGCCGAGCGGATCGGGAAGAGCTGGTCCTTTATCAGCCAGGTGGAGGCCAACAACGGCGCCACCATCAAAGGCATCTCTCTGGACACCCTCTTCTGCATTTCAGATGCTTTGGAGGTGCCGGTGAGCAGGTTTCTGGAGGAGATCTAACTCCGGACCCAGAGGAAAGGCAGGCGGGGGCGCGGCCAACAGGCCGCGCCCCCACTTTGCATCCATATTCAGTTTTCCCGCCGCTGGAGCTGGAGCCGGTCGGCGATCATGGCGATGAACTCCGAGTTGGTGGGCTTGCCCTTGGCGTTGCTGACGGTATAGCCAAAATATTTTTGCAGGGTCTCCAGGTCGCCCCGGTCCCAGGCCACCTCGATGGCGTGGCGGATGGCCCGCTCCACCCGGGAGGCGGTGGTGTTGAAGTGCTTGGCCACCTCCGGGTAGAGGATCTTGGTCACCGCGTTGATGACCTCCATGTCCTCCACCGTCATGACGATGGCGTAGCGCAGGTACTGGTAGCCTTTGATGTGGGCCGGCACCCCGATCTCGTGGATGATGCCCGTCACCGCGCCCTCCAGGTTCTGGCGCAGCCGGGCCTGCCGTTCCGCCGGGTCCTCCTCCACTCTGGCTGAACCGGCCAGCTGCCGCACCCGGTCCACCACCGAGGAGAGCCGGCAGGGCTTCATCTGGCAGTAGCTGGCCCCCTTGTTGAGGGCGGCCTCCGCCGTGTTCCCCCGGACCAGGGCCGAGAGCACCAGCACCGGCGGCCGCTCCCCGTCCTCCAGGGCGTCCAGCACGTCCAGGCCGTCCATCCGGGTGAGCATCAGGTCCATCACCAGCAGGTCGGGGGAGAGCCGCCGGCACAGCTCCACCGCCTCCTCACCGTCCCCGGTCTCGCCCACGATCTCAAAATCCGGCTCCTTCAGCAGGGTCTCCCGCAGCAGGTCCCGGAACATGTCGTCCCCGTCGGCCAAAAGGATGCGCTTCTTGCTGTCCATATCCCAATTCCCCTTCCACGGGGACCCGAGGGCCCCCGTCTTGATTCCGCAACCATAATTTACCACAAATTGACAGCAGACGCAACCCCATTTTACCAGTAAATCCCAAATTTTTTTCGACTTTTTTTGCCGCCCGGCGGGGGAGGGGAGGGGCAGAGGTCCGGGGGGGCGGTCTCCTGACCGCCCCCCCGGACCTTTGGGCATGGATCGGGCGCTTATGCGCTGGCCTGGGCGGCGCTCAGCATGGTCTCGGCCAGGATGCCGTAGCCCTGGGTGGGGTCGTTGACCAGCACGTGGGTGACGGCCCCCACCAGCCGCCCGTCCTGGAGGATGGGGGAGCCGGACATGCCCTGGACGATGCCGCCGGTGGCCTCCAGCAGTGCGGGGTCGGTGACCTTCACCATCAGGTCCCGGGTGTCGTGGCTGCCGGCGGGGTAGACCCGGACGATCTCCACGTCATAGCGCTTGACCTCCTCACCAGCGATGTTGGAGAGGATGGTGGCCGGGCCCACCTTCACCTGGCTCCGAAGGGCGACGGGGACGGCCTGATCGGCGGAGACCAGGGAGGTGTCGGCCAGGGTGCCGAAGATGCCGCCGGGGGTGTTGGCCCACAGCTCCCCCAGATCCCGGTCGGTCCGGAAGGCGCCGTGGAGCTCGCCGGGGTCGCCGGCGGCCCCCTTCTTCACGTCGGACACCGACGCCGACAGGATGGCCCCCGACTCCAGCGGCATGAGGAGGGCGGTGTCCACGTCGTTGATGCCGTGGCCCAGGGCGCCGAAAATGCCGGTGGCGGGCTCATAGAAGGTCATGGTGCCGATGCCGGCCATGGAGTCCCGGATCCACGCCCCCAGGCGGTAGGTGCCGTCGGTGCAGGCGGCGGCCTGGGCGGTGAACTGGACCTGCGCCTCGTCCCGGATGGCCCGGATGCTCATCTGGTCTCCCTCCAGCTTCTGGAGCACCGCCCGGACGGCCTCGATGGTGTCCACCTGGGTGTCGTTGATGTGGGTGATGATGTCCCCCTGGCGGAGCCCGCAGGAGCGGGCGGGGGAGGTCTCCCCGGCCTGGCCGGTCACGTCGGAGAGGCCCACCACCAGCACGCCGTCGGAAAAGAGCTTGATGCCCACCGCCCGGCCCATGGGGATCACCATGCGGGCGCCCTCCGCCGACGCCATGGCGGGCAGGGCCTCCGCCGACGCCGGCCGGACGCCCAGGCCCGGCAGCACCAGGGCGACGGCGGCCAGGAGGACCAGGCCCCGCAGCAGGAGGAGGACGCCGGTCCATGGCCGCCCCTGTTCTTCTTCTCTCATAAAACCACCCCTTTTGCAAAAAATAACGCCGACGGCGATGAAAAACCGCCGTCAGCGCTAATATGGCCGCCATGGCCGGGAAAAACGCCGCCCCGGCGCTGGCAATGAAACACACCTTTGGCATGGAAAAGGCCGGAAAGCCCCGTCCGGCGGGGCGGGACGGCGGGACAGGCGGCGGTTTTTACCGTTTTTTCAGAAAAAAGGCGGACGGGTTCATAATCTCCCTCCGGGCGCATACCCTATCTCAAGAAAGGCCGTCCGAAGCCAGGCGGCTGCGGAAGGGAGAGATGGCATATGCCAAAACTGTCGGGAAGGCTGCTGCTGGCCTTTGCGGTCACCACGGTGGCCGGCGCCTGCCTGCACTTTTTGTACGACCTGCTGCCCAATCCGGTGACGGCGCTGTTTTCGCCGGTGAACGAGAGCCTGTGGGAGCACGGGAAAATTTTGTTCTGGCCCTATCTGGCCGCCATGCTGGCCCTCACCCGGCGGGGCGCGCCGGGCTGCCGCACCCCCTGGCTGCTCACCGCCCCGCTGATGGTGTGCGCCATGCTGGCCGCCGGCTGGCTCTACCACTTCACCCTGGGCGGCGAGGCCATGGCCGTGGACATCGGCATCTATGTGGTGGTCATGGCCCTGGGCTTCCTGCTGCCCCAGGCGCTGGAGGGGAGCTGTGAGCGCCCCCTGCTGGGCACGCTGGGCCTCCTCCTGACGCTGGCCCTGGGCGCCGCCCTGGTCCTCTTCACCTTCCTGCCCCCGGACTGTCCCCTGTTCCTGGACCTCTCCGGCGTCAATACCTGGAGCACCATCCCTTACTGAGGACCGAAGACCGGAGCCTGACGCCGGATTTTGTTTTTTGCGAAAATACCCCTTTACAAACCCGGAAAAGGTTGCTATAATAACTAGGCACTTGAAAAGGTGCCTGGTACGCGCCTGTAGCGCAATTGGATAGAGCGTCAGATTCCGGTTCTGAAGGCTGGGGGTTCGAGTCCCTTCAGGCGTACCAAAAAGAAAGACATCTGCGAAAGCAGATGTCTTTCTTTTTGGGTTCCGCCGCCCAAAGGGCGGCTCCTCCCTTCGGCACTACACATGCTCGGCGGAAGTGAATTCCGCCTGCGCCAAGGTTTTGCGCCCGCGGCGCAAAACGCTTGTACGGCGCAGACGCGCCGCCGGCCAGAAGGCCGGTCTGCCAGTTCTCCTGCCGCTGCTCCTCCTTTCCAAATCGAACCCGCTTCGCTGGGCTTCGATTTGGTTTTGGGTGCAAACCTATCGGTTGCGCATCTATACTGCTGTGCTGTTCCCCAAAAGAAAGACATCTGCGAAAGCAGATGTCTTTCTTTTGGGGTTCCGCCGCCCAAAGGGCGGCTCCACCTTTCGGCACTGCACATGCTCGGCGGAAGTGAATTCCGCCTGCGCCAAGGTTTTGCGCCCGCGGCGCAAAACGCTTGTACGGCGCAGACGCGCCGCCGGCCAGAAGGCCGGTCTGCCAGTTCTCCTGCCGCTGCTCCTCCTTTCCAAATCGAACCCGCTTCGCTGGGCTTCGATTTGGTTTTGGGCCTCTCTCGTTCTCCAAGGAAGACGTCTGCTTTGGGCGGATGTCTTCCTTTTTTGTTTCGGCGGGCGGCTGATCGCCGGCCCCGGGAAAAATGACGAGGCGGGGACAGGGGAAACGGATCCTTCGCTGCGCTCAGGATGACGGGGGGAGGGAGGGCGTCTTGCCGCCCGCAAAACCTTCCCCCCTCAGGGGGGAAGGTGCCCCGCAGGGGCGGATGAGGGGGCGTCCTGGGATGAGGGCGGCGCTCCCGGGCCGCCGGGCCCCGCATTCCCGCCCTTTTTTGCCCGGAGCCCTTGCAAATCCGGCCAAAAATGATATACTACCCACTGATAGTGATTTTACTTGGAATTG
>CALWYC010000160.1 GCA_944385655.1 uncultured Intestinimonas sp. | reverse complement strand
AGCCGGTAGTACCGGTCCAGAAGTTTGGGGGAGTTGAGGTAGGTGTTCCGGTGCATGACCCCGTAGCGGACGAACTCCGCCTCCCGCAGGGCGGGGATCATGGAGAAGACCCGCTTCTGCTCCGGCCACCTCAGGTGGGTCTGGAAGCCCACCAGATTGTAGATGGAGCCCTGGGCGTTGTCCTTTCGGAGCTGCACCACGGCGTAGGGCTCCTTCCCCGTCCTGGGGTCCTTCAGTCCCCTGGGCTTCAGGGGGCCGTACCGCAGGGTGTCCACACCCCGCCGGGCCATGACCTCCACCGGCATGCAGCCCTCAAAGACGTTCTGGTCCTCAAAGCCGTGGACCTCCGCCGCCTGGGCGGTGGTGAGGGCCTGCCAGAAGGCGGCGTACTCCTCCTCGCTGAGGGCGCAGTTCACATAGTCCGCCGTGCCCTTGTCGTACCGGGAGGCGAACCAGGCGTGGTCCATATCCAAGCTCTCAAAGGTCACCAGGGGGGCGGCGGCGTCATAAAAGCTCAGGTATCCGGCGTGGACCTTGTCCTGGATGGCCGCCGCCAGAGCGTCGGAGGTGAGGGGGCCGGAGGCCAGGATCACATTCCCCTCGGGGATGGCCGTGACCTCCCCCTCCACCACAGTGATGAGGGGGTGACCCTTCACCTTCTCGGTGATGGCCCGGCTGAAGCCGTGGCGGTCCACCGCCAGGGCGCCTCCCGCCTCCACCCGGTGCTCGTCGGCACAGGCGAGGATGAGAGAGGAGCACCGGCGCAGCTCCTCCTTCAGCAGCCCCACCGCGTTCTCCAGCTGGTCGGAGCGCAGGGAGTTGGAGCACACCAGCTCCCCGAAGTCCGGGCTGTGGTGGGCGGGGGTCATCTTCCGGGGCTTCATCTCGTGGAGCTCCACCGGGATGCCCCGTTGGGCCAGCTGCCAGGCGGCCTCGCTCCCCGCCAGCCCGGCGCCGATGATCTTTACTGGTTGCATGCGGATACCTCTCGCTTTTTTAGTCTGCTCCGGGCGGCGGAACATTTAGCGCCCCTGCGGGGCACCTCCCCCGCAAGGGGGGAGGTATGTGATACGAGACGGCTCAGCCCTCCTCGGCGGGAGCCGTCGTCTTCGCCTTTTTGGTGGTGGTCTTCTTCGTCGTGGTCTTTTTGGCCGCTGTCTTCTTGGCGGCGGGCTTTTTCGCCGTCTTCTTCTCGGCGGGCGCCTTTTCCGCGGCGGTCTTTTTGGCGGTGGTCTTCTTGGCCGCCGCCTTTTTCACCGTCTTCTTCTCCGCCTTCTCAGCGGTCTCGGCGGTCTCCCCGCCCTCCTTGGCCTCGGCGGTCTTCTTCCTGTAGCCGCCCCGCTTGTCCTCGGGGGTGAAGTTGCCGCAGTCGGGGTTGATGCAGAAGGGCTTTTTGAAGCCCCGGCCCGACTTCTTGAACATGGTCCAGCCGCACTCGGGGCAGTTGTCCTTCACCGGCACGTCCCAGGTCATGAAGTCGCACTGCTGGGCCTTGCTGCCCTCCTTGACCACGTTGAACTCGCAGCCGTAGTAGGTGTAGCCCCGCTTGGAGGTCTTTTTCAGGATGCGGCCGCCGCACTTGGGGCACTTGCCCGGCATCTCCACCACGATGGGCTGGGTGAAGGTGCACTCGGGATAGCCGGGGCAGGCCAGGAACCGGCCGAACCGGCCCGATTTCACCACCAGCTGCCGGCCGCACACGGGACAGATCTCATCGCTGACCTCGTCGGGGATCTTGATGCGCTCCCCGTCCAGGTCCTGCTCCGCCTGGTGGAGCTCCTCCTCAAAGCCGCCGTAAAAGCTGCCCAGCAGGTCCTTCCAGTTCTCCTTTCCCTCCTCCACCTGGTCCAGCCGCTCCTCCATCTTGGCGGTGAAGGTGGTGTCCACGATGTCGGGGAACTTGTCCTTCATGAGGCCGGTGACCACCTCGCCCAGGGGGGTGGTCCGCAGGTACTTGCCCTCCTTCACCACATACTCCCGGTCCAGGATGGTGGAGATGGTGGGGGCGTAGGTGGAGGGACGGCCGATGCCCTTCTCCTCCAGGGCCTTGATGAGGGTAGCCTCGGTGTACCGGCTGGGGGGCTGGGTGAAGTGCTGCTCCGGCTTGGTGCCGGTGAGCTTCAGCCCCTCCCCTTCCTTCAGGTCGGGCAGAGGAGACTGCTTCACCTCGTCCTCCTCGTCCTTGCCCTCCACGTAGACGGCGGTAAAGCCGGAGAACTTGAGGGAGGAGTGGTTGGCACGGAAACGGTAGCCCGCCGACTCCACCTCGATGGAGACGCTGTCATAGACGGCGTTGGCCATCTGGCAGGCCAAAAACCGGCTCCAGATCAGCTTGTAGAGCCGGTACTGCTCGCTGGTCAGGTCCTTTTTGATGTCCTCCGGGGTGAGACGCACATCGGAAGGCCGGATGGCTTCGTGGGCGTCCTGGGCATTGGACTTGGCCTTGAAATGCCGGGTCTTTTCGGGATAATACTCCTTGCCGTAGCGGCTGACGATCATGTCCTTGGCCGCCGCCTGGGCCTCCTCGGAGAGGCGCAGGGAGTCGGTACGCATATAGGTGATGAGGCCCACGGTGCCCTCGCCCTGGATATCCACGCCCTCATAGAGCTGCTGGGCCACCGCCATGGTGCGGCGGGGCGTCATGTTCAGCTTCCGGCTGGCCTCCTGCTGGAGGGTAGACGTGATGAAGGGGGGCGCAGGAGAGCGGGTCTTGTCCTGCCGCTTGACGCCGGAGACCATGAAGGGCGCCGCCTTTACGGCATCCACCACAGCCTGGACCTCCTCCTCGCTGCGAAGCTCCTGCTTCTTCTCCCGGCCGTAGAAGGCGGCAGTGAAGGCGCCCATGTTGGGGGCGATCCGGGAGAGGTCCACGTCCAGGGACCAGTACTCCTGGGGCTGGAAGGCCCGGATCTCCTCCTCCCGCTCACACACCAGGCGGGTGGCAACCGACTGGACACGGCCGGCAGACAGGCCCCGGCGGATCTTCTTCCACAGCAGCGGGGAGAGCTCATAGCCCACGATACGGTCCAGGATACGTCGGGCCTGCTGGGCGTCCACCAGGTCCTGGTCGATGGCCCGGGGAGCGGCGATGGACTCATTGACCACCTTCTTGGTAATCTCGTTAAACGTCACACGGTAGGTCTTGTCGTCGGGGATATTCAAAAGCTCCTTCAGGTGCCAGGAGATGGCCTCACCCTCGCGGTCGGGGTCAGTGGCCAGGAACACTTTCTCGCTGCCTTTGGCCGCCTTCTTGAGGTCGGAGATAACCTCCTCCTTGCCCTTGATGGGCTGGTAATCCGGCTCAAAGCCGTGCTCCACGTCCACGCCCAGCTTGCTCTTGGGCAGGTCCCGGACATGGCCCATGGACGCTTTGACCTCATAGCCGGGACCCAGGTACTTTCCGATGGTCTTGGCTTTGGCCGGAGACTCTACGATCACTAAATTCGTTTTTGCCACATTATACCTCCAATGGAGTTTCTATCCTTTGAAAGAGCGCGGCTTCCCAGCCGCGCCTCACGCTTCTTCACCCGTCCGCAGCCGGACGGTAGACTCAAAACGCCTGCCCGGATGCTCCACCACATGGCCCTGGATCTGGAGCATGGTCAGGGCGGAAAGGACGCGTCGGGCGGGGATCTGGGTCAGATCCACCAGTTCCTCCGCGGTGCGCTTTCCATCCTCCAGAGCCAGGATCAGATCAATCTGGTCATCGGTCAGGCCGCTCCTGTCAATATATTCCTGCTGCGGGCCTTTGTCAATGACTTTTTCCCGCGGCTCCTCCTCCCGGGAGGATGATTCAGGGGCGTCAAAGTACCCTTTCGGCGCCTGGGGCGCCTCCTCCATGGCCTGTGCCGAGTCGGGAAAACGGATCCGTCCCGGGTAGAGCCCGGCGTACTCCCGGACGATGTCCAGACCGCTGGTGACCAGCTTGGCCCCCTGCTGGATGAGGCGGTTCGGGCCTTCACTGAGCAGTGCCCCCACACCGCCGGGCACGGCGAACACATCCCGGTCCTGGTCCAGGGCCTGCTTTACGGTGGACATGGTGCCGCTCTTGAGGCCGCACTCCACCGCTACCACGCCCAGGCTCAGACCGCTGATGATGCGGTTGCGGATGGGAAAATGCCAGCCCTCAGCCTCTGTTCCCGGCGGATACTCGCTGATGAGGGCACCGGAGGCGGCCACATCGGCATAGAGCCAGCGGTTTTCTCTGGGGTAACACACATCCACCCCGCAGCCGAGCACCGACACCACGGCGCCGCCGCCGCGGAGGGCTCCCTTCAGGGCTTCCGTGTCCAGGCCCTGGGCAATGCCGGAGACCACCAAAGCACCGTGTTCGGCCAGCTCCAGGCCCAGCTTGCCCGCCATCCACCGGCCGTAGGCCGAGGGTTTCCGGCTGCCCACCACCGCCACGGCGATCTCCTCATCAAAGGCGGGGAGCCGCCCTTTCACATAAAGGACGGCGGGCGGGTCGTAAATGTTTTTGAGACGGTCGGGGTAATCGGCATCTCCCAGAGTCAGGATGCGCACACCCAGCCGGTCACATTCTCCCAAAATGACGTCGGCCCGCTCCAGGGATTTGTCCATCAAAACGGTCCGAGCGGCAGGTGTCAGGCCCTCCACCAGGTCGTACTCCTCCGGGTCGGCGTAGTAGGCCCGCTCAGGCGCACCGAAGTGCTCCAGCAGCTTCCCCACCTGCTCCGGGCGCAAGCCCTTTCTGGTGGAGAGCCAAAGCCAATATTTCAGCGTGGCCATCGCGGACCTCCTTCCTTAATATATCAGATGGCTCTACAGCAGAGGTCGGGCCATCTCCCACAGCACCACCGAGGCGGC
>CALWYC010000159.1 GCA_944385655.1 uncultured Intestinimonas sp. | reverse complement strand
GCGGTCTTGTTCTGCGTCGGAAGAAGTCGGATAAGAGAGGGAGGGGCACGGCGCAACCGCGTCCCTCTCTTGCTGTTCAGGGAGGAATGGCCATGTACCAGGCGCTCTACCGGAAGTGGCGCCCCCGCACCTTTGACGATGTGGTGGGACAGTCCCATATCACAGAGACGCTCAAGCGGCAGGTGGCCTCCGGCCGCCTCTCCCACGCGTATCTCTTTACCGGGACCCGCGGTACCGGCAAGACCACCTGCGCCAAGATCCTGGCCCGGGCGGTCAACTGTGAGCACCCGGTGGACGGCAACCCCTGCAATGAGTGCGACGCCTGCCGGGGCATCGAGAACGGCTCCATCCTGGATGTGCTGGAGCTGGACGCCGCCTCCAACAACGGCGTGGACCAGGTCCGCGCCCTCCGGGATGAGGCCGTCTACACCCCCGCCGCTGTCCGCAAGCGGGTCTACATCGTGGACGAGGTCCATATGCTCTCCACGGCGGCCTTCAACGCCCTGCTGAAGATCCTGGAGGAGCCGCCCGAGCACCTGATGTTCATCCTGGCCACCACCGAGCTCCACAAGGTCCCCGCCACCATCAAGTCCCGCTGTCAGCAGTTCTCCTTCCAGCGCATCCTGCCCGGCGACATCTCGGCCCGGCTCCACTATGTGGCGGAGCAGGAGGGCATTGGGCTTACCCCAGAGGGGGCGGGGCTGCTGGCCCGCCTGGCCGACGGCGGTCTGCGGGACGCCCTGTCCCTGCTGGATCAGTGCGCCGGCACCGGCGGAACGGTGGATGAGGCGCGCATCCTGGAGGCCCTGGGGCTGGCGGGCAATCTGGAGTCGGCCCGGCTCATGGGGCGCATCGCCCAGCGGGACAGCCAGGGCGCCCTGGAGGACCTGGCCCGGCTCTACAGCGGCGGAAAGGATATCTCCACTGTGCTGGGAGAGCTCTCCGCACTGGCCCGGGACCTGCTCATCCGAAAAACGGCGCCCCGCTCCGGCAGCGCCCTTCTCAGCGGCAACTGGGACGAGACCACCATGCGGGGCCTTTCCGAGCACTTCAACGCCCCCAGACTGGTGTGGATACTGACGGTGCTCCAGGAGGTGTTGGCCGACCTGCCCCGGAGCAGCAACCGGCGTACGGACGCCGAGCTGTGCCTGCTGCGGCTGTGCGATGAGCGGCTGGACGAGAGCGTCCAGGCCCTCTCCGCCCGGCTGGACCGCGTGGAGCAGCAGCTCGCCAACGGCGTGCCGGCGGCAGCTATGACAAGTAATATTACATTACAGGATAACACGGACAGAAAACCGGAAAACAGCCTGCAAACCAATAGAGGGCAAGGGGAAACACCTGTCAAAGAAAAGAAACCCGACCCCGTTCCCACGGAGCCGAAGCAGCCGCCTGAACCCAGGCGGCAGGCGGCCGACGTCCCAGAAAACGTCCCCAGCACCCCGGGCAGCGCGGCGGACGACGGCAGCTTCTGGCGGACACTGGCTCCGGCGCTGAAGGACAAGGTGCCCCGGAACGCCTGGTCCTTTCTGGGGAATGCCGGCATGGTCCAGGGAAGCCTGGAGAGCGGCGTTCTCACCCTATGGGTGGATGACGAGCTGGTGAAGGGCGTGGTGAGCCGCCCGGCGGTGCTGGAGACCATCCGTACCCTGGCGCAGGCTCGGCTGGGCGGACCGGTGCGGATCCAGGCCAAGGTGGGCAAGGCGCCCGCCGGAGGGGCGGAGACAGCCCACGACAACTTGGACGACCTGCTGGCTATGGGCCAGCGTTTCGACAACATTACCATCAAGGAGTGACAAATTATGGCAAAGGGATTCGGCAGCCGCGGTATGGGCGGCCTGGGCGGCGGCATCAATATGAATATGATCAAGCAGGCCCAGAAGATGCAGCAGGACATGCAGAAGATGCAGGCCGAGCTGGAGACCAAGGAGTACACCGCCCAGGCCGGCGGCGGGGTGGTCTCCGCCACGGTGAGCGGCAAGCACGAGCTGAGGAGCATCACCATCGACCCCGAGGCCGTGGACCCCGACGATGTGGAGATGCTCCAGGACCTGATCGTGGCGGCGGTGAACGAGGCCATGCGCACCGCCTCTGCCGACGCCGCCTCTGCCATGGGGCAGATCACCGGGGGCCTGGGCCTGCCGTTCTGAGAAGGGGGGCGAGACCATGAGGCTCCCCGGCGTGGGGATGCGCACCGTAAAGACGGCGGTGGCCGTTATGCTCTCCTATCTGGTCTTTGTACCCTTCGGGCTCCTCTACCGGGAGGAGCTGGGGGGCGTGCTGGGACAGATCGGGCCGATGTACGCCTGCATCGCCTGCGTGGTGTGTATGCAGAGCTCCCTGGGCCAGACCATGCAGCAGGGGATCTCCCGATTCATCGGCGTGGCAGTGGGCGGCGTGCTGGGCGTCCTGGCCCTGTCTCTGGGGGAGGCCGCACGGCAGCCCCTGATCAAGACTGCCATTTTGGGGCTGATCTGCGTGGCGGGCATCTGGGTGTGCCTGCTCATCAAGCGGCCCACCGCCTGCGGCATGGCCTGCATCGTGCCCTGTGTCATCCTCATCAACGACATGGTGGGGGTGGAGCGGTACTACTACGCCGCCGCCCGGATCATCGAGACGGTGGTGGGCGTGGCCATCGCTTTCGGTGTCAACGCCGTTCTCCCCGACCACCGGCCGGAGGAGGAGCGGGGCGACCCGGAGGAACAGAAAAGCGGAAAATAAGGAGACCCCGGACCGTTGGCGGTCCGGGGTCTTTGTCTATCTGCGGAAGGTCAGCCGGCCTCCTCCGGGGCGCGGAACATGGCCAGGAAGATGACGAGCAGCATGGCACAGCAGAGGAGGATGGCCCGTTCGGCCAGCAGGTCGGTGGCCCAGACGCCCAGAGCGCCGCCAGCCAGGAAGCAGAGGATGATGCCGTAGTATTGGAGGCTGCGCCGGAGGGCGGCGGGGTCCCGGTCCCGGAGGCCGTGGTAGAGGAGCTCCGTGCCGCTGCGCAGGTTGCCGGTGCACATGGTGGTGGCAAGGGCGTTGCCCCGGATCTTGCGGAAGGCCTCCACCTGCATGGCGCAGACGAAGGAGACCGCGGCGTTGACGGCGGCGTCCCAGCGATCCTGAGGGAGAAAGGCGGTGGCCAGGAGGATGAGGGCCTCCAGGGCCACCACCGCCTGCCGCCAGTGGAGGGCGTGAGAGGCCCGGTACCGGTCCCGGACCAGCTCGGCGGCCACCACGCCCAGAGCAAAGGCCAGGATGGGGGGCAGGTAGCGGGGGAGGGCGGTCAGATCCCCTTCGGCCAGCCGGATGGCCAGCAGCACCAGGTTGCCGGTCTGGGCGTTGGAGAAAACGCCGCCCCGTGTGAAGTAGGTGTAGGCGTCCAGAAAGCCGCCTCCCACGGTGAGCAGGGCGCCCAGGGAGTAGGCCTCGGACATCTGGACGGTGCGGTCGTTCACGGCTGGGGCCTCCCGGCGCTGCGGCCCAGGGGGGTGATCCCGGCATAGGTGTCGGGGCAGACCTCCCAGATCTTGGCCTGGAGCTTCTTCAGGTCCTCAAAGGCCTCGGGGCGCTTCCGGGGGTCCCGGAGGAGGGCGGAGGGATGGTACATGGCCATCATGTGGACCCCGGCCTTCTCCACCCACTGACCGTGCTCCCGGGTGATCTTGAAATCCTCCCGGATGAGCCGCATGGCGGCTATGCGGCCCAGGCAGACGATGATCTTGGGCCGGATCAGGGCCACCTGGTTGCGGAGGTAGCCGATGCAAGCCTCGATCTCGGTGTTGAGGGGGTCCCGGTTCTGGGGAGGGCGGCACTTGACCATGTTGCCGATGAAGTAGCGGGAGCGGTCCAGGTCGATGATGGAGAGCATTTCGTCCAAAAACTGTCCGGCCCGGCCCACGAAGGGGCGGCCGGTGAGATCCTCCTGCTCGCCGGGACCCTCGCCGATGAACATGACGTCGGCGGTGCGGAGACCCTCGCCGAAGACCACATGGTGCCGGGTCTCGCACAGGGAACAGTTCCGGCAGCCGCCGCAGGCGGCCTCCAGAGCGGACCAGTTGAGCATGCTTACAACGCCTCTTTTCCGAATGGGGAGTAACATACAGCAGTATAGCACAAATGCCCGGCGACCAAAACCCGTTTCGACAGAAAAATTGGGAGTTGACATTTTGGGGGAAAGCGCATATACTACGTCCAACAAAGGCGATGAACGAGACCGTCCCCCGTGAGGGCCGCCAGAGAATCCGGGTCACCGACTGAGAGCCCGGTCCGGCAGGATGGGGAGGCGCAACACTCCGTGAGCCGGGGATTCGAGCCTGCCGTGGGCAGGGGAGGGTCCCACGTGTTCCCGCGTTAAGGGAGACAAGGGGCCGTCTCAAAGGCGAGACGGCAATCTTTGGGTGGTACCGCGGATCTTTCCGTCCCGAAGCTGTGATGTGCAGCTCCGGGGCGTTTTTTTATTTTCCGCCGGAAAAACACCCGCAAAAATGCGATCGAAAGGACGTGAACGGTATGGAATGCATCACTGGGACCAAAAGGATCGGGGGACTGAGCTGCAATGATCTCCTGGAGGGCGGACGGCGAAACCAGACCGTTCAGGTCTCGGGTATGGTCCACGCAAAGCGGCCGGTGGGCGGCTGCCTCACCTTCCTGAAGCTGCGGCTGCGGGACGGTCTGCTCCAGTGTGTGTGCGGCGGTCTGGACCTCTCCGGGGTGCCGGAGGAGGCCGCCGTGACGGTGACGGGTACCCTCCGTGAGGAGCCCCGGGCTCCTGGCGGCGTGGAGCTGGCGGCGGAGTCGGTGGAGGTCCTCTCCCGGCCGGCGGAGCCCATGCCGGTGCCGGTGGCCAAGGCCAAGCTCAACGTCAACCTGGACACCGAGCTGGGCCTGCGGCCGGT
>CALWYC010000158.1 GCA_944385655.1 uncultured Intestinimonas sp. | reverse complement strand
TCCACCCGGACGCCCATGCTGCGGATGAGGTTGCCGCCGGGCTGGAAGGCCTTCTCCACGCAGATGCCGGCCCCCACCAGGGTAGCGCCGGCGTCCCGGACCAGGTTGATGAGGCCCTGGAGGGCGGAGCCGTTGGCCAGGAAGTCATCTATGAGGAGCACCCGGTCGGTGGGGAGCAGGAACTCCTTGGCCACGATGATGTCATAGACCTTGCCGTGGGTGAAGGACTCCACCTTGGAGGTGTAGACGTCGCCGGCGATGTTCTTGGTCTTGTTCTTCTTGGCGAAGATCACCGGGCAACCAAAAAACTGCGCAGCCACGCACGCGATCCCGATCCCCGATGCCTCGATGGTCAAAATCTTGGTGACTCCGCAGTCGCCGTACAAACGGTAAAATTCCTTGCCGATCTCCTGAAAAAGGCCCACATCCATCTGGTGGTTGAGAAAGCTGTCCACCTTGAGCACGTCTCCGCCCTTGATCTTGCCGTCTTTTCGGATGCGATCTTCCAGAAGCTTCATGGGGCCTCTCTCCTATTCTAATCAAGATATTAGATCCAATCCTATTCTACAAGAAATCCCCGCCCCATTCAATCAAGCAAATGTCACAAAAAAGCCCAGGGCTTTCCATGGGTTTTGACGGTTCCAACAAGGGAAACCCTTCCGTTTTGTGGAATTTCCACAGGACTGCCTCCGAAAATACGACCTTTTCCAGGGCTATCCATTGTTTTTCCAGCCTTCCCCTGTTAAAATGAAACCATCGTTCCCCATCTGTCTGCATTGAATGGAGGTACCCCATGATCCTCAAGCGCTTCACGGCCTTCCTGCTGTGCGTGGTCCTGCTCTGCTCCCTCTCCGCCTCGGCCTTCGCCGTGGAGTTCCCCGACGTCTCCCCCGAGCACTGGGCCTACCGCGACATCCAGACCGCCTCCGACCTGGGCCTCATCCGGGGCCTGGACGACGGCACCTTCCGCCCCGAGGAGCGTCTGGACCGGGCCGGCTTCGTCACCATCCTCCAGCGCATGTTCGGCTGGGAGAGCGTGGTCCCGGCCACCCCCTCCTTTACCGACGTCGCCCCCACCGACTGGTACTACGCCGCCGTGGAGACCGCCCTGGCCCACGGGGTGGCCGAGCCCGGCGGGACCTTCCAGCCCCTGGCCTACATCACCCGGGAGGACATGGCGGTCATGCTCATCCGCGCCCTGGGCTACGAGACCCTGGCCAATGACATCGCCCCCACCGCCGCCCCCTTCCCCGACGTCACCGACCACGCCGGCCACATCGCCCTCTCCGCCGCCTTCGGCCTCACCACCGGCGTGGAGGTGGACGGCCAGCTCCTCTTCCAGCCCGAGGCCTTCGCCACCCGGGGACAGGCCGCCGCCATGCTCACCCGGGTCTACACCCGCATGACCTCCGGGGTGGACTTCCTCACCGGCTTCTACGCCTTCTCCTCCTACGACCAGATCGCCCTCACCGACGACATGGACACCGTCTGCCTGGGCTGGTCCCGGCTGGAGTGGAGCGACGGCGGCCCCGTCCTCAACTCCTCCAGGACCAACGGCAACGACTGGGTGAAGCCCGCGGACTCGGCCACCGCCACCGACTATTTCCAAGGCAATGGCACCCCCTACAACCTGAACGTCTACGCCGACACCACCCAGAACGTCACCCTGGCCGACGGCTCCTCCACCAGCGTGCTGGAGCAGGTCCTCCCCGACCCCACCGCCCGGAGCCAGGCCGTCTCCGCCATCGCCGCCGAGAGCGCCGGCTACGCCGGCATCGTCATCGACTTCGAGGGCCTGCGCACCGACCTTCTGAAGGCCGACTTCGTCGCCTTCCTCACCGAGCTGCGGGCCGAGCTGCCGGCGGACAAGTCCCTCTACGTCTGCGTCCCCCCCGACGACTGGTACAAGGGCTACGACTACCGCGCCATCGGCGCGGTGTGCGACAAGGTCATCCTCATGGCCCACGACTACCAGTGGACCAGCGTGCCGGAGGGCTACGTGGGCACCCGGGCCCCCGACTCCCCGGTGACCCCCTTCCCCGACATCTACCGGGCCCTCTCCGCCATCACCGACCCGGAGACCGGCGTGGAGGACAAGAGCAAGATCGTCCTCCAGATCTCCTTCGCCGCCGTGGGCTTTGAGGTGGACGAAAACGGCCTCCTGGCCGACACCGCCATCTACCGCCCCGCCCCCGACACCGTGGCCAAGCGCCTGGCCCAGGCGGACACCGTGGTGACCTACGACGAGAGCGACCGCAACCCCTCCGCCCTCTACACCACCGAGGAGGGCATGACCGTCCGGCTGTGGTACGAGGACGCCCGGAGCGTGGCCGACAAGCTCACCCTGGCCCGGATGATGGGCATCACCGGCGTCTCCGTGTGGCGGCTGGGCAACGTGCCCGCCTACAGCGACATCCCCGACTACGACGCCTGGGCCGCCATCCTGGCCCAGCGCTGATCCCGCCTCCCCAATCCTATATGACAGGAGCTGAGGTCCCATGCCCCGGAGCTGGCTGACCAAGAAAAACTGCAAGGAATTCCTCTTCATGACCTTCGGCATCACCCTGGTCTCGGTGGGCGTCTACTTTTTCAAGTTCCCCAACCACTTCTCCATCGGCGGCGTCTCCGGCCTGGCCATCGTCCTGGCCCAGCTCATCCCCGTGCCCTGGCTCACGGCGTCGGTCTACAACGGCGTCATCAACATCCTCTTCCTGCTGCTGGGCTTCCTCCTGCTGGACAAGGGCTTCGGCTTCCGCACCGTCTACTGCTCCATCCTCTACTCCCTGGAGGTCCAGGTCTTCGAGTGGGTCTTCCCCCTGTCCGCCCCCCTCACCGATGAGCTCATCCTGGAGCTCTTCTTCGCCGTCCTCCTCCCCGCCCTGGGGGCCGGCATCCTCTTCAACCTGGACGCCTCCAGCGGCGGCACCGACATCGCCGCCATGATCCTCAAGAAGTTCACCGGCCTGGACGTGGGCATGGCCCTCCTCTGCTCCGACGTGCTCATCGCCGCCTCCGCCCTGGTGGTCTTCGACATCACCGCCGGCCTCTGCTCCCTGCTGGGCCTGGTGCTCAAGTCGGTGCTGGTGGACAGCGTCATCGAGTCCCTCAACCGCCACAAGGCCTTCATGATCGTCACCTACCACCCCGAGGTGGTCACCAAATACATCACCGAGTCCCTGGGCCGGGGCGCCACCGTCTGGTCCGGCCAGGGGGCCTACACCCACGAGGAGCACCTGGTGGTGCTCACCGTCCTGGCCCGCCACCAGGCCGTCCTCCTGCGGCGCTATCTCAAGCAGAACGACCCCCACGCCTTCATGATCGTCACCAACTCCAGCGAGATCTTCGGCAAGGGCTTCCTGCGGGCCTGAGCCGCTCCGGAAATGAGAAAAGACCTTCCCCCCCGGGGAAGGTCTTTTTGCGTCTCTGGGACCACCTGATCGCGTGGGGCGCGACGACCCGGCGCGCCCACGGAACCACTTGATTTTGTGGGGCGCGACGACCCGGCGCGCCAAACCACGCCGCAAGCAATACCCGCCCAGGCGGCGGGGAGGTGGGACTCCGCCCTTCCCTTCACCGCTCCCGGCGGGGCTGGATGCCGTGGAGGATGAGCAGCCCGGCCAGGGCGGCCATGTCCTCCGGGGACTCCTTCCGGCCGTCGGTGAGCCAGCTCTGCACCATGCCGATGGCCCCCGACACCACGAAGGCCAGCTGCCGCTCGCCGTCGGGGGCGGCGGCGAAGCCGTAGAGCTCCCCCCAGTCCTCCATGGCCCGGCGGTGGATCTCCTGCCGCAGCCGCTGGAAAAAGGCGTTCTCCTGGTCCCCCGCCATCAGCCGCAGGCACAGCCCCGCGTGCCGGTCCACAAAGCAGAACACGTCCCGCAAAATGGGCTCCAGCCCCCGCTCCAGGTCGGCCTGGGTGTAGGCGTCCAGCAGGGCCGTGAACTCCCCGAAGACCTCTGCCTCCAGCTGGTCCAGCATGTCGTAGATGTCCTGGTAGTGGCTGTAGAAGGTCCCCCGGTTCACGTCGGCCCGGTCGGTGAGCTCCTTCACCGTCACCGCCCGGATGTCCTTCTCCCCCAGCAGCTCCAGCAGGCTCTCCCGCAGCCGCTCCCGGGTCCTGCGCAGTCTTCTGTCCTCCATGGCTCCGCCCCTTTTCAACAGTTTTGCCCCGTCGTGTCGGTTAAGCCACGGCAGGGGCCCTTTTTGTCCCTTGTCTCCCCTTCTTTTCCCATATTATAATAAAGGGGCGGATAAATCAACACCTGTTGGATAACGGACACGGAGGTGGACAGGCATGTCCTTCATCACCCTGGAGCATGTGGTCAAGCGCTACCAGATGGGCGAGGTCACCATCACGGCGGTGGAGGACGTGAGCTTCACCATCGAGCGGGGGGAGTTCGCCGTCATCGTGGGGCCCTCCGGCGCGGGCAAGACCACCGTGCTCAACATCCTGGGGGGCATGGACACCTGCACCGAGGGGCTGGTGACGGTGGACGGCAAGGAGATCAGCGGGGCCTCCCCCCGGGCCCTCACCGACTACCGCCGGTACGACATCGGCTTCGTCTTTCAGTTTTACAACCTGGTGCAGAACCTGACCGCCCTGGAGAACGTGGAGCTCTCCGCCCAGATCTGCCGCCACCCCCTCTCCGCCGCCGACGTGCTCCGCCACGTGGGCCTGGGGGACCGGCTGGACAACTTCCCCGCCCAGCTCTCCGGCGGCGAGCAGCAGCGGGTGGCCATTGCCCGGGCCCTGGCCAAGGACCCCAAGCTCCTCCTCTGCGACGAGCCCACCGGCGCTCTGGACTATGTGACGGGCAAGTCCATCCTCAAGCTCCTCCAGGACACCTGCCGCCAGGAGGGCATGACCGTCATCCTCATCACCCACAACACCGCCATCACCCCCATGGCCGACCACGTCATCCACATCAAGAACGG
>CALWYC010000157.1 GCA_944385655.1 uncultured Intestinimonas sp. | reverse complement strand
CTCGTTTCTCGCTCGCGGGCCGTTAACGGGGCCTGGCCGTGGGGCATTACGCCCCCGCGCTCCCGGATGCACTTCACACGGGACTTCCGTGAGACCGCTTTCAGCCGGTGACGGTCTCTCTCTTTCCGGTATGCTCCCCCGCGCTACTCTTTCCGTTCCTCGCGCCGGTTTCTCCTATGTCTCTAGTATATTATCATCCCCGCCGGTTGGTGTCAAGTCCCGCCCCGCCGGGGAGACGCCCCAGCTTTTTTCGTCTTCCTGTCACATCTTGCCCGGTTCAGGCGATATATGATATGATGAGACTGCAAAAGGAACGCAAAGGAGGATCACATATGGCCCTCATCCGCTGCCCCGAGTGCGGCAGGGAGGTCTCCGACCTGGCTGCCGCCTGTGTCCATTGCGGCTACCCCCTCCGCGCCGCCGACCTCCCCGCCCGGTACGCTATCATCCTGGCCGATCCCGGCCCCGACCCCGGCAAGACCGCCGCCCTCCTACACGACCGGCTCACCCTGACCCAGGAGGAGGCCCAGTCCCTTACGATGGAGACTCCCGCCGTGGCGGTCCAGGGCCTCACCTTCCGGCAGGCCTGGGATCTCAGCGACACCCTCCGCCACACCTGCACCTGCAAGGTGGTCCGGGACAAGTCGGTGTGGACCCCGGAGGCCGTCCGGAACGCCGCCCCGGTGGACCTCAACCAGGAGCAATCCCGGTCCTGGGCAGAGCGTGCCGCCGCCCCCATGACCTTCGGGAAAACGGTGGGGGCCATCCTGTGCGCTCTGGCGATCTGGACCGTGGCCGGTTTTCTGCTGGCCTCCCTCCTCCACGCCTTCTGACCGGTGAAACACGCAAAAGGTCCCCGGCAGTTCAATGAACTGCCGGGGACCTGTTTCTTACTTGTTCCAGTTGAGGACATCCCGGTTTTTGACAAAATACTCCACGCCGGAGTAAAGGGTGGTGACCACAATGACGGCCACGCACACCGTGTTGAGCCAGGCCGGAATGTTCAGCAGCATGATGCAGATGCACACCATGGTGGAGGCGGTCTTCACCTTGCCGGACCAGCCGGCGGCGATGACCCGGCCGTTGTCCATGGCCACCAGCCGGAGGCCGGTGACGGCGAACTCCCGGGCCACCACGATGAGGACGGCCCAGGCAGGCATCTGCCCGCTCTCGATGAACCACAGCATGGCGGAGACCACCAGCAGCTTGTCGGCCAGGGGGTCCATGAACTTGCCGAAGTCGGTGATCTGGTTGTAGTGCCGGGCCACGTAGCCGTCAATGAAGTCGGTGACGCTGGCCAGGATGAAGATGGCCAGGGCGATGTAGTGGTTGTAGGGCGGGATGACCAGGTACAAGACCGCCAGGAAGATGGGGATCATGACCACCCGGGTCATGGTGAGCTTGTTGGCTGTATTCATGGTCTCACTCCTCGATCTCGCCGGTCAGGTCGCCGTCGGACACGCCGGTGATGCGCACATTGACAAAAGTCCCGGCGGGCACGGTGCCGGCGGCGGTGAAGTACACGTGCCCGTCGATGTCGGGGGAGTCGGCATAGGTCCGGCCCGCCCAGCAGCCCATGTCGGCGTCGAAGCCCTCGCAGAGGACCTCCATGACGGTGCCCAGCTTCTCCTCGTTCCAGCGGTCCATGACCCTGGACTGGACGTCCACCAGCAGCTCGGCCCGGTGCTGGGCCACGTCGGCGGGGACCTGGTCGGCCATCTTGGCGGCCGGGGTGCCCTCCTCGCAGGAGAAGGGGAAGACTCCCGCCCGCTGGAAGTCCAGCTGGGGGAGCCGCCGGCACAGCTCCTCGAACTCGGCCTCCCCCTCGCCGGGGAAGCCCACGATGATGGAGGTGCGCAGCACCAGGTCTGGCATTTTGGCCCGGAGCTTGCCCACCGCCTCGGTGATGAGGGCGCTGTCCCCCCGGCGGTTCATGGCCTTGAGGATCTTGTCGCTCATGTGCTGGATGGGGATGTCCAGGTATTTGACGATCTTGGGCTCCCGGGCGATGACATCGATGAGTTCGTCGTCGATCTCGTCGGGATAGAGGTAGTGGAGCCGGATCCAGTGGAAGGGCAGCTTGCACAGCTCGGTGAGGAGCTCGGCCAGACGGCGGCGGCCGTAGAGGTCGGTGCCGTACCGGGTGATGTCCTGGGCGATGACCAGCAGCTCCTTCACGCCGCGCTCCGCCAGGCCCCTGGCCTCCTCCAGCAGGGAGTCGAAGTCCCGGCTGCGGTAGCGGCCCCGGAGGTAGGGGATGATGCAGTAGGCGCAGCGGTTGTCGCAGCCCTCGGCGATCTTCAGGTAGGCGGTGTAGGGGGGCGTGGACACCATACGCGCGCCGTCCTCGATGGTATGGTCGATGTCCCCGAAGTAGGTGGGGGTGTCCCCCTCCATGACGGCCTGGATGGCTGGGACGATATCGGTGTAGCTGCCGGTGCCCAGGATGCCGTCCACCTCGGGCAGCTCCTCCAGGATCTCGTCCTGGTAGCGCTGGGTGAGGCAACCCGCCACCAGCAGCTTTTTCAGTTTACCTGCGCTTTTCAGCGGGGCGATGGACAAAATGGTGTCGATGGCCTCGCTCTTGGCGGAGTCGATGAAGCCGCAGGTGTTGACCACCGCCACGTCGGCCCCCTCGGGCTCCCCGGTGACGGTGTAGCCCGCCGCCCGGCACAGGGCCATCATCTGCTCGGTATTCACCAGATTCTTGGCGCAGCCCAGGGATACGAATGCAACTTTCAAGTGGATGCTCTCCTTTGTTGTTCAGATCAGAGGAAGACGCAGCGCCCCTCCCGGCGGGGCGGCATCTTGGGGGACTGGTCGGGGTAGCCCAGGGAGATGGCGGCCACGAACTCCCCCTTGCCGGGGGCGTACTTGGCCTGGATCTCGGGACCAAAGCCCATGCGCTGGGCGGCCGACATCCAGCAGGAGCCCACACCCTTGTCCCAGGCGGCCAGCATCAGGTTCTCGATGGCGGCGGAGACGCTCTGCATGGCGCCGTCCCGGTCGGGATAGTCGTCCTTGAGGAAGAAGGCCAGCACCACCACCGGGGCGCCGCCCAGGCTCACCAGGAAGCTCTCCGTCTCCTGAATGGTCTCCGGGTGCTTCTGGAACCGGTCCTCCAGCACCGGGTGGAAGGCCACCATCACCCGGCGCATCACCTCCCGGAACTCCGCCATCCTGTCCGGGCTCTGGATGACCACGAAGTGCCAGTGCTGCATGTTGACCGCCGACGGGGCGCAGCAGGCCGCCGCCAGGATCTCCTCCAGGACTTCACGGGGGATGGGGTCGCTCTTGTACTTGCGGATGCTGCGGCGGGTCATGAGACATTCCATTGCGGTCATGGTTCATCCTCCTCCAGTGATGCGTCATAATGTCTGCGGAATCAACCGAGGATCGGTTGATTCCGTGCGGCAGCAGCCGCGCAATTCCATAAAAACGGCCCGTTTGGCCGTTTTTATGGAATTCAGACATTGTCACAGTGCGTAGTTCCATTGGAACGCCTTGCGTTCCAATGGACGTGCAAGGGTTTTGGCCGTATCGCCCGAAACCCTTGCACCCGAACAAAGCCGGTCCGCCTTGCAAGCTCTGTCTTTCAAGGCGGATGGCTTTGTTCATTCCGCATTATCATAGCGGCGCAGGGCCGCGCTGATATCGGTCCAGGAATAGCCCTTCCGGGCCAGATAGTCGGAGGCCCGCTTGAGCTCCTTCCGGTCGACGGTCCGCCCGCGGAGCTTCTGCCGCAGGAGGGCGTCGATGGCCTCCGCCGGGTCGTCCAGCTCCTCCAGGACCTCGTCCCAGTATGCCCGGGGCACCCCCCGGCGGCGCAGCTCCTCCCGGAGCCGGTAGGGACCGTAACCCTTGGCGGAATAGTGCCGCACCAGAGTCTCGGCGTAGGCCCGGTCATTGAGGAGGCCCAGCCGCTCCAGCTCGTCGGCCACCGCTTCGGCCTCCTCTTCGGTGGCGTCTGCCCGCTCCAGGAGCCGGTCGGTGAGTTCCTTCCGGGACAACGGCCGGGCGGTGAGCAGGCTCAGGGCCCGGTCCTTCAGGCCGCTCTCCCGGGCGGCGTTCTCCAGGGCGGTTTTCTCCTCCGCCGTGAGTTCCTTCCCGGCGTAGAGGCCAAAGACCGCCACCTCCCGCTCACCCACCCGGAGGAGCTCTCCCCCCTCCAGCTGGACCAGGATGCGGCCCTTTTTGTGCTTGGAGGCGGACAGCTTACTGATCCGCATCCTCAAAATCCTCGGCGGACACGTCTACCGCCCGGCCGGCGGCCTTGGCGGCCACCTTGGCCTGGGTGGGCAGCAGCTTGTAGGAGTTGGCCCGGATGTCGGCCTCCAGCTGCTCGGCCACCTCGGGGTTGTCCAGCAGGTACTGCTTGGCGGCCTCCTTGCCCTGGCCCATGCGGGTCTCCCCCATGGCGAACCAGGAGCCCGACTTCTGCACCAGGTCCAGCTGGACGCCCAGGTCGATGAGCTCGCCGGTCTTGGCGATGCCCTGGCCGAACATGATGTCGAACTCGGCCTGCCGGAAGGGGGGCGCCACCTTGTTCTTGACCACCTTTACCCGGACGTGGTTGCCGATCATCTCGGAGCCGTTCTTCAGGGTCTCCACCTTCCGCACGTCCATGCGGACGGAGGCGTAGAACTTCAGGGCCCGGCCGCCGGTGGTGACCTCCGGGTTGCCGTACATGACGCCCACCTTTTCCCGGAGCTGGTTGATGAAGATGACGATGCAGTTGGTCTTGGCGATGGAGCCGGCCAGCTTCCGCAGGGCCTGGCTCATGAGCCGGGCAAGCAATCCCACATGGGAGTCGCCCATGTCGCCCTCGATCTCCGCCTTGGGGGTGAGGGCGGCCACGGAGTCCACCACCACCACGTCGATGGCGCCGGAGCGGACCAGGGCCTCGCAGATCTCCAGGCCCTGCTCGCCGGTGTCCGGCTGGGAGATGAGCATGGAGTCGATGTCCACCCC
>CALWYC010000156.1 GCA_944385655.1 uncultured Intestinimonas sp. | reverse complement strand
GGGGTGACGCCGGCGGCCTTGGCCTTGTCCTCGATCTTCTGGCCGTGCTCGTCGGTGCCGGTGAGGAACATGACGTCGTAGCCCTGGAGACGCTTATAGCGGGCCATGGCGTCGGTGGCCACGGTGCAGTAGGTGTGGCCGATGTGGAGCTTGTCGCTGGGGTAGTAGATGGGCGTTGTGATATAGAACTTATCCTTCATGGGGTCTTTCCTCCCTATTTTATTTCTCATCTGTGCTCAGGCGCTTGCCCCCTGGCATTCGCGGCCCCAGGGGACGGCCCAGGTTGTGCAGCAGGGCCACAGAGGAGGCGGCGAAGTAGAAGAAGCAGCCGGCGTACAGGAGCAGGAAGGCCGGCTCATGGGCGTCGGCCAGGGTGACCAGGACGAAGTACATGGCCTCCGCGGAGAAGAAGGCGGCGGCGGCCGGCCGGCTGCGGCCGAAGCCGAAGCCGGAGAGGAAGTAGCAGCCCAGCACCGCCGCGATGACGGAGAAGAGCTGATAGACGTAGTCCAGGATGATGGGGTCGCCGCTGTGCTCCTGGTAGGAGACGATGAGCCACATGCAGCAGGTGTAGGCGGGGATGAGGAGCCAGGCGCTGTACTTGCCCTTCTCCTCCCCCCGGTAGTTGTTCTTGCCCAGCATGAGCATGGACCAGGCCGAACACAGGCAGAGCACGGCCAGGAGGACCATGGGCACCAGGCTGAACATGGGGAAGCCGCTGGTCTCCAGGGAGGCCTCGGCGTAGAGCCGGGGGAGCTTCAGCAGGAGGAGGACACCGGCGGCGGCGGTGAGGAAGGCCCCCGCCGTCATGCCCATCATGTAGGGGGCGGCGTCCCTGGCCCGGAAGGCCTGGTCGTAGCCGCCCTCGAAGCCCTTGCCCACCCCCAGGCACAGCAGGAGGAGGACCACGGCCACCGCCGCGGAGAGGGCGATGAGGGCCCAGGTCACGGGCATGCCCTCGATGGGGAGGCCGGTGTCCGGCTCAAAGGCGGTGAGGAGCTCCTGACGCCGCAGGAAAAAGCCGATGGCGCCGCCCACGATGGCGGTCACCGGCAGGATGAGTTCTTTGCGCATGCGTTACAGTCCTCTCAAGAATAGGGTCCTTGGTAGTATATCACAATTTTGGGTCCGTGTCAGTACGCCCCAGCAGATAATCCAGGGATACGTCAAAAAAATCCGCCAGCGCGATGAGCTTTGCAATGTTCGGTTCGTTTTTCCCCTGCTCATAGAGCTGATAGGTCCGCAGGGAGACCCCACAGGTATCGGCGGCCTCCCGCTGCTTTTTGTCCCGGGCATTCCGCACTTCCCGAAGGCGGTCAGAAAATGGGACCATAGTATCCCCCTCTTGACAAGCGAATGATTCCTTCGTATAATGAATACGTAGTAAAACTACGTATTCGAGGCGAGAGATTTGAACTCTGTTCTTGATTTTATCAATGAGGCCACCGAGCCCACCGCCTCCTGGCCGGAGGAACAGCGGACGCGGGCAGACCTGGACCCCTACTGCCGGAAGGTGGCGGACACCCTGTCCGACGCCTTTCTGGACGAGTTCTTGTCCGCCCTGGGGCGGCTTCAGGACTGCTATACCGGCGAGGCCTTCCGCCGGGGCTTCTGCCTGGGCGCCGCCCTCATGGAGGAACTGCGCGGTGAGGGTTACGTGTGGGGCGGCTGACCCCCGGGCAAGCTCAAAACCGGAACGCCCCCTCATCCGTCATTTGCTTCGCAAATGCCACCTTCCCCCCTGTGGGGGGAAGGTTTACGCACCCCCGGACCTTCCCCCTTCAAGGGGGAAGGTGCCCCAGTGCGCACACTGGGGCGGATGAGGGTGGGCAGGATGATAACTGCCGCATGGTTTGGCGCGCCGGGGTCGTCGCGCCCCACAAAATCAAGTGGTACCGTGGGCGCGCAATCAGGGCCCCCGGGAAAGCGCGCAGCGCTTTTCTGGGGAAAGGAGGGGCAAGGGAGCCAAGCGAAAAATACCCGTCAGGGTGTTTTGAGCGGTGCGGACTTTGCCCCGACGATGGCGCGCCGGGGTCGTCGCGCCCCACAAAAAAGCGTGGTACCGTGGGCGCGTCCGGGAAGCCGCGCCCCACACATACTGGCGCGCCGGGCGGCTGATAGCCGCCCCTACAAAAGGCGGTACGGGGATCATGGGTAGGGGCGGATATCATCCGCCCGTGAGCCTTACCCCTGGGCGCTCTCCTGGGCCATGCGCTCCAGGTACTCGTCGTAGGTCATCTGCCGGTCGATGAGCTTGCCGTCGGGAGTGAAGTCGAAGATGCGGTTGGCCACGGTCTGGACCAGCTGGTGGTCGTGGGAGGAGAAGAGCACGTTGCACTTCACCGCCTCCAGGCCGTTGTTGACGGCGGCGATGGACTCCAGGTCCAGGTGATTGGTGGGCTGGTCCAGCAGCAGCACGTTGGCGCCGGAGAGCATCATCCGGGAGAGCATGCACCGCACCTTCTCGCCGCCGGAGAGGACCTTGACCTGCTTGTAGACGTCGTCGCCGGAGAAGAGCATCCGGCCCAGGAAGCCGCGGAGATAGGCCTCGTGGGGGTCGGAGGAGAACTGGCGGAGCCACTCCACCAGGTTGTCGTCGTTGTCCTTGAAGAACTCGGTGTTGTCCTTGGGGAAGTAGGAGAAGGTGGCGGTCTGGCCCCACTTCACGGTGCCCTCGTCGGGCTCCCACTCGCCGGTGAGGATCTTGAAGAGGGCGGTGTGGGCGTTCTCGTTCTCGCCCACGAAGGCGATCTTGTCGCCGTGGCCCACGGTGAAGCTCACCTTGTCCAGCAGCTTGACCCCGTCCACGGTCTTGGAGACCTCGGTGACGAAGAGGATATCCTTGCCCACCTCACGGTCGGGAGAGAAGGACACCCAGGGGTAGCGGCGGGAGGAGGCGGGCATCTCCTCCACGGTGAGCTTGTCCAGCAGCTTTCTTCTGGCGGTAGCCTGCTTGGACTTGGACTTGTTGGCGGAGAAGCGGGAGATGAACTCCTGGAGCTCCTTGATCTTCTCCTCGTTCTTCTTGTTCTGGTTCTTGATGAGGTTCTGCACCAGCTGGGAGGACTCGTACCAGAAGTCGTAGTTGCCCACGTACATCTTGATCTTGTTGTAGTCGATATCCACGATGTGGGTGCAGATGGTGTTGAGGAAGTGGCGGTCGTGGCTGACCACGATGACGGTGCCCTCGAAGTCCAGCAGGAAGTCCTCCAGCCAGTTCACGGCGTTGATGTCCAGGTTGTTGGTGGGCTCGTCCATCATCAGGATGTCGGGGTTGCCGAAGAGGGCCTGGGCCAGCAGGACCTTCACCTTCAGACGGCCGTCCACGTTCTCCATGATATCATAGTGCATGGACACGGGGATGCCCAGACCCTGGAGGATGCGGCTGGCGTCGGACTCGGACTCCCAGCCCCCCAGCTCGGCGTACTCCTCCTCCAGCTCACAGGCCCGGATACCGTCGGCCTCGGTCATCTCCTCCTTGGCGTAGAGGGCCTCCTTCTCCTTGCCGATGTCGTAGAGGCGCTGGTTGCCCATGATGACCGTGTCCATAACGGTGTAGGCGTTGTAGGCGTTCTGGTCCTGCTTGAGGATGGACATGCGGGTCTTGGGCAGGATGGACACCTCGCCGGAGGTGGGCTCCAGCTCCCCGGACAGGATCTTCAGAAAGGTGGACTTGCCGGCGCCGTTGGCGCCGATGATGCCGTAGCAGTTCCCCTTCACGAACTGCAGGTCCACGTGGGAAAAGAGGGCCTGGCCGCTGTACTGTAAGCTGAGGTCGGTGACTGTGATCATGTCATACTCCTTAATTATTACACTCTGTTTCCGCCGCCCCGCCGGAAGGCGGCTTTTGTGGGCCGCTCTCACCCGGCGCGGCCGTAAACGCCCCAATAGTATATCATAATTTTGGCACAAAACAAGGGGCTTTCCTCGCCTCGTCCTCGCAAAGTCCGCTATGCTCTGTTTCCGCCTGACGGCGAAAACTCGCTCCGCTCCCTTGCTCGTCCTCTCCCCTCGCGACCCGCTTCGCTGGGCTCGCGCGGGGCCCCCATATAATCTGCAAAGTCCGCTATGCTCTGTTTCCGCCTGACGGCGAAAACTCGCTCCGCTCCCTTGCTCGTCCTCTCCCCTCGCGACCCGCTTCGCTGGGCTCGCGCGGGGCCCCCATATAATCTGCAAAGTCCGCTATGCTCTGTTTCCGCCTGACGGCGAAAACTCGCTTTTTTCGTGGGGCGCGACGACCCGGCGCGCCAAACTTCGCCGCAGGACTCCCTCAGTCACCTGCGGCGACAGCTCCCTCAGAGAGGGAGCCAAGCTCTTTCGCTGCGCTCAGGATGACGGGGGTGTGGGGCGCGGCTTCCCAGACGCGCCCTGGTACTGCTGTGGGTCTGGGGCAGGGACGGCCTGCGGCCGCCCGCCGGACGTCGAAAATGGCCGCCCCTGATCGGGGCGGCCATTCTTTTTTGCAGGAAAGGGATTTAATACGCCACGCCCCAGTAGATCATGTGCTTGGCGGGCTTGCCGCAGATGGGGCACACGTCGCCCAGGTGCTCCTGGGCAAAGGGGATGCAGCGGGAGGTGACGCCGGCCTCCTCCTTCATGCGGATCTCGCAGGCTTCGTCGCCGCACCACATGGTCTTGGCGAAGCCGCCCCGCTCCTGCATCTTCTCCCGGACCTCCTCCAGGCTGGAGCAGGCGTAGGTGTTGTCCTCCAGGTTCTTCTTGGCCTTGGCGTAGAGGCCGTCGTGGATGGAGTCCAGCATGGAGGCCACGGTGTCCTCGATGCCGTCCAGGGAGACAAAGCTCTTCTCGCCGCTGTCCCGGCGGACCAGGACGCACTGGTTCTTCTCCATGTCCTTGGGGCCCAGCTCCAGGCGGAGGGGGATGCCCTTCATCTCGTACTCGGCGAACTTCCAGCCGGCGGACTGGTCGGAGTCGTCCATCTTCACCCGGAAGCCGGCCTTGACCAGGCGGTC
>CALWYC010000155.1 GCA_944385655.1 uncultured Intestinimonas sp. | reverse complement strand
GTGTGGACCCTCACCGGCGCCGGGACCATGTCGGGGAAGCTGTCCATGGCCGCCTTCCTCCTGGGCTGGGCGGGCCTCTCCGTCCACTGCCAGGTCCTCTCCTTCATCGGCGGCAGCGGCCTGTCCGTCAGGACCTACATCGGCGGCAAGCTCCTCCACGGCGGTCTCTCCGCCCTCTTCATCGGCCTGCTGCTGCGGTTTTTCCCCCTGGAGGAGCCGGTGGCGGCCTACCTGGCCGAGCAGGTGGAGGGCATCGCCGGGGTGGACTTCTCCAGCGCCCTCACCATCTCCCTGGCCGCCGCCTGGATCATGTGGCTCCTCTTTTTCCTCTCCGCCGCGGCGGCTGTGGGAAAAACCAGTAGAAAAAGGCGCAGAGGTGTAGTATAATGTCCTCTGGCCAGGTCCCCTTTCGGACCCGGTCCATTGGATCAGAGGGGAGCCTTTTGTGATGCTGTTTGAAAAGAAGATCGAACCCCGGTGCGCCTACTGCACCCGCTGTGCTCCCCTGGATGAGGAGACCGTCATGTGCGTGAAGAAGGGCGTGGTGTCCGCCGCCGCCCACTGCCGCGCTTTCCGGTACGACCCCCTGAAGCGGGTGCCGCCCCGGCCCAACGCCCCCGATTTCTCCCGGCTGCGGGACGAGGATTTCGTGCTGTAACCATTTTTGCATCAAAACAGAGGGATCTTGAAGATCCCTCTGTTTTTTGTTACAGAAGCCGGGCGGCAAAGGCCTCCGCCGCCTTCTCCTGTCCGGGGAGCAGGGGCACCGCCACGGGCTCGCCGCAGGTGGTCTTCAGCACCAGGGCGGGACGCCGCCGGGGACCCGGCCCCTGAAAGGCAGCCTCCTCCACCGCCACTTCTCTGATGCGGTCCCAGGTGAGGTAGACCGTCCGGCGGGCGTAGAAGTCGGTGTGGAAGACCGCCGCGCCCCGGTCCAGCTTCCCCACGAAATACTCCGGCTTCTGCTTGCGGAAGGTTTGAAGGCCGTAGTTCCGTCCGGACACCCACAGGCTGTCCCGGAGGGGCTCCCCGAAGCGGTAGCAGAGCTTGGAGTTGTTGTACATGGCGTAGCTGTCCGCCCGGAGCCGCTCCAGGGCGGGGTCGGCGGGGTGGGTCAGCCGGGGCTGGTAGTCCGGCGGATTGCCCAGCAGCAAATTCAGCACCGGGAAGAGCTGATCCTCCTTGGTCCGGTTGTAGGAAAAGCCCACCGTCACG
Organism: uncultured Intestinimonas sp.; assembly: GCA_944385655.1. Lineage (GTDB taxonomy): Bacteria > Bacillota > Clostridia > Oscillospirales > Oscillospiraceae > Intestinimonas. Next base: position 3,777 of record CALWYC010000155.1, on the reverse strand, counting down.
TTCTCCCCGCCCCGGCCCAGCAGCACCTCCACCGAACATTTGAGGAGCTGGATGGTATAGGTCACCCGGGCCGCATCCCCCGGCCGGACAAGGGTGCTCTCCACCCCCTGCTCGCCCCCGGCCAGCAGGAGGACCTCCTCCCCCCGCCAGGCCGTCACATACTCCATGCCCCTCTTGTACTGGTGGACTTTGGGGATGTAGGTCACGTTCCCCGGCGGCAGGCCCTGTGCCCGCCAGTCCTCCAGGTACGGCCGGAACCGCTCCGGCAGCTCCGCCCAGTCGTAGATGCGCTTGGGCCAGGACGCCAGCGTGGGCCGCCGGTCTTCCATAAACGCCATGTTTCCTGCCCCCTTTTTCTTTCATCATATCACAAAAGCGGCGGACGCGCGACCTGAAAAGGCCGGCGTCCGCCGTCTTTTGCGTGTGGGATCAGTCCACCAGCTTGTCCAGCTCCTTGATGTGCTCGGTCTGGCTGGCGATCTTGTGTCCGGCCTGCTTGGCGTAGAGGTTGACCATGGTCTGGGACTTCTTGATGGCCTGCATGGTGCCGGCGCCGGCCACGCAGCCGCCGGGGCAGGCCATGCCCTCCAGCAGGTAGCCGGGGTACTTGCCGGCCACGGCGTCCTTGAGCATCTGGCGGCACTCCCGCAGGCCCTCGGCGCTGGTGACCTTGACCTCCTTGTCGGGGTAGCGGTCCTTGATGACGTTGACCACCGCCTGGGCCACGCCGCCGGAGACGGCAAAGTTCCGGCCGTCGGTGGAGGCGTCGTTGACGCCGTTGGGGTCCTCTTCAATGGTGGCCAGGTCCACGTGCTTGGCGTCAAAGATGCCGTCCATCTCCTCGAAGGTGAGGACGAAGTCCACCTCGCTGCGGACGCTCTTGCGCATGGCCTCCAGCTTCTTGGCGGCGCAGGGCCCGATGAAGACCACCTTGGCGTTGGGGTGCTCGTGCTTGATGAGCCGGGCGGTGAGGGTCATGGGGGTGAGGGCCATGGAGATGCAGTTGGCGTGGTCGGGGAAGAGCTTCTTGGCCATCACCGACCAGGCGGGGCAGCAGGAGGTGCCCATGAAGGGCAGCTCCTCCGGCACCTCCCGGAGGAAGTCGTCGGCCTCCTGGGCGGCGCACAGGTCGGCGCCGATGGCCACCTCGAAGACGTCGGCGAAGCCCAGCTGCTTCATGGCGGCACGGAGCTTGCCGGGGGTGACCTTGGGGCCGAACTGGCCCACGAAGGCGGGGGCCACGGCGGCGTAGACCCGCTCGCCGGACTGGATGGCCCGGATGACCTGGAAGATCTGGGACTTGTCGGCGATGGCGCCGAAGGGGCAGTTCACCAGGCACATGCCGCAGGAGACGCACTTGTCGTAGTCGATCTCGGCCTTGCCGTTGGCGTCAGAGTGGATGGCGTCCATGCCGCAGGCCACGGCGCAGGGCCGCTCCTGGGTGATGATGGCGTGGTAGGCGCACACGTCGGCGCAGCGGCCGCACTTGATGCACTTCTCCTGGTCGATGACCGACCGGCCGTTGTAGCGGTCCAGCTTGATGGCGTCCTTGGGGCAGACCTCCACGCAGGGGTGGGCCAGGCAGCCCTGGCAGCCCTCGGTCACCAGCACCCGCTTCTCGGTGCAGCCGTTGCAGGCGAACTTGATGACGTTGATGAGGGGCGGGGTGTAGTAGGTCTCGGGCCGGTCCGCCGCCTCGATGTTGTCGGAGAGGGGGGCGTGCTCCGCCGCGCTCCGGTAGGGCAGGCCCATGGCCAGCCGCAGGCGCTCGCCCACGATGGCCCGCTCCAGAAATACGTCGTTGCGGAAGTTACCCACCTCGCCGGGGATGATTTTATAGGGCAGGGCCTCGATCCGCTTGTCCACCGGCCACTCCGTGTGGTAAGCCATCCGGGCCACTTCCCGGAAGATGCGGTGCCGGATCTCCTGGATCCGGGTCTCTACTCCTCTCATGAAACCTTCGTCCCTTTCACTTCAAATTGGCACTACCAGAATACCGCAAATCCCCTGCGCTGTAAAGCACCTGGACATGAAAATTTTTCCCACATCGCACTTCTTCAATACAGGAAGCGCCCCGGCAGGCATTTTGCCTGTCGGGGCGCGGGAAATACGTTATATATAAGGTGGGAAGGGCTCACTCCCGGCCCATGCGGCGGGCGATCTCCTTGGCGGCGAAGGTGATGACGTCGTCGGCGTAGGTGCCGGCGCCGAAGCCGGCGTCAAAGCCCAGCTCCTTGGCCAGGGCGTGGGTCACACGGGCGCCGCCGCAGCAGAGGACCATCCGGTCACGGACGCCCTCGGCCTCGGCCAGCTCGATGAACTCGGTCATGTTCTTGATGTGGACGTCCTTCTGGGTGACGGTCTGGGAGACCAGGAGGATGTCGGCGTTGAGCTCCTCGGCCTTGTGGAGGAACTCGTCGTTGGGCACCTGGGAGCCCAGGTTGTAGGCCTCTACCATCTCGTAGCGCTCCAGGCCGTAGTGGCCGGCGAAGCCCTTCCGGTTCATGATGGCGTCGATGCCCACGGTGTGGGCGTCGGTGCCGGTGGAGGCGCCCACCACCACCAGCTTGCGGCCGATGTGCTCCCTGATGTACTCGTTGGTCTCCTCCATGCTCATGGCCTCGTCGGCCACGGTGAGGACCTCGATCTCATTGTAGTTGACGCTGTGGGTGGTGGCGCCATAGACCACGTAGAAGGTGAAGTTCTCGTCCAGCTTCTGGCGCAGGGCCACGTTGGGGTCGGCGATGCCCATCTTCTGGGCCAGCTGCACGGCGGCGGCGGCGCCCTTGTCGTCATCCTTCACCGGCAGGGTAAAGGACATTTGCACCTTGGCGTCGTTCATGGTGTCGCCGTAGGGGCGCAGCTTGGTGAGGTCCAGGGTGGTGTCCAGGTCCTTATCTCTGATTTGATACAGTCCGGAACTCATTAGCGAGCGCCTCCTTTCATCATGGGCTCCATGAAGGGATTGCGGTAGCCGGGTGCCTTCTGGAACACGCCGTCCAGGCCCTTGCCGCCGTCACGGGGACGCTTGATGTCGGCAAAGATGCCCTTCTCCAGGGTCTCGAAGATGCCCAGCTGCTCGATCTCGCCCAGCAGGTCGTTGGCCTTGGTGAGGACGTCGTTGGCCCGGGTCTGCATGATGCCGCCCTCCTTGAAGACCAGCTCGGAGCCCAGATCCTGCATGGTGCGGAAGATGTACTGGGCGTTCTGGATGGCCAGGAAGCGGTCGGAGAGGAAGGGGGTGTGGATGGCCTCGGTCATCATGCCCAGCAGGTGGATCTTCTGGCCGGTGAGGATGGTGACGATGTTGAAGAGGGCGTCCTGCACGTGGCCGCGGAAGATGTTGCCGGTCATGAACTTGGTGGGGGGCATGTACTTCAGGGGGGCGTTGGGGAAGATCTCCCGGGCCATCTCGGCCTGGGCCAGCTCGTAAAGGAAGCCGTTCTCCACGTCCGGGTCGATCTCGAAGGCGTGGCCCAGACCCATCTGCTCCTCGGGGAGGCCCGCCCGGAGGGCGAACTGCTCGTTGAGGAACTGGGAGGCCAGCACGGTGTGGGCCTCCTCCACGGCGTCGGCGGTGGTGAGGTAGTTGTCCTCGCCGGTGTTGATGACCACGCCGGCATAGGCGTTGATGGCCCGGGAGAAGGACTGGTCCACCAGGGTGCGCTGCATGTTGATGTCCCGGAAGAGGATGCCGTAGAGGGCGTCGTTGAGCATCACGTCCAGGCCCTCGAAGGCGCCCATGGCGGCGATCTCGGGCATGCACAGGCCGGAGCA
>CALWYC010000154.1 GCA_944385655.1 uncultured Intestinimonas sp. | reverse complement strand
CCAGATCCCCGCCCTGGGCAGCCACATGCTCTACCCCACCCTCACCGCCGCGGCGGTGGCGGAGCGGTTCGGCATGACGGGGGAGGAGATCGCCCGGGGCATCCTGCGCTTCGCCCCCACCAAGATGCGCATGAACATCCTCAAGCGGGGGGAGGGCGTCACCGTCCTCAACGACACCTACAACGCCAACCCCCAGTCCATGCGGGCGGCGGTGGAGGTGCTGGCCAAGACCGGCGCCGGCTACAAGATCGCCGTGCTGGGGGACATGTTCGAGCTGGGGCCCTTCGCCCCCACTCTCCACGCCGGCGTGGGCACCTACCTGGCCAAGGCGGGCATCGACTGCCTGCTGGCGGTGGGCGACCTGGCCCGGCACATCTACCAGGCCGCCCAGGAGGCCGGCCTGGCCGACGCCTACTGGTGTCTGACCAAGGAGGAGGCCGAGCCCATCCTGGAGCAGCTGGTGCGGCCGGACGCCACCATCCTGGTCAAGGCCTCCCGGGGCATGGCCTTCGAGGAGCTGGTGGACTACCTCAAGTCCATCACGAAGGAGCCGTAAGAGAGACGAAAAGCCGTGCCGCGGAATGCGGCACGGCTTTTGGAGGATAGGTTCAGCCGAAGAGCTCGGCGAGGCGCTCCTCGAAGGGCGGGTGGATGACCCCCTTTTCGGTGACGATGCCGGTGAGGAGCCGGTGGGGGGTCACGTCAAAGGCGGGGTTATACACCCTCACGCCCTCCGGCGCCGTCTGTACCCCGGCGAAGCGGGTGACCTCGGCGGGGTCCCGCTCCTCGATGACGATGTGCTTCCCGTCGGGGATGGACATGTCGATGGTGGAGGAGGGCAGGACGGTGTAGAAGGGGATGCCGTGGTAGGCGGCCAGCACCGCCACACCGTAGGTGCCGATCTTGTTGGCGAAGTCGCCGTTGCGGGCCATGCGGTCGCAGCCCAGGAAGACCATGTCGATCTTGCCCTGGGCCATGAGGGAGGCCGCCATGTTGTCGGTGATGAGGGTGGCGGGGATGCCGTCCTTCACCAGCTCCCAGGCGGTGAGCCGGGCGCCCTGGAGGAGGGGGCGGGTCTCGTCGCAGTAGACCATCTCCACGTTCCCCTTGGCGTGGGCCGCCCGCACCACCCCCAGGGCGGTGCCGAAGCCGCCGGTGGCGATGGCCCCGGCGTTGCAGTGGGTGAGGATGCGGGCGCCGGGGGGCACCAGCTCGGCGCCGCAGCGGCCGATCTTCCGGTTCATGGCGATGTCCTCACGGTGGATGGCCTCGGCCTCCCGGACGAGGACGGGGATGGCCTCGGCGGTGCCGCCGGCGGCGGAGAGGGTGAGCTTCATCCGGTCCAGAGACCAGAAGAGATTGACCGCCGTGGGGCGGCTGGCGGCCAGCTCCCGCAGGGCCTGGTCCATGCCGGAGCGGAAGTCCTCCGGGCTCCGGTCCCGGAGCTCCATGGCGGCCAGACACACGGCGTAGGCGGCGGCGATGCCGATGGCCGGCGCCCCCCGGACCACCAGACGACGGATGGCCTCGGCCACCCTGCGGTAGTCGGTGTAATCGTCCCAGACCTCCTCCGTGGGGAGCCGGGTCTGATCGAGAAGGGCAAGGGTCTCCCCCTGCCAGCGAATGGCGTCCATGGGACATGGCCTCCTTCGTACAGTTTTGATACATCCATCATACCACATCGTGGAGCGGGAGTAAACGAATGATAGACATATCAGTGTCAAACGTGAGTAAAGAGTTCGAGGTGGGCCGGAAGATCCTGGACGGCGTCACCTTCCAGGTGGACACCGGGGAGCGTGTGGGCCTGCTGGGCAAGAACGGGGCGGGCAAGACCACCCTGTTCCGCATCCTTACCGGAGAGCTGGAGCCCGACGAGGGCCAGGTGTCGGTGGCCTCGGGCAAGCGGGTGGGCCTCATCACCCAGATCCCGGTCTACCCCGCCGGCTATACGGTGGAGATGGTCCTCCGGGCGGCCTTCCAGCGGCTGAAGGACATGGAGGCGGAGATGGAGTCTCTCACCGCCCGGATGGCGGCGGGGGAGAGCGACCCCGCCCTCCTGCGCCGGTACGACGCCCTGACCGCCGCCTTCGAGTCCGGCGGCGGCTACGACGTGGAGACCCCCTTGAACAAGGTGTGCAACGGCCTGGACATCTCCGCCGACATGCGGGCGCGGCCCTTCGCCGACCTCTCCGGCGGGGAGAAGACCCGGGTGAACCTGGGCCGGCTCATCCTGGAGGACACCGACGTGCTGCTGCTGGACGAGCCCACCAACCACCTGGACCTGCGCTGTACCGAGTGGCTGGAGGACTACCTGGCCAAGTTCAAGGGCACCGTCCTCACCATCTCCCACGACCGCTGGTTCCTGGACAAGGTGGTGAGCCGGGTGGTGGAGCTGGAGAACGGCAGGGCCGAGTTCTACGCCGGCAACTACAGCTACTATGTGGAGGAGAAGGAGCGCCGCTACCAGGAGAAGCTCCGCCAGTACGAGAAGGAGCAGGCCAAGATCGAGCAGCTCCAGGCGGCGGCGGACAAGATGCACCTGTGGGCCTTCATGGGCAACGACAAGCTCCACAAGCGGGCCTTCTCCATGGAAAAGCGCATCGAGCGCCTGCGCAAGACGGACAAGCCCCGGAAGGACCGGAAGCTGGACATCAAGTTCGGCGAGCGGGAGTTCCGGGGGGACGAGGTCATGGTCATCAAGGACCTGAAGAAGTCCTTCGGGGACCGGACCCTCTTTGACCACGTGGACCTGGAGGTGACGGGAGGCGAGCGCATCGCCCTGCTGGGGGACAACGGCACCGGCAAGTCCACCCTCATCAAGATGATCATGGGGGAGGAGGTCCCGGACGAGGGCAAGATCCGGCTGGGCCCCACGGTGAAGATCGGCTACCTGCCCCAGATCATCCACTTTGACCGGCCCGACCGAAACCTGGTGGACACCATGCTCTACGCCCAGAACTGCTCCACCCAGGAGGCCAGGGACCGGCTGGCCGCCTTCGACTTCCGGGGGGAGGACGTCTTCAAGAGCGTCTCCGCCCTCTCCGGCGGCGAGCAGTCCCGGCTGCGGCTGTGCATGCTCATGGACAGCAAGATCAACCTCCTCATCCTGGACGAGCCCACCAACCACCTGGACCTCAACTCCCGGGAGTGGATCGAGGAGGCGGTGGCCGACTACACCGGCAACCTCCTCTTTGTCTCCCACGACCGGTACTTCATCAACCAGTTCGCCACCCGGATCTGGATGCTGGAGGACGGCAAGATCACCGACTTTGAGGGGACCTTTGCCGAGTACCGGGCCTGGAAGGAGAAGAAGCTCCCGGCGCCGCCCCCGAAAAAGGAGGAGGCCCCGGTGAAGAAGGAGAAGCCCAAGCGCACCGGCGGCACCAAGCTGCTGGAGAAGGAGGTGGCCGCCGCCGAGCGGGAGGTCACCAAGGCCGAGGAGCGGATGTACGACCTCACCCAGGAGATCGAGGTCTCCAGCAGCGACTATCTGAAGCTCACTGAGCTCTATGAGCAGCGGGAGGCCCTGGAGGAGGAGATCGCCCATCTCTACGCCGTCTGGGAGCGGCTGAGCGCCGAGCTGGAGGAGGCGAAGGCGGAGTGAATACAAAGCCATACCGGCCCTATCAGGGGAGCGGACGCTGGGGCGGCGTGCTGATGGGACTGGGCGTCCTGCTGCTGGCCTTTGCCCTGGGGATGTTCCTGCTCGCCCCCTTCAGCCTGCAAAAATTCGCCGCCTTCCCGGCGGCGGGGGGCGTCTACCTGATCCTCTACGGCCTCACCGCACGTTGTCCCGTCACCACGGGCCGGGTGCTGCGCCGCATCCTGCTGGCGCTGCTGGCACTGGCCATCGCCGCCTTCGCCGCCCTGGAGGCGGTGGTGCTCACCGGCGCCCGGACGGAGATCGCCCAGGGGGAGGAGAAGCCGGAGGTCATGGTCATCTTCGGCTGCCAGGTGAAGCCCTGGGGTCCCTCGGAGCTCCTCCGGGACCGGCTGGACACCGCCCTTACCTACCTGGAGGACCACCCGGACATGACGGTGGTGGTCTCCGGGGGACAGGGCCCGGATGAGCCCATGAGCGAGGCCCAGTGCATGTACGACTATCTGACGGCCCACGGCGTGGACGGGGAGAATATCGTGCTGGAGGACAGGTCCAGCAACACCTGGGAGAACATTCAGTACACCCAGGACCTCTTTCAGGACGGCACGGTGGAGCCCACCGGCAAGATCCTGGCTGTGTCCAACGGCTTCCACCTCGCCCGCATCCGGCTGCTGTGGAGCCGGGAGTGGGAGGGGACCTACACCCTCTCCACCCTGGCCGCCCCCTCCAGCCATCTGCCCTCCCGGCTGTCCATGTACCTCCGGGAGCCCTTCGCCCTGGTCAAGTCCTGGCTGCTGGACCGGTAGCATAAAACCCACACTGAGGAGCACGCTATGCTGGAAGAGAAACTCAAGGCATTGGAAAATCAATACGCCGAGGTGGAGGCCCGGCTGGCGGCGCCGGAGACCTACGACGACCCGGCCCGGGTGGCCCGGCTCAACAGGGAGCAGCGGGAGCTGGAGCCGGTGGTGACCACCTACCGGGCCTGCGTGAAGCGCCGGCAGGACCTCCATGAGGCTGAGGCTCTGCTGTCCGACCCGGACATGAAGGAGCTGGCCCAGGAGGAGTACGCCGCCGCCAAGGCCGACATCGAGGCTCTGGAGGAGAAGCTGAAGCTCCTGCTGCTGCCCCGGGACCCCAACGACGACAAGAACGTCATCGTGGAGATCCGGGCCGGGGTGGGGGGCGAGGAGGCCGCCCTCTTTGCCCACTCCCTCTACCGCATGTACTCCATGTACGCCGAGGCCCGGCACTGGCACGTGGAGGTGGACTCGGTAAACGAGACCGAGCTGGGCGGTGTGAAGGAGATCTGCTTCACCATCGACGGGGACGGAGCGTACAGCCGCCTGAAATTTGAAAGCGGCGTCCACCGGGTCCAGCGGGTGCCCGAGACCGAGTCGGGGGGGCGCATCCACACCTCCACCGCCACGGTGGC
>CALWYC010000153.1 GCA_944385655.1 uncultured Intestinimonas sp. | reverse complement strand
CGCTGGCCCCGGCCGATGGGCACCATGGCGTCGATGGCCAGGATGCCGGTCTGGAGGGGCACGTTCACCGGCTCACGGCTCACCACGCCGCTGGCCTCGTGCTCGATGGGCCGGGTCTCGGTGGTCAGGATGGGCCCCAGGCCGTCGATGGGCCGGCCCAGCACATCCACCACCCGGCCGATGAGGCCGTCTCCCACGGGCACGTCGGCGGCATGGCCGGTGCGGCGCACCACGGTGCCCTCCCGGATGCCGGCTTCGCTGCCCAGCAGCACCACGCCCACGCTGTCCCGGGCCAGGTCCATCACCATGCCCTTCACGCCGGTATCCAGCTCCACCAGCTCGCCGTACACCGCCCTGTCCAGGCCGTAGACGGTGGCGATGCCGTCGCCCACCTCCAGCACGGTGCCGGTCTCCTCCCGGCGGACCCGGGTATCATAGCCCTGGATCTCCTCCCGCAGGATGGAGACGATCTCCTCGGGTTTGTTTTTCATGCCATTCGCCTCTCTTCCAGTTGCCGTTTCAGGCCGGAGAGCGCCCCACGGACGCTCTTGTCATAGGTCACGCCCTCCAGCTCCAGGGTGAAGCCGCCCAGCAGGGACGGGTCGATCTGAATGTCAAAGACGATGTCCCTCTTCTTGTGGAGCTTGCACAGCGCTTTCTTGAGCTTTTCCAGCGCTTCTTCTCCCGGTCGGCGGACGCAGGTCAGGCGGCAGCGGGCCGTCCCCTGCCGGTCCAGGGCCAGGGCGTGAAAGGCCTCCAGGATCTCGGGCAGCAGCGCCATGCGCCCCTTCTCCGCCAGCAGGCGGTAGAAGTTCAGCAGCAAGCCCCGGCCGTCCAAAACGGGCAGCCGGTCCAGGATGCGCGTCTTCTCCCAGGCCTGAACGGCGGGAGAGCGGAGGGCCTCCCACAGCGCCTCGTCCGCCATCATGGCCTGGGCGGTGGCGCGCAGGGACTCCTCATCGGGGGCTACCTCATAGAGAGCCTCTGCGTAACGGCGGGCCAGCTCACTCATGCCTGTTCACTCACTTCCGACAGAAACGTATCGATCAGGGCCTTGTCGTCCGCGCCGTCCATGGAGCGCTCCGCCACCTTGGCGGCGGCCATCAGGGCCAGGGCGGCCACCTCGCTGCGGGCGCCCCGCAGCATGGCCTCCCGCTCAGTGGCGATCTGGGCCTCGGCCGCGCTGCGCAGGCGCTTGGCGTCGGCCTCGGCCTGGAGCATCTTGTCCTCATAGAGCCGCTGAGCACGGCTCTGGGCGTCGGCCACGATCTTGGCGCCCTCGTGCCGGGCGTCGGTCAGCTGGCGCTCATACTGGAGCTTCCGCTCCTCCGCCTGGCGGTTGTTGTCCTCGGCGGCGGCGATCTTGCCCTTCACCAGGGCGGAGCGCTGCTCCAGCACGGCGTTGACCCGGCCGAAGAGGAGCTTGCGCAGGATCAAATAGAGCACCAGCAGGTTGATGACGGTAAAGAGAATGGTAGCGGGCTCGAATTCCAACACCGGAGCCGCCCCCTCAACCCATGAAGAGGATCAGCAGCGCGGTGATGAAGCCGAAGATGGCGGTGCCTTCCGCCAGGGCGCAGCCCAGCAGCAGCGCGCTGTTGATCTTGCCGGAGGCCTCCGGCTGGCGGGCGATGGCTTCGCTGGCCTTGCCGGTGGCGAAGCCGATGCCGATGCCGGCGCCGATGCCGGTGAAGACCGCGATACCCGCTGCAATGATTCCCAGTGTCATAACAAATTCCTCCTAAATCGATGAAAGAACACGGATGGATGGTTTACGTTTCCTCCTGGATGCCCTCGCCGGTGAACAGCGTGGTCAGGAACACAAAGACGACGGTCTGGATGAGTCCGTCAAAGAGGTCGAAGTAGATGCTGAACACCGCCGGCAGGATCACCGGCACCAGGAACTTGAGCATCTCCATGATGATGAACGCGCCCAGAATGTTGCCGAAGAGCCGCATGCACAGGGCCAGGGGCCGGATGGCCACCTCCATCAGATTGATGGGGAGGAGCAGCGGCATGGGCTCGGCGAACTTCTTCAGCCCGCCCAGCAGTCCGTTGTAGCGGAACTGGGCGCCGTAGATGAGGAGCATGCTCATGATGGCCAGGGCCGCCGTCACGCTGATGTCCTTGGTGGGCGGGGTCAGGCCGAGGATGCCGATGAGATTGGAAAGGCCGATGTACAGGGCCACCGTGCCCAGCCAGGGGGCGAAGGGCCGCCAGTGGGCGCCGAGGTTGGACCTGACGAAGTCGTTGAGCAGCTGCACCGCCCACTCCAGGGCCGTCTGCACCTTGCCGGGGCTGCGCACGCTGAGCTTCCGGGTCAGCAGCAGGGAGAGCGCCGCCAGCAGGGCCATGATGATCCACGTCACGACCACCGAGTCAGCCACCGGGATGCCGCCCAGCACCGGGATGGTAAAGGCGGTCTTGTTTCCCAGCGCGCTGACCAGGGATTCCTTGAATGATTCAAGCAAACACACATCACCTCATTTCCGCGATGGCTATTCTACGACCGGTCCGGCCGGTTTGAGAAGTCTTTTGAAAGTAAAAAAACTATGGAAAACGGCGCTCGTCCGGGCCGGTCCGTTTGACAGGGCCGCGGATTTTTCCTATACTGGTAAAAAAGGAGGCGGGACCCATGCGCACGCAGACAAAGCCGTCCATCCGCGCCCAACTGGTCCACCTGAGCTTCGTGATCGTGGTGGTGTCCATTGCCCTCTCCCTGGCGGGCACGCTCTACTTCGCCCTGCGGAGCGAACAGACCGCGCTGGACAACAATCTCCTCAACTCGGCCTCCATCCTCTCCCAGATGCCCATGCTCCGGGAGGCCCTCCAGGGGGAGCTGTCCATAGATGAGCTGGCCGACTACCTGGACGACACCATCCGCCAGACCTCGGACATCGATCTGATCCTGGTGGGCGATACCGATTCCACCCTTGTCTATGTGCCTGACCGGGCCCTCGTCGGCACCGCTTACTCCGGCACGGCGCAGGAGGAGGCCCTGGCCGGCGCCGCGCCCTACACCTCCAACGAGACCGGCCCCATGGGCTCCGACCACTCGGCCTACGCCCCCGTCCGGGATGAGGCGGGCGGTGTGATCGGCTTCGTCATCGTGGGGGTCTACTTCCGCAGCATGGCGGCGCTGGCTCTGCGCACGGCGCTGCGTCTCATCGCCGTGGGCGTGGTGGCGGCCGTCCTGGGCTCCCTCCTGGCCCAGCGCCTCTCCCGGCGCATCAAGGAGTCCCTGCTGGGCTACGAGCCCGACGCCTTTGCCCGCCAGTTCCTCCAGCGGGAGGACATCCTGGACGCCCTGGAGGAGGGCATCCTGGCCATCGACGGCGACCAGACGGTCATCTTCCTCAACGACTCGGCGGCGGCGATGCTCTCCCTGGACCGCACGGCCACCCTGGGCCGGCCCCTCCACGAGGTCTACCCCCGCTCCACCCTGGACCGCATCCTGCGGACCGGCCAGCCGGAATACAACGTGAGCATGAGCTCCCTCAAGGAGATCCGGGTGCTGGCCGACCGCCTGCCCGTCTATGAAAACGGCCGCCTGACCGGCGCGGTGAGCATTTTCCGCAACCGGACCGAGCTCACCCGCATGGCCGACGACCTCACCGGCGTGCGCCACATGGTGGAGGCCATGCGGGCCTATACCCACGAGTTCCTCAACAAGCTCCACGTGATCCTGGGCCTTTTGCAGATCGGCGAGCCGGAAAAGGCCCAGCAGTACATCATGGACACCTCCCAGACCCACCGGGAGGCGGTGGGGCGCATCATGAGCCGGATCCGCCAGCCCTCGGTGGCGGCGCTGCTGGTGGGCAAGACCAGCCGGGCCAACGAGCTGGGCATCCGTCTGGTGCTGGACCGGGAGAGCGCCCTCAGCGAGGACAGCCCCTGGCTGCCGCCGGACGCCTACGTCACCATTCTGGGCAACCTCATCGAAAACGCCATCGAGGTCCTCAACCAGTCCCGGAGCAGCACCAAGGAGATCTCGGTGAGCATCCGGGAGAGCGAGGAGAGCCTCCTGCTGTGCGTGGAGGACACCGGTCCCGGCGTCCCTCCGGCCCTGCGTGACACCCTGTTCCAGCGGGGCGCCTCCTCCAAGGGCAAGGGCCGCGGCACCGGCCTCACCCTGGTCCGGGAGGTGGCGGAGGCCTATCACGGGGAGATCCGGGTGGAGTCGGAGAGCGGCGTGGGCACGTCGTTCTTCCTCAGATTCTGCCGGGAGGAACCGCCGAAGAGCAAGGAGTGAGCAGATGTTGTACCGCGCCATGATCGTGGAGGACGACCCCATGGTATCCCTCCTGAACCGCACCTTCATTGAAAAGGATACCCGATTCCGGGTGGTCCAAACCTTCCAGGACGGCCAGTCCGCCCTCAACTGGCTGGCCCAGAACCCTGCCGACCTGGTGGTGCTGGACGTCTACATGCCCCTCTTCACCGGCCTGGAGCTCCTCCAGGCCCTGCGCCGCCGGGACATCCCGGTGGACGCCATCATGGTCACCGCCGCCAACGACACGGCCACGGTGGACCAGCTGCTGAAGCTGGGCGCGGTGGACTATCTGGTCAAGCCCTTTACCTATGAGCGCTTTCAGCAGGCGCTGGACACCTTCTGCCGCCACCGGGAGGCGCTGGCGGGCGGGGCGGTGGAGCAGAGCGCGCTGGACCGGCTCTTCACGCCCGAGGGCTCCGGCGACTGGCAGCCCCCCAAGGGGCTCCAGGAAAGCACGCTGGAGAAGATACGGGCCTGCCTGCGGGCCTGCCCCGCCCAGGGCCTGCCCAGCGAGGCCATCTCCCGCCAGACCGGCCTTTCCGTGGTGACGGTACGGCGCTATGTCAACTATCTGGTGGAGCGGGGAGAGGCCAGCTCCACCGTCAACTACGACACCGGCGGCCGGCCCTGCCGCCTCTACCGCTTCTCCGCGCGCTGAGCCCGCCGGGACAAACAGACAGGGGTCTGGTACTGTGTCCAGTACCAGACCCCTGTTTCGTTCAGTTCCCCGGGACATCGTTCCGGCCCATGGCCCGGTATCCGATC
>CALWYC010000152.1 GCA_944385655.1 uncultured Intestinimonas sp. | reverse complement strand
CCTGGCCCTCTGCGCCGGGGCCCTGGTGGCCTGCCGCACCGCTCCGGCGGAGGAATCCAACGCCCCCGTCCTGGTGGAGGACGAGATCTCCGAGGTCGTTCTCCGTCTGGCCCCTGCCGCCCTGGGGCTGGAGGAGGGGAACCTCACCCTCTCCGAGCCCTTCTCCGTGACCCTCAACGGCACGGAAGTCTGGTACTATGACCTCTACCAGGGGGAGGAGACCGTGGCCGAGGTCAGCGCCGACCTGTCCGCCGGTACGGTGCAGCTGCGCCCCACCGCCTCCGACCTCACCATCTCCCTGGTGGAGCCCCACCTGCCCGAAGGCGCTCTGGCCTTCCGGGATACCCTCCCCGCCCTGGTGAAGCAGTACGCCGATCCGGCCCCGGAGGGGGACCTCACCCTCTTCTACCTGGGGGACTATCTCACCGAGGCCTTTCCCCCCGTATGGGGCTTCCGGGCGGTGCAGCGGACCGGCAACGGCTGGGCGGTGCTGGACGACTGGTATCAGGAACAGGAGAGTCATCAGGTCTATAGCGTGAGCTTCTCCCTGGACGGTCTTCTCTCCTACATCCCCGGCACCTTCCGCTTCCCGGAGACCGTCTCCGATCCCGCCAGCTCCTTTTATCCCGAGCTGGACCAGTACGCCCTGACCCAGGCGGGCGGGTGGGACTACGCCTACGGCGAGATGACCCTGGCCGCCGCCCACTACTACGACCCGGAGGACCCGGCCAGCCGGGGCTTTGACGGCATCGTCGCCTACCACTGCCCCATAACCCTCTCCGGCCAGCCCGGTTGGACAGACCCCGCCCCCTACTCCGTCTACCTATACGCCACGGAGCGCTATGTTTATCTGGGCCGTTACAGCGCGGAAGAGGCGGGGAACGAGGAAGCCCTGATCGCCCTGGCCGAGGCGTATTTTCAGCACGTGGACGAGCCCACCTGGGACCGCTATCTCCCCACCGTCACCGACGGGAACTACTTCGACCCGGAGGCGGGTGTCTTCACCAGCGACGCCCTCCACTTTTCCTGGCAGCTGCCCAACGCCGACGGCTATTACACCAACCGTCTCATCTTCCGTGAGGTGGAGGGTGGTCTGGCCGTCTATCACCGGTACGCCTACGAGCGGTATGTCTCCCTGCGCGGCGGCGTGGAGCCGGAGGGCATCGAGCCCGGCTCCGGCTGCCTCCTTCAGATCCTGGCCGGGCCGGAGGACCCCCTGCCCACCCTGCCGGAGGGCCGGGAGGTCAATCTGCTGGGCCGGTCCGCCGTTCCCGGCGTCCCCGGCGGCAACGGCTGGTACTATCTCCCCGTCACCGACTTTACCTGGCACCCCAGCTCCGAGTTCTGGAATGACTACAGCGACACCCTTGCGTGGCTCACCTCCAAGGCCGTATTCACCCTGTACTGACCCCGAAAGGAGGGCTCTGTATGCGCGCGCCCCACACCTGGTTCTCCACCGAGTTCAACAGCGGCAAGGGCTTTCTCAAGCTCCGGCTCCGCAGCCTCCTCTCCGGACCCAAGCGGAGGGGGGTACTCCCCATCCTGCTCACGCTCCTGTGTGTGGCCACCTTCGGGACCATGGTGGCCTGCGACCAAGCAGACGCCCCGGAGGCCCCCGCCGCCACCGCCGAGGTCATCCCCACCGCCGTCTCCGACTACGCCCAGGACCTGGCCGGAGCGGAGGGCGTGTGCCAATTCCTCTCCTCCACCGGGTCCTATGACCATGTTCTGAAGGAGGGCACTCTGGAGCTCTACCGGGCCCAACTGGGCACCAGGGACTTTGACCCGGACACCACCACCCTGGCCGGAGGCATGTCCATCGACGAGAACGGTTACCTCTTTGACGGTTGGACCACCCTCTTCCTCTTCCAGCGCGTCGGGGAGGACTACGTCCCCCTGACCACCGCCAGCTATGTGGACAGCACGGCGGTCCAGGCGGCCGTGGACGCCCTGCTGGCGGAGTCCGACCCGTCTCTGGTGGCCGCGGGCCAGAAACTTCTCTGCCGGTCCCTCCTGGAGGAGGCAGACGCCGCCTTTGCTCCCCTCATCGCCGCCGCCCCTACCGAGAGTGAGCCCTGGACCGACGGCGACGGGGTCACCTGGCTCCGGCTCTCCGGCTATGAGCAGTGGGACGAGCAGCTCCGGATAGACAATCAGGTCCTCAGCGTTCTCCTCTACCGATTCGGCCGGGAGACCGCCACCGAACTCTTCCAGACCTATGTCTACTCCTCCGACCCCCTCTTCCTGGAGCGGGAGGGCGGGCTGTGGGTCCGGGCCAACGCGGCGGAGGTCCTGGACTGGGACTACACCGCCGATGTGAGCACCCTGTTCCTCACCGAGGTGAGCGATACCCGCTATACCTTTACCCTGGAGGGCACCGACCACGGCCAGCCCTGCACCTGGACCTTCCAGGTCCAGCGGTCCTCCCCCCAGGAGAACAACTGGATCTTCACCAAATACTATTGGCTGGACGCGCCCTATTCCCCTCCCAGCGCCGCCGATGGCAAGCCCGCCGCCCTGGTGTCCGCCGTGGAGGCCGAGATGGACCGGATGGCCGGGGAGCTGGAGACCGCTATGGGCATCGCCATCACCGGAGGGGAGATCACCGAACTGGAGATGGCCGGCGGCACCGGAGACGCCCTGGGCGGGCTGGTGAACACTCTGGCTGACGGCTTCGTGCTGGAGGCCTGGCGCTTTGACTATCGGCTCCGGACCGCCCCCGGCACCCCCCTGGCGGACGACTCGGGCTGGCTCGCCGTCCTCAGCGGTCAGGGCCAACCGGCCCTCCTGGCCCTCCGGGACGACCTGTGGCACTACACCCCCATCGCCATCGTTTGGCGCAGCGACCTGGAGGGGAACGCCCTTCTCCCCGGCACCGCCCAGGCCATCGCCGACGGGGCGGCGGCCCAGGGCTTTACCCTCACAGGGTCGGCCTGGGGGCAGCTGCTGCCCGGGCTCCTCTTCACCGCCCGGGGCCTGGAGACCGTCCCCGACAGCGCGGACTTCACCGTCACCGCCGCCGCCCGGGACCGGGTGGACTTCACCTATCAGGGCGAGGGCCTGTCCTTTGTCTTTGACGGCCAGACCTGGGCCCTCTCAGAATAGGAGGCGCGCCATGAACCGCTGTCCCCGCACCTGGTTTTCCACCGAACTTCACACCGGCAAGCGGCTGCTCAGGACCCGGCTCAGCGATCTGCTGACCGCACCCAAGCGGAGGGGGGTGCTCCCCATCCTGCTCACTCTTCTGTGCGTGGGCACGTTTGGGACCATGGTGGCCTGCGGTCCCTCTGTGGAGGGGACGTCAGAACCTCTTCGATATGAAGAGGTAGACCTCTCCGCCCTCTGGCAGCAGGACTGGGGGGCCGGCGAGCCGCTTTCCATCACCGCCGAGGAGCGGGCGGACTACACTGCCCTCCTCCGGGAGCGGATGGACGCCGCCTATGCGGTCTTGTGCGACTGCCTGGGCTATACGCCGGCGGCCCAGGCCCAGGGGGAGCCCCGCTACGACGACCAGGGCCGGGCCTGGTACCCCTTCCCCAAGTACGCCTCGGTGGCGGAGGTCCGCTCCGCCGTGGACGCCGCCTTCGCCGACGAACACTATATGGACCAATTCCTGGACCCCGACGGCGACCCCTGGCTCATGGACCTGGACGGGGGCCTCTGGTGGCGGGAGGACGCCTACATGGACGGCGGCACCTTCCTGGCCCCGGCCACCTACTGCTTTGACAGCCTTGTGCTCCTGGCCCGGACGGAGGACCGGCTGGACTTCGCCCTGATGGCCCTGGGCAACTACTACGACACCCCTCTGGAGCGGTTCACCCTGCTTCGGGAGGGGGAGGAATGGAAGCTGGAGGCGTATGGGGAGCCTGTGGCCTACCTTACCGACGACCTGCCCGGGGCGCTTTGGCTGAACACTATACATCTGTGGGAGGAGTTGGCCGGGGATGCGGCCCTGGCGGCGGTCCGTGTGGAGCGGCTGGTCCGCTGTGCCGACCAGACCAACGAGGCGGGTGACCGTTTCCAAATCTACCGCTTCTCCCCTATCTACACCCTGGCTCAGGACCCCGGCAAAGAACTCCCCGACAGCCTGGTGGCCGACGGTCTCACCTGCCGCCCCGCCTCCGACCCCTACCTGATCTTCCTGGAGGGGGAGGAGGGCCCCGTCTGCCTGGGGCGGCTGCCCGGCGATGCGGGGACCCCCGGCGACGTTTCCTTCTCCGACCACCTGGACCTGCTGCTGGCCCGTTGGAAGGGCATGGACCCCGGCAGCGATCTCTACTTGCAGCCTCTCCAGTGAGGGGCGGCTGACCCAAGCGCGAAAGGAGTTCTGTCATGACGCCCTGCCCCCGCACCTGGTTTTCCACCGAATTTCACACCGGCAAGGGACTGCTCCGGGCCCGGCTCCGGGACCTGTACGCCCCGGCCAGGGCCTGGGGGCGGGCACCGCTGGCTCTGGTCCTCTTTCTCACCCTGGCCGCCGGCAGTCTGGCCGCCTGCACCCAGGAATCGCCCCCGGCGGAGACCACGCCGGAGCCTGTCCCAACCGAGCCGGCGGAGGACGGCGGATTGACCGTCGCCTTCCCCCTCTCCGACCTGGAGCCCTATGTCCCCGCCTCCACCTGGACCCCGGACACCATCCCCGCCGACGCCATGGGCGCGGTGTTGACGGAGGCGGAGCTCATGGACGGCCAGCAGGTCCTGTGCTATTGGGAACCGGGCAGCGACACCGTCAAGTACTGGGCCGTCCGGCAGGGGGACGAGCTCCTCCGCTTCGCCGTGGAGGAGAGCGCCTACGCCGGCGGCTACAGTGTGGGGGAGTTCTCCTCCCTGCTGGGCCGGAACGGCTTCGTCATCACGGCCCCCCGGGGCGCCGCCTACACCGCCCGGGACTACTATGTGTTCGACGAGGAGGGCATCCCCCGGCTGCTGGCCGACTGCGCCCAGCCCACCTACGCCCCCGACCTGGACGGGGACGGCTTCCCCGATCCCCTGTGGCTCTACCACGGCGGCCGGGAGGCCTACTGCTACCTGGCATGGGAGGACGCCCTCTACCGGGTGGACCTGCT
>CALWYC010000151.1 GCA_944385655.1 uncultured Intestinimonas sp. | reverse complement strand
CAGTCCGGCCCCACACAGGGCCCCGCCTCCGGGCCGGAGCCCCGGTCCGGCTCCACACAGGGCCCCGCCTCCGGGCCGGAACCCAAGACCGGCCCTACGCAGGGTCCCGTCTCCGGGCCGGAACCCAAGACCGGCCCTACGCAGGGTCCCGCCTCCGGGTCGGAACCCCGGTCCGGCTCCACACAGGGTCCCGCGTCCAAGACCGATGACCGGAAGAAGGCCAAACCGCCCAAGTCCAAGCGGCTCCTCTCCATCCCCGCCATCATCGCCGTGGGGGTGGCCACGGCGGCCATCCTGGCCCTTGTCATCAGCGACCTCTCCTCCGGCGGCGGCAGCCACAGCGGCGGCAGCTACGCGGGCACCGGCAGCACCGGCAGCAGGGAGACCCCGGTGGTCTTCAACACCCCCGTGGTGGAGACCCCGGAGCCCGAGCCCCTGGGCGTGCCCGCCTTCCAGTTCGCCCAGGTCCCCAACGGCTGGTCTGTCAGCTATGAGGACGGCGCCGTCAGCGGCGCCGACGCCACCATCGACGACTCCTACTACGTCATCCAGCTGGTGGAGCTGACCGAGGACCCCTATGAGGATCTGGACGCCTACGTGGACAACGCTATGGACCAGCTCTCCTCCGCCGTGGTGGCGGGCACCCAGACCGCCCGCCACCACGGCACCGTGGGTGTGGGCGGCTATGAGGCCATCTACACCAGCGCCTACTATGAGGCGGACGGCGTCCGGATGCGCATCTCCCTGGTCTGCTTCACCTACGACGACATGTACGCTGCCCTGATGTATACCTCCTCCTACGAGGGCTACGACCTGGCCACCTTCCAGCCCTGCCTGGACGGCTGCGAGCTGCTGCGGGTGGAGGAGGCGGCCGCTCTCCCGGAGTCCCCCGCCCCCAGCGAGACCATCGCACCCAGCCAGATCCCCAGCGACATCGAGCCCACCTTCCCCTCCTCCAGTCCCACCCCGACCCCCACGCCGACCCCCACACCCACGCCCACACCGACGCCCAAGCCCACACCGACCCCCACACCGACACCCACGCCCACGCCCACGCCGACACCCACGCCCTCCGTCACCAACGTCACCAACGAGCCCTATACCATGGTGACCAGCAAGTTCTCGGTGTCCGGCACCTACACCGGCGAATGGAAGAACGGCAAGCCCCACGGCACCGGCACCCTGACCATCACCCAGAGCGACGACCGCTGGGACTACGGCGACACCCTCTGGTCGGCCGACTGGTCCAACGGTCTCATCGAGGGCTACGGCCAGTGGCGCAGCGCCGTGGACGGCGCCTACAACGGCAACTTCTCCGCCGGCCTCAAGAGCGGCTACGGCAAGATGTGGTTCAGCGACGGCACCGTGTACGACGGCCAGTGGAGCGGCGGCAGCTTCGTGGGCTGAGCCGCTCCCCCTCCCCAGTCTTCCCACTCATAGAAAAAAGGAGTTGTGATTGATGAAATCGTCCCGTTTCTTCTCCCGGCTGGCCGCCCTGGCGGTGACCGCCTGCCTGCTGCTCGCCGCCGTCCCCGCCCAAGCCGCCACCGGTCTGGCCGGCTCCGGCACCGCCGCCGACCCCTGGCTCATCGACAGCGAATACGCCCTCACCATGGCCTACCAGCGGATGCTGGAGGAGGGCACCGCCGAGCACTACCGTCTCACCGCCGACATCACCCTCACCAAGCCCCTGGACAACAGCTTCCTCCCCACCGCCAACGTGATCCGGGTGGGCGCCTCCCAGGCCATGCTGGCCCCCGGTGCCGTCTTTGACGGCGGCGGACACACCATCTACAACCTGGCCATCAACAGCACCTCCAACGAGGGGGAGGGCTTCTCCTTCTTCGAGTACAACGCCGGCACCATCAAGGACCTGAACCTGGTCTACGCCGACAACTACGTCTACACCGGCTACGACCCCATGTGGGGCGGCATCGTGGACTACAACTCCGGCGTGGTGACCAATTGCTCGGTGACCGCCAACGTCACCATCGGCGACCGGACCATCGACAACATGGAGGACAGCTTCACCCAGGGCTTCGGCCTCATCGCCGGCGTCTCCTACACGGGCAGCTCCATCACCAACTGCACCGCCAAGGGCTCCATCAACGGCCCCGCCGGCTACACCGCCGGTCTGGTCTTCGGCGACTGGGTGGGCATCTCCGGCTGTGTGGACCAGGTCTGGGTCAATGGCAACGTCCCCGGCTACGCCACCACCGGCAGCGTCATCACCGTGGTCCTCAACGGGGAGTGGCTCACCTTCGACCAGCCCCCCATCGCCGTGGACGGCCGCACCCTGGTGCCCGTCCGGGCCATCTTTGAGGCCCTGGGCGCCGAGGTAATCTGGGACCCCTCCGACCAGAGCGTCTTCGCCTACCGGGAGAGCGACGGCCGGGCCGTCCTCCTCTACCTGGACGACACCGTCATGGCCTACCGGCTCGACAGCGACTCCGAGCCCGTGGCCATCGAGCTGGACGTGCCCCCCATGGCCATCAACAACCGCACCCTGGTGCCCATCCGGGCGGTGGCCGAGTCCTTCGACTGCGATGTGGAGTGGGATCAGACCAGCCAGCAGGTGGTCATCACCACCCACTGACACCCACAGACTACAAAAAGCGGGTCCTCCGATGGAGGACCCGCTTCCTTATTCAGCGTCCTTTTTCTCTTTTCGCTTTTCCAGCCACTTATCCAGCAGAGTGCCGATGGCGATGCCCATGATGGCGCCGAAGATGAGCCCCAGGCCCACATCCTGGACCCGAAGCCCCACCAGCAGGCCGATGACGGCCCCGGGGACGACAAAAATCCAGGTGAAAAAGGGTTTTTGGGCCATCTGGGACTCGTCCTTGAATTTTCCGTAGTAGGGGTTGTACGCCTCCCGGGGCGCTCCCAGCTTCTTCTTTTTACCCACGATCCTCCGCCCTCTCTTTCATAGTGGCACCATCATACCACAGGCCGCTCCAAAAGTCCAATCCCCCGCCCGGCGCAGCCGGACGGGGGATCATTTTTATGTTACGTTCTGCTTTTGCTTACAGCTTGCACAGCTCCGCGGCGGTCTGGGCGGCCAGACGGGCGTTGTTGAAGACCAGCTGGATGTTGGAATCCAGGCTGTCGCCGCCGGTCAGCTCCTTCACCTTGGCCAGCAGGAAGGGAGTGCTCTCCTTGCCGTGGATGCCCTGGGCGTTGGCCTGGGCAATGGCCTCGTCGATGGCCTTGTTGATGACGGCGGGGTCCATGGAGAACTCCTCGGGGATGGGGTTGGTCACCAGCATGCCGCCCTTGAGGCCCATGTCCTGGCTGGCCTTGAAGGCAGCGGCCAGCTCGGCGGGGCTGTCCAGCTCATAGTCCACGGCAAAGCCGCTCTTGCGGGTGTAGAAGGCGGGCAGCTCCTTGGTGCCGTAGCCGATGACGGGCACGCCGTGGGTCTCCAGGTACTCCAGGGTGAGGCCCAGGTCCAGGATGGACTTGGCGCCGGCGCACACCACCATGACGGGGGTCTAAGCCAGCTCCTCCAGGTCGGCGGAGATGTCCATGGTGGTCTCGGCGCCCCGGTGGACGCCGCCGATGCCGCCGGTGGCGAAGATGCGGATGCCCGCCATATAGGCGATCATCATGGTGGTGGTGACGGTGGTGGCGCCGTCGGCACCCTTGGACACCAGCACCGCCAGGTCGCGGCGGCTGGCCTTGGTGACCTCGTGGCCCTTCTTGCCCAGGTACTCGATCTCCTCAGGAGTGAGGCCGGCCTTCAGGCGGCCGCCCAGGATGGCGATGGTGGCGGGCACGGCGCCGTTTTCACGGATGATGGACTCCACCTTCAGAGCGGTCTCCACGTTCTGGGGATAGGGCATGCCATGGGAGATGATGGTGGACTCCAGGGCCACCACGGGCTTGCCGGCGGCGACCGCCTCGGCCACCTCGGGGGATACGTCCAGATACTTGTTGAGAGACATATTGATTACCTCCAAAATCCATTTCAATGATTCTTGTACGTTTCAATCAAAGGCCCGCCCGCTTGCGCAGGGCGTCGGCGTTCAGGTCGGGATTGATGGTCTCCTTGCCCTCCATGGCAATGGCGGAGGCGGCTTCGCCCGCCAGCGCGGCCTCCCGGAGTCCCAGGCCCTCCAGCCAGCTCCAGGCCAGGGCGGCCATGAAGGCGTCCCCGCAGCCTGTGGTGTTCACCATCCGGGCGGGGAGGCAGGGCACCTTTTCCCGGCCACCCAGGTGGTCGGCGGCGTAGACGCCCTCCGCCCCCAGGCTGATGAACACCCGGTGGAGGCCCGTCTCCAGCAGGGCGTCGGCGCAGCGGGCCAGGCTCTCGTCGTCGGTGATGGCCACCCCGGAGAGGAGCTCGGCCTCGATGCGGTTGGGCTTGAGGGTGTGGAGCCTGCCCAGCACCGGCTTTACCTTGACGGCCTTGGCGGTGGACACCGGGTCCACAAAGACCGGGGCCTTGCAGTTCTCCGCCAGCCACCGGAGGCTCTCCGCCGGGATGTTGGTGTCGGCCACCACCAGCCGGGCGTTGTTCAAAAGGGCCTCCTTGCCGGCCAGGTACCGGGGGGTCAGGTGGTCATAGATGGCCATGTCGGACACCGCCAGGGCCATGTCCCCCTTCTCGTCGGTGAGGAAGAGGTAGGTGGAGGTGGTGCCCCCGGGGACCTGGAGGGAGGGGGAGAGGTCGATCCCCAGCTCGATGCAGGAGGTGGTGATCTTCTGGGCGTTCATGTCGTCCCCCAGGGCGGTGAGGAGCCGCACGTCCAGCCCCAGCAGAGCCATGTTGTGGGCGATGTTCCGGCCCACGCCCCCCAGGCTCATGGTCACCCTGCCCGGGTTGGAGTCCTGCCCCACCAGGGGGGCGAAGGGGGTGCCCCCGATGTCCAGGTTCACGCCCCCCACCACCACGGCGTAGGGCTGGTCCCGGACGATGTACCCCTTGCCGCCGATGTAGCCCTTCTTCATCAGGTTGGAGATGTGGACCGCCACCGACGAACGGGTGATCCCCGCCTTGTCCGCCAGCTCCTGCTGGGAGATCATGGGGTTCTCCCGGATCCACTGGAGGATCTGGGCTTCCCGCTGGGTCATGGACATCCCTCCTAAACTTTT
>CALWYC010000150.1 GCA_944385655.1 uncultured Intestinimonas sp. | reverse complement strand
GACACATACTGCATGATGCCGTAGCCGTGGCGCTCCTTCGTGAGGGAGAGGAGGACATAGTACATCTGCTCCGTCAGCGTATCCAGCTTCTTCCGGGCCACGTCCTCACCTCCCAACTATATCGAATATCGTCATAATCATAGTATAACGATATTCGATATAAGTCAATAGGGGAAGAAAAATATCCGGTCCCTTTTAGAAGGGACCGGACATGGGGTCAGGACAGGTTGCGCAGGAGACCATAGAGAAGGAAGAGGACCACAAGAGTCCAGCAGAGGAATGTCTCACCTCTGGTAAAGCGGCGGTTTCCGGTACGGATATAGGTGACAGCACGCCAAGAGAGCAGGCCCAACAGCAGAGGAGAGAGAACCAACAGCCCTGGGTTTGCAGACCAGGCAGCGGAGAGATCCAAATGCAAGAGGGCCAGGCACATCCGGGTGACGCCGCAGCCAGGGCAGTCCCAACCGGTGAGGTAGTGGAAGGGGCAGGGGAGCCACAGACGTGTAAGGCTGCCCCAGAGGACGTAGAGCTGCCCCAGGAGGAGGAGGAGAGCGGTCCTTCCCAGCACCTCGAACAGACGCCGCTCCATCAGAAGGTGCTGTATCGGTTCAGCTCGTTCTGGGCCAGGGCCAGAGTGATGATAGACAGGCCGAAGATGTTGAGCAGCAGGAAGATGATGCACAGGCTGCTGGAGGGCACCCCGTCCCGCATGCGGGCGTCGTCCAGAGCTTCTCCCAGCTTGTAACCCCAGTAGATACCGTAGAGACCGCAGGTGATGAGGTTGAAGAGAAAGGCCATGCCGCCGGTGGTGCCATAGCGGTTGGAGATCTGATTGGTTTCGTCGGTGACGCAGATGAACCAGTAGATGCCATAGAGGCCGCAGGTGATGATGCTCAGGACGATACACAGGGCGATGCTACGGTATTTCATAGGGAACACCTCTCTTTCTGTCGGTATCTCTATTTTACCGGAAAAACGGGCGGACCACAAGGGAAAATACGGCTGTGATCTATGGACTGCGGGGCGAAAAAAGGGCCGGACCGGGTCATAGGACCCGGCCCGACCGTGAAAAATCGCATTGTCCGTCTGCACATTGCATTACTCTGGTGGCCGTGCACCGACGTTTGAGTGCCGTCCCAAAATGATAGGCCCGAAGTTCTTTTTGGTTCTTTTTCTTTCAAGAAAAAGAACAAGAAAAATTATTCAAGGACGGCGCCGCGGGCGGCGGAGGTGACCAGCTTGGCGTAGCGGCGGAGGTAGCCGGTCTGGACCCGGGGCTGGGGGCAGACCCACTTGGCCTTCCGGGCGGCCAGGGTGGCCTCGTCCACCAGCACGTCGATCTTGCAGTTGGGGATGTCGATGGCGATGGTGTCGCCCTCCTCCACGAAGGCGATGGGCCCGCCCAGGGCGGCCTCGGGGGAGACGTGGCCGATGGAGGCGCCGCGGGTGGCGCCGGAGAAGCGGCCGTCGGTGATGAGGGCCACCGACTTGTCCAGGCCCATGCCGGCGATGGCGGAGGTGGGGTTGAGCATCTCCCGCATGCCGGGTCCGCCCTTGGGCCCCTCGTAGCGGATGACCACTACGTCGCCGGGGTTGATCTTGCCCTCATAGATGGCCTGGATGGCGTCGTCCTCGCAGTCAAAGACCCGGGCGGGGCCGGTGTGGACCATCATCTCCTCGGCCACGGCGGACTGCTTCACCACGCAGCCCTCGGGAGCCAGGGAGCCCTTGAGGACGGCGATGCCGCCGTAGGGGGAGTAGGGGTTGTCGATGGGCCGGATGATCTCGGGGTCGGTGTTCTCCACTCCCTCCAGGTTCTCGGCCACCGTCTTGCCGGTGACGGTGATGCCGGAGGTATCCAGCAGCCCCTTCTTGGTGAGCTCCTTCATGACGGCATAGACGCCGCCGGCCCGGTCCAGATCCTCGATGTAGGTGTTGCCAGCGGGGGCCAGGTGGCAGAGGTTGGGGGTCTTGCGGCTGATCTCGTTGGCCATGTCGAAGGAGAGCTCGATGCCGCACTCGTGGGCGATGGCGGGCAGGTGGAGCATGGAGTTGGTGGAGCAGCCCAGAGCCATGTCCAGGGTCTCGGCGTTGTGGAAGGCGGCCTCGGTCATGATGTCCCGGGGCTTGATGTCCCGCTTCACCAGCTCCATGATCTGCATGCCGGTGTGCTTGGCCAGCCGCAGCCGGGCGGACATGACGGCGGGGATGGTGCCGTTTCCCCGGAGGGCCATGCCGATGCCCTCGGTGAGGCAGTTCATGGAGTTGGCGGTGTACATGCCGGAGCAGGAGCCGCAGGTGGGGCAGGCGTTGTTCTCATAGTCCTCCACGCCGGCCTCGTCCAGCTTGCCGGCCTTGTAGGCGCCCACCGCCTCGAACATGTGGGAGAGGCAGGAGCGGCGGCCGTCGCCCAGTCGGCCGGCCAGCATGGGCCCGCCGGAGCAGAAGATGGTGGGGATGTTCAGCCGGGCGGCGGCCATGAGCAGGCCGGGCACGTTCTTGTCGCAGTTGGGGATCATGACCAGGCCGTCGAACTGGTGGG
This sequence comes from uncultured Intestinimonas sp., assembly GCA_944385655.1. Classification (GTDB taxonomy): domain Bacteria; phylum Bacillota; class Clostridia; order Oscillospirales; family Oscillospiraceae; genus Intestinimonas. The sequence continues at coordinate 2,572 of CALWYC010000150.1, read as the reverse complement.
CCATGGCCATGGCCTCGGTGGAGTCGGCGATGAGCTCCCGGGTCACCAGGGAGTACTTCATGCCGATGTGGCCCATGGCGATGCCGTCGCACACGGCGATGGCGGGGAACTCGATGGGGGTGCCGCCGGCCATGCGGATGCCGGCCTTCACCGCCTCGGCGATCTTGTCCAGGTTCATGTGGCCGGGGACGATCTCGTTCTGGGAGCAGACCACGCCGATGAGGGGCCGCTCCAGCTCCTCCTTGGTGTAGCCCAGGGCGTAAAAGAGGGAGCGGTTGGGGGCGCGCTCCACCCCTTTGGTCACGTTGTCGCTGCGCATGAAAAATTCCTCCTCCATGTTGTATTATCACACTTGCATTGTCTGACAATATATTATAAGATAGGGGTGCGAATGTCAAGAGGAAAAGGAGGCGAGGGCATGGAGAAAAAGAGCCTGGCCCAGCAGACGGCGGAGGGGCTGTATGCCCGGATCGTGGCGGAGGGCCGGCCCGGGCCGGGGGAGAAGCTGCCCAACGAGCTGGAGCTCTCCCAGGAGCTTGGGGTGAGCCGGACCACCCTGCGGGAGGCCATCCGGTCCCTGGTGACCCAGGGGGTGCTGGAGGTCCGACGGGGGAAGGGCACCTTCGTGTCGGGGCAGGTGGGAGAGATCGAGGACTTTGGCTTCGGTGGTCTGGAGCGGGTGAAGGGCCAGCTCCGGGATCTCTTCGAGCTGCGGAGCATCTTCGAGCCCCAGGCGGCCAGGCTGGCCTGCCTCCGGGCCACGGAGGAGGAGCTCGCCGACATTTTGGAAAAGGGGGCGGCGGTGGCGGCCTGCATCCGGGCCGGGCAGGACCGGGTGGAGGCCGACGGGGCCTTCCACGCCGCCATCGTCCGGGCCACCCACAACGAGTTCATGGTGCGGCTGCTGCCCCTCATCCACCGGGCGGTCTACACGGCGGTGGGAGCGGGGGAGCACGGCGAGCAGCTGGCGGCGGACACCCTCCGGGACCACGCCCTGCTGCTGGAGTTCTTCCGCCGCCGGGACGGGGCGGGGGCCGGGCACGCCATGGCCATCCACATGCGCCACGCCATGGACGGAATGGGGCTGGAGCGGCCGGAGGACGGTTGACAGAGAAGGAGAATACTGGCATGATAAAAGCAGAAGGAAACCGCCGCCCGTGAGACAGGAGGGACACCATGATCCTGCCGTGGAACCGCAGCGAGCTGGCCATCGTATTCACCATGGAGCAGTGCAGTGCCATCACCGGCGCCCTGGCGCGGGCGGGGATCGGCTGCCATGTCAAGGCCAGGGACCGCTCTTCCGGTGGCGGAGCCCGGAGGCGGAGCAGCACCCTGTTCCAGGACCACAGCTGGCTGTACACCATCTACGTCCTGCGCCGGGACCTCCCGGCCGCCCGGGCGGCCACGGGGCTCAGCCCCATCCGGTGACGAGACGGGCAGGGTCGCGCTCTGCGCGGACCCGCCCGTTTTCTGTGGCCGGGATCCATTGGGCTCCAGGGACTCTACCGCTGGTCGGTTGACGGGCGGCCGCCCTCCGGCTAGGATGGGAGGAAAGGAGGGACCTCGGATATGCACGAGATCGACAAGGAGCGCTTCGGCGCTTTTCTGGCCCGGCTGCGGAAGGAGCGGGGCATGACCCAGCGGGAGCTGGCCGGCCGGCTCCACGTGTCGGACAAGGCGGTGAGTAAGTGGGAGCGGGGGGCTGAGCCTCCCGGACGTGGCCCTGCTCATCCCCCTGGGCGACTGCCTGGGAGTGAGTGTCACTGAGCTGCTCCGGGGGGAGCGGACGGGACAGGAGACCCTGCCGGTGGACGAGGTGGAGGCCCTGGTGAGCGCTTCCCTGTCCCTCACCGGGGAGGAGCGGAGGAGCGGAGCGGTCCGCCGGAAGCGGTGGCAGCTGGCCTTTGGGCTCTGCGCCCTGGCGGGGCTGGCCCAGACCGCCGCCCTGCTGACTGTGGGAGGCTTTGGCTGGGCGGAGCTGAAGGACAGCGTGCTGCTGGTGGAGGGGCTGTGCCTCCTCTTCGGGGCCTGGCTGTGCTTCGGCGTGCGGGAGCGCCTGCCTGCCTATTACGACCAGAACAGGCTCAGCGCCTACAGCCAGGGCCCCTTTCGGATGAATCTGCCCGGGGTGCGGCTGAACAACAGCAACTGGCCCCACATCCTCAATGCCATGCGGGGCTGGCTGCTGGGGGCCATGGTCCTGTTCCCCGCCCTGTGGTGGGCCGTCCACCGGCTCTGGCCGGTCCCGCCCCAGGCGGTGGAGCTGGCCCTGCCCCTGGTCTCCGTCCTGGGGGTGCTGGCCGCCGCCGTGGCGGCGGGAAAGCGGTATGAGTGACGGTACACAGGGTCTCCTCGCACAGAACCTCTTGCCTCCGGGGGCAAATGCCGCTATAATGGGGCCATCCCCCGCAGAATATGTCGATCGATAGAGGAGGATCTGTGAAAATGGCCTATTGCAGAAAGTGCGGTGCTCCCATCAGCGACGGCACCATCGTCTGCCCGTCCTGCGGCGCCGATCAGAGCAACACCCCCTATGTGGAGGACAACGGCGGCATCGGCTGGGGCCTGCTGG
>CALWYC010000149.1 GCA_944385655.1 uncultured Intestinimonas sp. | reverse complement strand
CGGTGGCCTACGGCGACGTGCTGGCCCTGGGCGGCGTGGAGACCGTCCTCCTCCCCGTTCCCCCCGAGGAGCGGGAAAAGCGCCGTCAGAAGCGGCAGTCTGAGGAACGTCCCGTCTCTCCCTGGATAGGGCTCTTCTTCCTCACGATCTTTCAGATTCTCACCGCCGTACAGCTCATGGCCGCCGCCGGGGATGACCTCCCCGCCACAGTGCCCAGCGCTTTCCTCTGCCTTATCGCCGTCATGTGGGGCTACTTTCTGGCCATGCGGGCCATCCGCCGGGTGGGCTTTGAGATGGAGACCATCGCCTTCTTCCTCTCCACCCTATCCCTGGCCGTTACCGCCTCCTCCGCTCCCTCCGCCCTATTCAAGCAGCTTCTGGCCCTGCTGCTGGGGCTTCTCCTCTTCGTGGTGCTGGGGATCTTTCTCCGGGACCTGGACCGGGTAAAGGCCATCCGATGGCTTATGGCCACCGGCGCCATTGGCCTTCTGGGCCTCACCCTGGTGCTGGGTATGCTGGGCCTGAGTCAGGCCAAATACGGCGCCCTCAACTGGGTCGTCATCGGCCCCCTCTCCTTCCAGCCCTCGGAGCTAGCCAAGATCTGCTACATTTTCGCCGGCTCCGCCACCCTGGAGCGGCTCTTTCGGAAGCGGAACCTGGGCCTCTTCATGGTCCTCACCGCCGTGTGCCTGGGCTGCCTGGCCCTCATGAGCGACTTCGGCACCGCCGCCATCTTCTTCATCACCTTCCTGGTCATCGCCTACCTCCGCTCCGGAGACTGGGCCACCCTGGCCCTCATCTGCGGCGGGGCCGTCTTCGGCGTGGTCATCCTCCTCACCTTCAAGCCCTACATCCTCAAGCGCTTCGCCACCTGGGGCCACGCCTGGGAGCAGGCCTCCTCCGGCGGCTTCCAGCAGGTGCGTACCATGTCGGCCGCCGCCTCCGGCGGCCTGGTGGGGGTGGGAGCCGGGGAGGGCTGGCTCCACAACGTGGCCGCCGGCGACACCGACCTGGTCTTCGGCATGCTGTGTGAGGAGTGGGGCCTCATCATCGCCGCCCTGGCCGTACTGAGCATCGTCACTCTGGCCGTCTTTGCCGTTCGGGCCTGCCGTTCGGGCCGGTCCAGCTTCTACACCATCGCCGCCTGCGCCGCCACCTCCCTGCTGGTCTTCCAGACCTGCCTCAACGTCTTCGGCGCCGTGGACCTCCTCCCCCTCACCGGCGTCACCTTCCCCTTCGTCTCCAACGGCGGCTCGGCCATGCTCTCGGCCTGGGGCCTGCTGGCCTTCCTGAAGGCCACCGACACCCGTCAGAACGCCAGCTTCGCCATCCGTCTCCCCTCCCGCCAGGAGAAGGAGTCCATCTATCTGCCCAAAACGCCCGGAGAGGAGGTGGACGGCGATGCGTAAGATCGAAAAACGGGCCATGGTCTGCCTCCTCCTGGCCGCCGCCCTGGCGGCGGGCCTGGTGATCTTCGTGTTCCTCTTCGTCAAGGACGGCGGGAAGTGGGTCTCCTTCGCCGCCAACCGGCACCTCTACAACAGCCAGGGCCAGCTCTCGGTGGGCCGGGTGCTGGACCGGGACGGCGATGTGCTCTCCTGGGTGGACGAGGACGGGGACCGGGCCTACTACGACAACGCCACCGTCCGGAAGGCCACCCTCCATGTGGTGGGGGACGCCCAGGGCAAGATCGGCACCGGGGCCCTGGTGGCCTTCGCCGACAAGCTCTCGGGCTACAACCTCCTCACCGGGGCCTACAGCCCCATGGGGGCGGGCAATGACCTCTACCTCACCATCGACGCCCGACTCAACTACGAGGCCTACACCGCCATGAACGGGAAAAAGGGGGCGGTGGCCGTCTACAACTACGAGACGGGGGAGGTCCTGTGCCTCTTCTCCTCCCCCACCTTTGACCCGGAATCTCCCCCCGACATCCAGGAGGGGGATGCCGCCTACGACGGCGTCTACCTCAACCGGGCCCTCTCGGCCACCTTCGTCCCCGGCTCCGTCTTCAAGACCGTCACCCTGGCCGCCGCCATTGAAAATATCCCCGATCTCTTCACCCGCACCTTCACCTGCACCGGCTCCTGCCAGGTGGGGGACGACGTGGTGACCTGCCCCTCCGCCCACGGGGAGATGGACATCTACAGCGCCTTCGCCAAATCCTGCAACGGCGTCTTCGCCCAGCTGGCGGTGGAGCTGGGGCCGGAGGTCATGGCCGCCTACACCGAGAAGGCGGGGCTCACCGACCGGTACAGCGTCAGCGGCCTCAAGACCGCCGCCGGCAGCTTCCAGTTCTCCGGGGCGACCACCAACCAGCTGGGCTGGGCCGGGGTGGGCCAGTACAACGACCTGGTGAACCCCATGTCCCTGATGGTCTACATGGGGGCCGTCGCAGGCGGCGGCAAGGCCGCCGTCCCCCAGCTGGTCCTCAAGACGGTGACCCCCCTGCACTTCCCCCCCTCCTTCTACCTCAGCCGCAGGACGGGCAGGCTCATCGACGCCGACACGGCGGCCACCCTGGCCGACATGATGGCCCGGAACGTCACCGAGACCTACGGCGCCGGGCGGTTCCCCAACATGGACATCTGCGCCAAGTCCGGTACCGCTGAAGTCGGCGGCGGCAAGGCCCCCAACTCCTGGTTCACCGGCTTTCTCCGGAATGAGGACGCCCCCTACGCTTTTGTGGTGGTCGTGGAGGAGGGCGGCAGCGGCGCCCAGACCGCCGGCAACATCGCCGCCGCCGTGTTGGATCTGCTGGTGAACGGCTACTGAAACCATGAAAGCACAAAAAATTCCGGCGGAGATCCCGCCGGAATTTTTTTGTGTTTCCCGCAACCTTTTCCCGGGAAATGCGTATATCCGGTCAGAGTTGACCGCGCGGGAGACTTGATATTGAGATTTGGAGGGATGCCCATGGAAGACACGCGCCTGATCCAGCGGCTGCGCAGACACAGCCGTGCCGCTCTGGAGGAGGCCATCCGGCGGTATACCTCCTATGTGAGCGTCACGGTGTGGCGGACCCTGTCCGCCGGGGGCAGCGCTCCCCGGGAGGACGTGGAGGAGGTGGTCTCCGACGTGTTCTTATCCCTGTGGGAGCACGCCGGGGAGCTGCACGCCGACAAGGATCTCCGGCCCTGGCTGGGGGCTGTGGCCCGGAACAAGGCCATAGACCGCCTCCGCCGCACCCCTGCCCCGGTCCTCCCCCTTTCCGAATCCGACGCCGCCCCCCAGCCCGGCCCCCAGGAAACGGCCGAGCAGCGGGAGTGGGCGGAGCGGCTGTGGCAGGCCGTGGACGCCATGGACGAACCCGACCGCACCCTCTTCCTCCGTTACTACTGGTACGGGGATAAACTCAAGGATGTGGCACGGGACCTGAAGCTGAACCTCTCCACAGCCAAGAGCCGGCTCCTTCGGGGCCGGAAAGCCCTGCGGGAGGAACTGACGAAAGGAGGGGAATGTCCGTGAAGGAAAATCACTTTGCAGAGCTTTGGAGGGACACCGTGCCCACAGAGACGCCCTGCCCCCACCCCCTGAACCCGGAGGATATGGTCCGTCGGGTGAACGCCGCCCTGGACGGCCGCCCCTCTGAAAGGAGACCATCTATGGGACAAAAATTCCGCTTTTCCATCGTTCTGGCCGCCGTACTGGCGGTCCTGGCCGGAGCCGCTCTGGCGGTGACCGTCCACTTCGACGTGCTAGACGCCTTCTTCCAGGGAGACCCCTCCGCTGCCGAAGCCCTGGTAGACCGGGAGGTCCGGTCGGTTAGCGACAAGGATTATACCTTAACAGTTGAAAGCTCGGTCTCCGACGGCGAGACCGCCTATCTGGTGGTACGAGTGGATGCCCAGAGTGAGGAAGCCGCCGCAGCGCTTTGCTCAAAGGACTTCTTCAGTGCCGATACCTTCCTGATCTGCCCTGTGAGCGACGATGACTGCGGCACGAAGAATAGCAACGTCTACCTTTCCATCGCCCTCCAGACAAGCATAGAAGAGCTGGGCGAAGCTGCCACTGGGACCTCCCGCACCTGGCGTATTCAAGCCGCTCTAGAGCCAGGTGATCACTATCTTGATGTGAGGCTGTCCTGTATGGGTCCCGACGCTGTCCTTACCGTGCCGCTCTCCCCCGCCGAGTCCATCACCGTGGAGATCGGAGCTAGCGGACAAGGTCTGCCCAGTCTTTATTTCCCTCAGGGCGGTAGTGTACGGCTGGATTCTGTCACCCTAAGTCCCTTTAGCTGCCGAGCTGAGATCTGGCGGGCAGATGCCACCTATGACGCATCGCCTCTGTTCTTTTTCTTGCAGACAGACGGGACGTTGCTGACTACTGGACAGACCATAGCTCAGGGCCAATCCTGTGTTTTCTATGAGGATGGCACCGGCTCCTGCCTCTACCGCTTCCAGTCCGTCATGGACCTGTCACAGCTCTCCGCCGTGGTCTTTGACGGCACCGCCTATCCCCTGGACGGCGGAGCGCCCTACGCCGTGGAGATCGATCCCAAGCTCTACCCCTTCCAGATCCCTCTGATGGACCCCATCACGGAGGAGGGCGGCTTCGCCCTCCCCGTGGAGGATCTGTGCCGGGCCCTGGGCGCCTCTTATGAGTGGAAGGAAGATACCCAGACTGCCACCTGCGCTTATCGGGACACCACCATCGTCCTCACCGTGGGCAGTTCCACTGTCCTGGTGAACGGCGAGCCGGTGGACCTGGATGAACCCGTCGTCCTTCGGGACGGCATCCTGGGCGTCAGCTGGAAGCTGTCCGAGCTCTGGGGGCTGGATACCACAGCCGCCTACAACGAAGCCCGGACCGAGCGGATATGCTGGGTGGTCATCCCGTGACACGTCCTCAGCATCAAAAAACGGCGTCCCCTTCTCTCGAAGGGGACGCCGTCAGCTTGTCGAAAAAGCCGTTTTGGCTTTTTCGACAAGCTGCTGACTTTTTCGATTTCATCGAAAAAGTTCCTGACTGCACGCGAAAGTGGGGGCTCACCGCCCCCCTTTCACACTTTTCCCCCGTGGCTTATTTTGCGTGGCATCACTTTTTCGACAGTCTCAAACGGCGTCCCCTTCTCTCGAAGGGGACGCCGCAGTCTGTCGAGAAACCCGGCCTATGCGTCAAGCATAAGCCGGGTTTCTGCCGTATAGAGGCCAAAGAAGGA
>CALWYC010000148.1 GCA_944385655.1 uncultured Intestinimonas sp. | reverse complement strand
GCGCGTCCACTCGCTTCACGCACCATCATGCGTGCCCGATGGATAACGGGTGGGGACCCGTCGGCACCTACTGGGCGCATCCGCGCCGTTCAAGCCGCCCTCCGGAGGCCATTCACCGGTTTCCTCGCGCCCCGATCACACCACCCGGGACTCTCTTTGGCTTGGAAGGGGCCGGCTACTTCTCTCCGTCACTGGTTTTGGATGATTTACTTGTGTGTCATTATACGCAGGCGGAGGACAAATGTCAACCCTTTTTTCGCAGGAAGGAGAATTTGGTCTCCGAGCACACCACGGCGATGAAGATGAGGGCGAAGCCCAGGAACATGAGGGGGGTCGGCCGCTCGTCGGCGAAGAGGATGGAGAAGAAGACGCCGAAGGGGGCCTCCAGAGAGAGGAGGACGGCGGCGGTGGAGGGAGCGGTGTACTTTTGTCCGATGTTCTGGAAGAGGAGGGCGCCGCAGGAGGCGAAGATCACCAGGTAGGCCAGGCCGAAGATGAGGGTGCTGTCAAAGACGGCGGGGTCGGGGGCGGGGCTGGCAAAAAGGGCGCCGATCCAGGAAAAGACGGCGAAGGAGGCAAACTGGAGGGTGGTGAGGAGGAAGATGTCACGGCCCTCGGAGTACTTGGACACCGCCACGATGTGGCAGGCGAAGAAGAAGCCGCCGATGAGGGTGAGTATATCGCCCATATTGAAGGCAGTGGCGTTCTCGCCGGTGACCGACACCAGTGCGATGCCGGCGATGCACAAAAAGGCGGCCAGCACGTTGTACCGGTCGGGCCGGCGGCGGGCGATGGTCCAGTAGAGGAAGGGCACGATGACGCAGTAGACGGCGGTGAAGAAGGCGTTCTTGCCGGAGGTGGTCTGCTCCAGGCCGAAGGTCTGGAAGGCGTAGGCCACGAAGAGGCAGAAGCCCATGACGGTGCCGCCCACCAGGTACTGCCGGTCCAGCAGCCGCCACCGCTTCCAGAACACCACCGCAAGCACGATGGCGGCAAAGCTGAACCGGATGGCCAGCAGCCAGAAGGTGGGCAGCACGCTCACGCTGTTCTTCATCACCACAAAGGAGCTGCCCCAGATGATGGTGGCCAGGACGATGAGGGGGCTTGCGAATTTGGCCAGGATGCTGCTTTCCGTTTTCTCGCTCATGTTGTACCGCTCCTTCAGGTGTGATAAAATAGTGGAACACTGCCGCGCTGGAGGGATGACCCATGAAAACGCTGCCGCGGGCCTTTTACGACCGGGACACCCTGGAGGTGGCCCGGGACCTCTTGGGAACATATCTGGTCCGCCGCCTGGACGGGGCGGAGCTGGTGGTCCGCATCACCGAGACGGAGGCCTATGTCGGGGCCGTGGACAAGGCCTGCCACGCCTACGGCGGCCGCCGGACCGCCCGGACCGAGACCCTGTACGCCCGGCCGGGGACGGCCTACGTCTACCTCATCTACGGCATGTACCACTGTCTCAACTTCGTCACCGAGCCAGAGGGCACCGCCGCCGCCGTGCTGCTCCGTGGGGTGGAGGCGGTATCCGGCACCGATCTCATGGCTTACAACCGCTTCGGCCGGGGATATGAACAGCTGACGGCCGATCAGCGGAAAAACTTTCTCAACGGCCCGGGCAAGGTGTGCAAGGCCCTGGCCATCACCCGCACCCACAACGGCCTGGACCTCACCGCCGGCGGGGAACTCTTCCTCTGCGCCGGCGAGGCCCCAACGGGGGAGATCCACGTGGGGAAACGCATCGGCATCGACTACGCCGAGGAAGCGGTGGACTTCCCCTGGCGGTTCTGGCTCTGACACAATTCACCCATGGAGGAAAGACAAATGCTCTTATTCGACCTGGACGGCACCCTCATCGACTCCAACGGCATCTGGGAGGACATCGACCTCAGCTTCCTGGGCCGCCACGGCCTCACGCCCACCGAGGAGTACGCCCACACCGTGGGCCACTCCATCTTCCCGGTGGCCGCCGTCTTCACCCGGGACTACTACCACCTGGACCTGACGCCGGAGGCCATCATGGCCGAGTGGATGGCGGGGGCCAGGGATGCCTACGGTCAGGTGGAGATGAAGCCGGGCGCCAGGGCCTTTCTGGAGCGGTGTCGGGACCGGGGGGAACCCATGGCCCTTGTCACCGCCTGCGTGCCCGAGCTCTGCCGCACCGCCCTTCGGCGACACGGCCTGGAGCCCTTCTTTACCGATATCATCTTCGCCCAGGAGCTGGGGCTGGAGAAGCGGGACCCGGCGGTCTTCCGTCTGACGGCGGAGCGGCTGCACGTGGCTCCCGGGGACTGCACCCTCTACGAGGACGCCCCCCACAACTGCACCGCCGCCCAGAGCGTGGGCATGAAGGCCGTCGGAGTCTACGACCAGTTCTATGCCAAGTACCGGGACCAGATGCGCCGCAGCTGTGACGGCTATATCGACAGCTTTCTGGAACTGCTTTGACCTGTGCCCCAGCATGCAGCTGGGGCCGTTTTGCTATGCAAAAGCATAGCAAAATTGGCCATGTGCCGCTGAAAGCGGCACGGCCATGAAATCAAAGCGCATGGGCCGGGACGGCCCATATGCGCATAAACTTCATGCGCCACTCTCTTTTGCCTGTTTTCGCAGCGCGCTCTTGGCGCATGAAGTTTCTTATCCCTTGGACATGTGCTGGGCCGCCGAGCGGAGCATGAGCCGCTTGGTGCCCACCGAGTCGAAGGCGATCTCGATGAGGGCGTCGCCCCCCATGGGCTGGACCGACAGGACCATGCCCTTGCCGAAGGCCTTGTGGACCACGGCGTCCCCCTTCTGGAAGGAGGGGAGACTGGCGGCGGGCCGGGCTCCGGGGGCGGGACGGGCAGCGGCGGCCGTCCGCCTGGGCTGGGGCGCGGAAGCAGTCCGTCCGGTCCGGGCCTCGGAGGACCAGGCGGTCCCATAGCCGCCCCGGTTGAAGGTCCGGGGAGCGGGGGCGCTCTGCCACCGTCCGGCGGCGTCGTCATCGGGGAGGCTCAGGGGGCTGCGGCCGCTCTTCTCTACGAACTCCTCCGGGATCTCCCCGGTGAACCGGGAGGGCCGGTTGGCGCTGGTGCGGCCGAAGAGCATCCGCTGGGCGGCGCAGGTGAGGTAGAGCTTCTCTTTTGCCCGGGTCATGGCCACGTAGCACAGCCGCCGCTCCTCCTCCATCTCCTCGTCGTCGCCGATTTCTTCGGCAGAAACAGCGCGACCGCCGGGGAAGATGCCCTCCTCCACGCCCACCACGAAGACCACCGGGAACTCCAGGCCCTTGGCCGAGTGCATGGTCATCATGACCACACAGTCCTCGTTGGGGTCGTGGTTATCCAGGTCGGTGTAGAGGGCGATCTCATCCAGGAAGCCGGAGAGGGAGGGCTCCCCCTCGGCGTTTTCCAGATAGCTGTTGATGGAGGTGAGGAGCTCCCGGACGTTCTCCAGCCGGGTGCGGTCCTCCACCGTGTTCTTGGCCTCCAGGGCCACGGCGTAGCCCGTCCGGGCCAGGACCTCCTCGTAGAAGTCGGGGAGGGACAGCTCTCCGGCGAGCTTCCGCAGGCCGTCCATCAGGTCGGTGAACTGGGCCAGCTTGGCCGCCGCCTTGCTGAGGTCGGGGTAGCTCCGGGCGTGCTTCACCACCTCCCACAGGCTCTTTCCCTCCTGGGCGGCGATGGTCTGGGCGGTGTCCACCGTCTTCTGGCCGATGCCCCGGGCGGGGACGTTGATGATACGGGAGAGGCGCAGGTCGTCGGCGGGATTGTTGAGGGCGCAGAGGTAGGCCAGCATGTCCTTGACCTCCGCCCGGTCGAAGAAGCGGATGCCGCCGATGATGCGGTAGGGCACGCCGTTGCGCTTGAAGGCCTGCTCGATCTGGTTGGACTGGGCGTTCATCCGGTAGAGGACGGCGTTGTCCCGCCAGGGGCGGCCCTGGCTGTACCCGGCCAAAATCTGTGCGGCCACGTACTGGGCCTCGTCGCTCTCGTTCATGGCGGTGTAGAGCTGGAGCTTGTCCCCCTTCTCGTGGCGGGTCCACAGCTCCTTGCCCTTCCGGCCCTGGTTGTGGCGGATCACGGCGTTGGAGGCCTCCAGGATGTGGCCGGTGGAGCGGTAGTTCTCCTCCAGGCGGATGACCCGGGCCCCCTTGTACTGGTTCTCAAAGGACAGGATGTTCTCGATGGTGGCCCCCCGGAACCGGTAGATGGACTGGTCGTCGTCGCCCACCACGCAGATGTTCTCCCACCGGCCCGCCAGCAGGGCGGAGAGCCGGTACTGGAGCTGGTTGGTGTCCTGGTACTCGTCAATGAGTACATAGCGGAATTTCCGCTGGTAATAATCCCGGACGTCATCATATTCCTGGAGCAGACGGACGGTATCCAGGATGAGGTCGTCGAAATCCAGGGCGTTGGCCTCCCGGAGCCGGCGCTCATATTCCACATAGACCTTGGCCATGCGGGTGAGGCGGTAGTCCCCCTGCTTCTCGCACCGGGCCAGGTAGTCGGGGCCGGAGAGCATCTCATCCTTGGCCTTGGAGATCTCGGAGAGGATGGACCGGGGCGGGAAGGACTTGTCGTCCATGTTGAAGTCCTTCAGGATGTCCTTGACCACCCGCTCGGTGTCGGCGGAGTCGTAGATGGTGAAGGATTTGTCAAAGCCCAGCCGGTCGATGTCCCGGCGGAGGATACGCACGCAGGCGGAGTGGAAGGTGGAGGCCCAGATGTCGTTGGCGTCGGGCCCCAGCATCCGTTCCAGCCGGGCCTTCAGCTCCCCGGCGGCCTTGTTGGTGAAGGTGATGGCGATGATGGACCAGGGCACGGCGGGGTCCAGGCGGCACAGCCGCTCCGCCTCCTCCCGGCCCTCGGCCACCGGGTGGGCGGCATAGGCCTCCAGGAAGAGGAGGTCGTCCTCGGTGACCCACTGGGGCACCTCGTCGGAGTCGCTGCCCCGGCCATACTTCATCAGGTTGGCTACCCGGTGGATGAGCACGGTGGTCTTGCCGCTGCCCGCACCGGCCAGCACCAGCAGGGGTCCCTCGGTGCTCAGCACCGCCTGGCGCTGCTGGGGATTCAGGTTCTGGAACTCCCCGGCGATGACGGCCCGGCGGGCCTTGCAGAATCTCAGTTGTTGCGCATTGTCCAGCATAGGTTCACCCATTTTCTCGTTTCAGTGATATTGTATCTGATTTCCAGCCCCAGGTCACAC
>CALWYC010000147.1 GCA_944385655.1 uncultured Intestinimonas sp. | reverse complement strand
GTCTTTCATATACGAATCACGCCGGTGGCCGTGCGGCTGCCTTTCGTCTTCGGGACCACTTAAAGAGCGGTAATAAAACTCTTTTTGGTTCTTTTTCTCACCCAAAGAGTCTTTCATATACGAATCACGCCGGTGGCCGTGCGGCTGCCTTTCGTCTTCGGGACCACTTAAAGAGCGGTAATAAAGCTCTTTTTGGTTCTTTTTCTCACGAGAAAAAGAACTCCCGGCGGCCTTCCAGGGCCCGCATGAGGGTAGCGTCGTCGGCGTACTCCAAATGTCCGCCCACGGGGATACCGTAGGCCAGGCGGGTGATCTTGACGCCGAAGGGGCGCAGGAGCCGGGCCAGGTACATGGCGGTGGCCTCTCCCTCGGTGTCGGGGTTGGTGGCCATGATGACCTCCCGGACCTGGCCGGAGGCCACCCGCTCTGTGAGCTCCTTGATGTGCAGGTCATCCGGCCCCACGTGGTTCATGGGGGAGATGACGCCGTGGAGGACGTGGTAGCGGCCGTTGTACTCCCGGGACCGCTCCAGGGCGATGACGTCCCGGGGATCGGCCACCACGCAGACCAGGCCGGGGTCCCGCTTGTCGCTGCTGCAGATGGCGCAGGGGCCGTCCCCCTGGGTGAAGTTCCCGCAGACGGGGCACAGGGAAATGGACGCCTTGGCGGCGACGATGGCGTCGGCAAACTCCCTGGCGTCCTCCTCCGGCAGGTTGAGAACGAAAAAGGCCAGCCGCTGGGCGCTCTTGGCGCCGATGCCCGGCAGGCGGGCGAACTGCTCCGTGAGCCGCTCCAGGGCGGGGGGAAAATACTCCATGGGTCAGGTTACCTCCAAACGGATCGGGATGATGGGCCGCTCAGCCCCGGAGGGCGTCGATCATGGCGGCGGGGTCGGCCGCCCCGTAGACCGCCGAGCCCGCCACCAGCACGTTGGCGCCGGCCCCGGTGACCAGTTTGGCCGTCTCCAGGTTGACGCCGCCGTCCACCTCCAGGTCGCAGCCCGGGCAGTACCGGTCGATGTAGTCCCGGATGGCCCGGATCTTGCCCAGCTGGTCGGCCATGAACTTCTGGCCGCCGAAGCCGGGCTCCACCGTCATCACCAGGATGAGGTCCAGGCCCTGCTCCAGGTAGGGGATCACCGCCTCGGCGGCGGTGATGGGCCGGAGGGCGATGCCCTTCTTCACGCCGTTCGCCTCCATGGCGCGGAGGGCGTCATGGATGGCGGGGGGCAGGTCGGCCTCCAGGTGGACGGAGAGCAGGTCGGCCCCCGCCTTGGCGAAGGCCTCCACATACCGCCCCGGCTTCTCCACCATCAGGTGGGCGTCCAGAAAGAGGTCGGTGTGCTTCCGGATGGAGGCCACCACCGGCACCCCGATGGTGATGTTGGGCACGAACATGCCGTCCATCACGTCCACATGGAGCCAGTCGGCGGCGAGAGCGATCCGGCGGATCTCCCGGTCCAGGTCGCAAAAATCGGCGGAGAGAATGGAAGGCGCGATCTTTACCATAATTCCTCACTCCCTGTGGAAAAATAACGGCGGGACAAAGGGGGGCGGCCCTTCGTCCGGACGCCGGCCGGGCACCCCCGGCCCTTGGGCGGCATAGGATACGGCAAGCGGAACGTGGCCCCGGAACAGCCGCCGGCCTCCCCAGCGCGGCCCCACGCCGCCGCCCGGCACGGCGGCGACGGTCCGGCGCGGCCTGCCGCATCATATAGCCGCCCGCCGGCTCTGCCGGCGGGCGGCACAGCTTTCACACGCTGGTGGTCATGACCTCTTTGACGTCGTAGCCCGCCTGGCGCAGGGCGTCCAGGATCTCCCCCTTGTGGACGAGCCCGAAGGCCTCCAGGGTGACCCGCAGCTCCACGCCGCTCTGGCGGTTGATGTTGACGAACTGGTTGTGGTCCAGGCGGATGATATTGCCGTTGAGCTCGGCCACCCGCTCGGCCACCCGGACCAGCTCGCCGGGCCGGTCGGGGAGCTGCACCGAGAAGGTGAACACCCGGCCCCGGCTCACCAGGCCGTGCTGGACCAGGGAGGAGACGGTGATGACATCCATGTTGCCGCCGGAGAGGACGCTCACCACGTTCTTGCCCTGGCAGTCCAGGTGGCTCAGGGCGGCGATGGAGAGCAGCCCGGCGTTCTCCACGATCATCTTGTGCTTTTCCATCATGTCCAGGAAGGCGTCCACCAGCTCGTGGTCGTCGATGGTGATGATGCCGTCCAGGTTTTTCTGGATGTAGGGGAAGATCTTGTCCCCCGGGGTCTTGACCGCCACGCCGTCGGCGATGGTGTCCACCTTGTCCAGGGTGACGATGTGGCCGGCCTCCAGGCTGGCCTTCATGGAGGCCGCGCCGGTGGGCTCCACGCCGATGACCTGCACGTTGGGGTTGAGCAGCTTGGTGAGGGTGGCCACGCCGGAGGCCAGGCCGCCGCCGCCCACGGGCACCAGGATGATGTCCACGTCGGGCAGGTCGGAGAAGATCTCATAGGCGATGGTGCCCTGGCCGGTGGCCAGGACGGGGTCGTTGAAGGGGTGGATGTAGGTGTAGCCCTCCGACTGGGAGAGCCGGCCGGCCAGCTCGGCGGCGTCGTCAAAGACGGCGCCGTGGAGGATGACCTGGGCGCCGTAGTCCTTGGTATTGTTCACCTTCACCAGGGGGGTGGTGGTGGGCATGACCACCGTGGCCTTCACCCCGGCGGCCTGGGCGGCGTAGGCCACGCCCTGGGCGTGGTTGCCGGCGGAGGCGGTGATGAGGCCCCGCTCCTTCTCCTCCTGGGAGAGGGTGCTGATCTTGTAGTAGGCGCCCCGGATCTTGTAGGCGCCGGTGACCTGCATGTTCTCCGGCTTGATGTAGACCTGGTTCCCCGTGGCCTTGGAGAGGGCGGTGGAGTGGACCAGGTGGGTGTCGGCCAGCACCCCGGCGAGCACGCTGCGGGCGGCCTTGAAATCCTCTAATGCCATCATGGCGTTTCACTTCCTCTTGTATCTCAGCTGTATTCTTTTATCATAATGAGTTTTGTCCTCCCTGTCAATGCCCGGCCATTGACACCCACCCGGCGGGAGGGTACAATAGCCATGTATCCCTGTTTAAGGAGGCTGTTATGGCGAAAGTAGTGAAACGCTCCGTGCTCCCCATCTACGCGGTGGCGGTGGTATGGCTGATCTTCGGCCTGTTCCTGCCCTTCTACCGGCCCCTCCACTATGTGGCCGCCGTTCTGGTCTCCCTGGTGGTCTTCCTCATCGCCAAGGCCCTGTGCCCCGACCGGACCTACGAGACCCCGGAGCCGGCCAAAAAGGCGGAGGAGGCCCCCAAGCAGGCGGCGCCCGCCTCCACCGGCGACCCGGAGCTGGACGCCCTCATTCAGGAGCGGGACCGGGCGGTGTCCGAGATGCGGCGGCTCAACGACGCCATCGCCGACCCCACCGTCTCCGCCCAGATCGACCACCTGGAGTCCACCACCCGGAAGATCATCGCCTACGTGGTGGAGCACCCCAAGAAGCTCCCCCAGATCCGGAAATTCCTCAACTACTACCTCCCCACCACCCTGAAGCTCCTCAACGCCTACGACCGCATGGGGGCCGCCGGGGTGTCCGGGGAGAACATCGACGGCACCATGGGCAAGATCGAGGCCATGATGGGCACCGTGGTCCGGGCCTTCGACAAGCAGCTGGACGCCCTCTTCGCCGACGAGGCTCTGGACATCTCCACCGACATCACCGTGCTGGAAAACCTGCTCTCCCAGGAGGGCCTCTCGGACCAGCAGCCCTTCGCCCAGGGCTGAATGCCCCGGGCCCCGACCGGCGTCCGCCGGGGAACTTTGACTCATTTGGAAAGTGAGGGAACTACAATATGTCTGACAACTCCGATTTCACCCCTGAGCTCACCCTGACCCCCGATCTGTCCGCCGGCACCGCCGCCGCCCAGGCCCCGGAACTCACCCTGACCCCCGACCAGAGCGCCGCCGACGCCGCCGCGGCCCAGAAGGCCCGGGACGAGCAGGCCGTAAAGCTGGACGAGAGCCAGCTCACCGAGGCGGAGCGGAAAATGGTGGACGACTTCGCCCAGAAGATCGACATCACCGACTCCAACGTGGTCCTTCAGTACGGCGCCGCCGCCCAGAAGAACATCGCCTCCTTCTCCGAGAACACCCTCAACTCCGTCCGCACCAAGGACCTGGGGGAGATCGGCCAGTCCCTGGCCGGCCTGGTGGGGGAGCTCCAGAACTTCGGCCAGGAGGAGAAGAGCGGCATTTTCGGCTTCTTCCAGAAGAAGAAAAACGATCTGGAGGCCATGAAGGCCCAGTACGCCAAGGCCGAGACCAACGTGAACAAGATCGTGGCGGTGCTGGAGGGGCATCAGGTGACCCTGATGAAGGACATCGCCATGCTGGACCAGATGTACGACCTCAACACCAAATACTATAAAGAGCTCACCATGTATATCCTGGCGGGCAAGAAGCGGCTCCGGCAGGTGAAGGAGACCGACCTGGAGGCCTTGCGGAAGAAGGCGGCGGAGACCGGCGCCCAGGAGGACGCCCAGGCCTACAACGACCTGGCCAACATGTGTTCCCGTTTTGAGAAAAAGATCCACGACCTGGAGCTCACCCGCATGATCTCCATCCAGATGGGGCCCCAGACCCGGCTCATCCAGAACAACGACGCCCTCATGCTGGAGAAGATCCAGTCCTCCCTGGTGAACACCATCCCCCTGTGGAAGAGCCAGATGGTCCTCTCCCTGGGCCTGGAGCACTCCCGTCAGGCCACCGCGGCCCAGAGCGCCGTCACCAACATGACCAACCAGCTCCTCCAGAAGAACGCCGACATGCTGAAGATGGGCACCATCGAGACGGCCAAGGAGGCCGAGCGCAGCGTGGTGGACATCCAGACCCTCCAGCACACCAACCAGCAGCTCATCTCCACCCTGGACGAGGTCATGAAGATCCAGCAGGACGGCGCCCAGAAGCGCCGGGAGGCCGAGCTGGAGCTGGGCCGCATCGAGGGCGAGCTCAAGCAGAAGCTGCTGGAGCTCCGGGGCTGAGGAGTTTCGGCCATGGAAATGCTGAAAAAACGCTGGGTGGCGGTGGTCATCCTGCTGCTGGTCATTGGGCTGTCCATCTGCATCGGGCTCATGAAGGCCCCCGTAGGCGCCGACCAGCCCGCCGTGGACCAGGCCCAGAGCCTGGACACCGG
>CALWYC010000146.1 GCA_944385655.1 uncultured Intestinimonas sp. | reverse complement strand
GATGACGCCGTCGTGGCTGACCTTCTCCATGGCCTCGGCGATCAGCTTGCCGATGGTCTCGTCGCCGGAGGAGACGGCGCCCACGCGGGCGATGTCCTCGGTGCCGTTGACGGGCTTGGAGTTCTCCTTGATGGCCTCGATGGCGGCGGCGGTGGCCTTGGCGATGCCGCGCTTCATGATCATGGGGTTGGCGCCGGCGGCCAGGTTCTTCAGACCCTCGCGGATGATGGCCTGGGCCAGCAGGGTGGCGGTGGTGGTGCCGTCGCCGGCCACGTCGTTGGTCTTGGTGGAGACCTCCTTGACGATCTGGGCGCCCATGTTCTCAAAGGGGTCGGGCAGCTCGATCTCCTTGGCGATGGTCACGCCGTCGTTGGTGATGAGGGGCGTGCCGAACTTCTTGTCCAGCACCACGTTGCGGCCCTTGGGGCCCAGGGTGATCTTAACGGTGTCGGCGAGCTGGTTGACACCGCGCTCCAGAGCGCGGCGGGCGTCCTCGCCGTAGATGATCTGCTTAGCCATGAAAAATTACCTCCTATACGATGATGGGCCGGCGGCCCCGCCGCCGCGCCCGCTGAACGCAAAATGAAGCGGCGCTTACTCCACGACGGCCAGGATGTCGCCCTGACGGACGATGGTGTACTCCTCGCCGTCCAGCTTGACCTCGGTGCCGGCGTACTTGCTGGTGATGACCTTGTCGCCCTTCTTCACGGTCATGACGACCTCCTTGCCGTCCACCATGCCGCCGGGACCCACCTCGATGACCTCGGCCATCTCGGGCTTCTCCTTGGCGGCGCCGGTGAGGATGATGCCGCTCTTGGTGGTCTCCTCGGCCTCCACCATCTTGATGATCACTCTGTCTGCAAGGGGCTTGAGCTTCATTTGAGGTTCCTCCTTATATGGTTATGGTTTTTGTCCATCTTGTCTCGGGGGTTAGCACTCGAAAAACATGAGTGCTAACTTCGAGTATGATAATACCTCTCCTTGCCAAAAAAATCAACCCCCAATTTTGAGAATTGGGGGTCGTTTTTCGGAAAATTCATCTTTTGTTCACAAAGGGACGGGCCGAGTGCCAAAGCTAGGCGCCGGGGGCGTGGTAGTTCAGGCCGGCGGGGTAGAAGAACCACACCTTTTTGGGGGAGAGGGAGACGGTGAACGCCCTGGCGCGCAGGACCTCGCCGTCCACCACCGCTGTCAGCTCCTGGGGGGAGGAGAAGGAGAAGGACGTGCCGTGGAAATGGGAGATGACCTCCGGGTGCTCCCGGTAGCGGCCCGTGGCGTAGGCCCCCAGGAGGCGGAAGAAGGTGAGGCGTCCCACCTTGGGCACCACCACCATGTCCAGCACCCCGTCGTCGGGCTGGGCGTCCCCCACCGGCATGAAGCCGCCGCCGTAGTGGCGGCCGTTGCAGATGCAGATGATGGTGCTCTCGCCGTCCAGGACGGCGTCTCCGGCCCGGACGACGGTGGGCCGGGAGAGACCCTTGAAGAGGACGTTCACCACCAGGGAGGCGCTGTAGGCCGCCATGCCATTGAGGAAGGGAAGGGCCTTGTACTTGTGGACGTCGGCGGCGATGCGGGCGTCCACCCCGGCGCAGCACACGTCGATGCCCAGGCGGCCGTTGCAGTCCATCAGATCAAAGGCGGCCTGGGGACCGGAGGCCAGAGCCGCCAGGTCGGAGAAGGCCGTCCGGTAGGTGGGGCCGAAGAGCTTGAGGAAGTCGTTGCCGGTGCCCTTGGGCACATTGGTGACGGCGGCGTTGTCAAAGCCAGCCGCGGCGTTCACCACCTCGTTGAGGGTGCCGTCCCCGCCGCAGGCGTAGAGCCGCACCGGTTCGCCTGACTCCGCCGCCGACCTGGCCCGGCGCTCACAGTCCCCGGGGGCGGCGGCCAGGAAGATCTCGTAGTCCAGCCCCAGACCGGCAAAGGTCTCCGTAATCTGGCGGCACAGGGCGTCGGTGCTGCCCCGCTTGCCCGCCGCCGGGTTGATGAGAAAGAGGTGCTTCACGGGAAGGGCCTCCTTTTGGGATGGGGATGGGCTCACCACAGGGTGATGCGCTGCTCGGCCCGGGCCATGCGGGAGACGATGGCGGCGGCCTCGGCCCGGGTGAGGCTGTCCTTGGGCCGGAAGGTCAGGTCCCCGTCGCTGCCGGTGAGGATGCCCTTGGCGTAGAGGCCGAAGATGGCCGCGGCGGCGTAGTCCCCGGTCCTGACGTCGGGGACGGCGGCCTTCACCCGGCTGAGGCTGTTGATCTCAGGCAGGTTCCGGGCCAGGCTGGTGCGGGAGAAGATGTAGGCCATCTCCGCACGGGTCACGGGGCGCTCCAGGTCGGTGAACTCCCCGGCGGAGATGATGCCGCTGGCCTCGCAGTAGGTCACCGAGGACTTGTACCAGGGGGTGCCCGTCACCGGTTGGAGGTGGAAGGTGTCCCCGTTGGCCTGGCTCTCCAGGAAGGCGGCCAGCTTCAGGGCCTCGGCCACCGTCAGGGTCTGGTGGGGGGCGAAGCGGCCGTCCCCCACCCCCTGCATCAGGTTCAGGTTGTAGGCCAGGTCCACCCACACCGAGAACCAGTCCCGGGGGGAGACGTCGGTGTAGGAGGGGAGGCGGCCCTTGATGAGGGGGAACTGGGCGGAGGGCACCTGCCGCCGGACCATCTGGTCCTTCAGGGTGGAGAGGGGGACCACCGTGTCGGCCCCGCCGGCGGTGAGCACCAGGGCGTCCAGGCCGTCCACCTTGTCGGTGCGGACGGCGTCGTAGACAAAGGGGAAGAACTCCTGGGTGGTGCCGCCCTGCTCATCGGGGAAGGGGAGCATGCTCACCACGCCCCACTGGTTGCCCTTCTGGGCCAGGTACAGACCGTAGCCCAGGTTCTCCAGGGTGTCGTACTCCGGCGGGATGAGGGAGAGGCCGTCCTGACGGATGAGGCCCATCTTGTTGTTGGAGCGGACCAGGGCGGTGCCCAGGGTGAAGTCCAGCACCGACTGGTACTGGATGGGGATGACCACCCTGCCCGTGGCGTCGGCAAAGCCCCAAAGGCCGTTCTCACTGGCCTTGGCCAGGCCCTCCTGGTAGCCGTACACCGTGGGGGCGGCCAGGGCGGCGGACAGAGTCAGGGCCAGGACCAGGAGGAGGGCCGCAGGGCCCCGGAGCTTACCGCTTCGTCTCATGGTGAGCACCTCGCTTTCCGTAGAGGAAGAGATCACATTTGAGCATGCCGTTGTAGAGCTTGCGCTTCCGGTCGGCGTTCCGGCCGAAGGTGCGCTCGAACTCGGTGTGGGAGGAGAGGAGGGAGAGGGTCCAGCCGTCGGGCAGGTCCCGGAAGGCCCTGCCGAAGCCCCGGTACAGCTCCTCGGCCTCCTTCTTCTCCATGATCCGCTCCCCGTAGGGGGGATTGGTGACGATCCTGCCGTAGGGCGCCTCCCGGCGGAAGGAGAGGGCGTCGGCCACCTCGAAGCGGACCAGGTCCTCCACCCCCGCCTTCTCGGCGTTGGAGCGGGCGATGGACACCGCCTTGGGGTCGATGTCGCCCCCCCAGATGTCGTAGTCTCCGTCGAACTCCTTGTCCATGGCCTCGTCGGCGGCCTCCATCCAGGCGCTGGCGGGGACAAAGCCCCACTTCTGGGCGGAAAAGCTCCGGTCCAGGCCGGGGGCACGGTTCTTGGCGATGAGGGCGGCCTCGATAGCGATGGTGCCCGAGCCGCAGAAGGGGTCGCAGAAGGGGTCCCGGCCCCGGTATTTGGAGAGCATCACCATGGCGGCGGCCAGGGTCTCCCGCAGGGGCGCCACCACACCCACCGCACGGTAGCCCCGCTTGTGGAGGCCGGCGCCGGTGGTGTCCAGGTAGAGGGAGGCGGTGTCCTTCATGATGGCAAACTGGATCTGATAGAGACTGCCGGTTTCGGGAAGCTGCTCCAGGCCGTATTTCGCCCCCAGCCGGGCGGCCACCGCCTTCTTCACGATGGACTGGCAGGCGGGGACAGCGTGGAGGGCGGAGTTGAGGCAGTGGCCCTTCACCGGGAAGGCGGCGTCCCGGGGAAGGAAGTCCTCCCAGGGCAGGGCACGGACCCCCTCGAAGAGGGCGTCAAAGTCCCCGGCGGGGAAGCTCCCCAGCAAAACCAGCGCACGCTCGCCGGTGCGCAGATTCAGATTGACCCGGGGGATGTCGGCGGGACGGGCGGCGCAGAGGACCCGGCCGTTCTCGGCCCGCACGTCGGAAAGGCCCAGCCGCCGCAGCTCGTCGGCACACAGTCCTTCCAGACCGAAGAGGGTGGGGACGGCCAGTTCCAGATGTTCCATAGCTTGACTCCTGTTCTCCCCGGATGAAAGCGGGGACACGCCGCCGGAAGGGCGGCGGATGGCGTAGTTCGTTCCCATTATACCGGAGTTTTGGGGAATTGGCAAACCCTTTTCCGGTCACAGAGAATTTACTAGCTATTCGCTGGGAGATGTGGTATGATGAAGCCAGAACCGGAGGCCCTGAAACGGGGCCGTCCGTAGATAAGGAGGGATATGGATGAGTATGAGTCTCTTTTGGCTCATTGCCATGGTGCTTTTTGGTGTGCTGGAGGCGGTGACGGTGGGGCTCACCTCCATCTGGTTCGCCCTGGGCGCCCTGGGCGCACTGGCCGCGGATGCCGCGTCGGCACCGGTCATCGTGCAGATCGTGGTGTTCCTGGGGGTCTCTTTCCTGACCCTGCTGCTGGTACGTCCCCTGGCCCAGCGCTTCGTCAATGACCGCAAGGTGGCCACCAACGCCGACCGGGTCATCGGACGGGAGGCCGTGGTCACCGAGGACATCGACAACATCCAGGGAAGGGGACGGGTCTCCATTTCCGGCGCCGACTGGACCGCCAGGGCCCAGGAGGACCGCCCCATCCCCGCGGGCAGCAAGGTCCGGGTGCTGCGCATCGAGGGCGTCAAGGTCATCGTGGTCCCGGCAGACACCCAGGAGCCGTCCCGGCCCTGAGCGGGGGCGACGGCACTGAGCAAAGGAGGAAATTCTGATGGAGCTATTGGCCGCTGTGGGGGGATTTATCGTCCCCATCATCCTCATCATCCTGATCATCCTGATCCTGGCCTCCAACATCAAGGTGGTCCAGCAGTCCAAGGCCTACGTAGTGGAGCGCCTGGGCGCCTTCCACTCCGTGTGGGGCGTGGGTATCCACTTCAAGGTCCCCTTCATCGAGAAGGTGGCCAAGGTGGT
>CALWYC010000145.1 GCA_944385655.1 uncultured Intestinimonas sp. | reverse complement strand
TCGCAGGCGCGCAGGCTGGTCCAGGCCTTGGAGTAGGCCATGTCGGCCTCCGCCGCCGCGGCCCGGAGGGAGCCCAGACGGTCGGTGGCCTCCAGCAGGGCGGCAGGGCCGGGGCCGAAGCACTTTTCACCGCCGAAAAAGAGCCTGAGGGACAAACGAAGCTCCAATGCCGGTCCGTTCATGGTCAAAACCGCCTTTCCCGTTGTGTTACCTGCATTATAGCGGTTTGACTTACAGGATGCAATATGTTATTCTAAGGAAAAAATAACGGAGGGATGGGTATGGAGCTGTTGGAGGCCCTGGCGCTGCCGACGGAGGGCTGGATCTGCCTGGTGGGCGGCGGCGGGAAGAGCTCCCTCCTGCTCCGGCTGACGGCGGAGCGGGCCGGGCGGGGCCTCCCCGCCCTGGCGGCCACCACCACCCACATCGGCGTGGAGCAGGGCCGGGCCGCCGGCCCTCTGACGGGGACCCTGGAGGAGCTGGAGGCGGCCCGGCGGGCGGGGCTCACCGCCTGTGCCGCCCGGCCGGAGCCGGGGACGGAGAAGCTGATCGCCCCGCCGCCGGAGGTGCTGGAGCGGGGCCTGGCCCTCTTCAGCTTCGGCGTGGCCGAGGCCGACGGGTCCAAGCGCCTGCCCATGAAGGCCCCGGCGGACCACGAGCCCTGCCTCCTCCCCGGCTGCGCCGCCGTGGTGGCGGTGGCGGGGCTGTCCGCCCTGGGCCGTCCTCTCGGGGAGGTCTGTCACCGGCCCCACCTGGCCTGCGCCCTGCTGGGGGTGGGGGAGGATACCATTGTCACCCCGTCGCTGCTGGCCCGGCTCCTCACCCACGAGGCGGGGCAGTTCAAGGGGGTGGGGGACCCCAAAAAGTTCCGGGTGCTCCTCAACCAGGCCGACGGGCCGGCGGAGCTGGCCCTGGGCCGGGAGACCGCCCGGCTTATCCAGACCTGGCTGCCGGGCACCCGGGTGGTGATCGCTGCCCTCCGGGAGACCGACTGTGTCAAAGAGGTGTTTTCATGCTGATCGTGATAAAAGGGGCGGGAGATCTGGCCACGGGGATCGCCTGCCGGCTGTTCCGGGCCGGGTGCTCCGTGGTGATGACCGAGACCGCCCGGCCCACCGCCGTGCGCTGCACCGTGTCCTTCTCCCGGGCGGTATACCGGGGGACGGCGGAGGTGGAGGGCATCACCGCCGTCCTGGTTCAGAGCCCTCAGGAGGCCTTGGACTGCGTCCGGGCAGGCAAGGTGGCGGTGCTGGTGGACCCGGAGGGGACCTGCGTCCCCGCCCTGAAGCCCGACGGGGTGGTGGACGCCATCCTGGCCAAGCACAACCTGGGCACCGCCCGCACCGACGCCCCCGCCGTGGTGGGGGTGGGGCCCGGCTTCACCCCCGGGGCGGACTGCCACGCCGCCGTGGAGACCCAGCGGGGGCACGACCTGGGTCGGGTGCTGTGGGACCATTCCCCGGCCCCCAATACCGGCATCCCCGGCGACATCGGCGGCTACACCGTGGAGCGGCTCCTCCGGGCCCCTGCGGAGGGGCGCTTCGTCCCCCTGGCCGCCATCGGCGACAGAGTGGAGGCGGGACAGGTCGTAGGCAAGGTGGGGGACGCCCCCATGAGGGCCCAGATCACCGGCGTGGTCCGGGGGCTGCTGCCGGAGGGGACGCCGGTCTTTGCCGGTATGAAGGCGGGGGACGTGGACCCAAGATGCCGCCGGGAGCACTGCTTCTCCGTCTCGGACAAGGCCCGGGCGGTGGGCGGCGGGGTGCTGGAGGCCCTCATGTGTCAATGGAGCAAGGGAGGAGAGATATCATGGCATCGGACATCCAACTGACCAAGCTGGCCGAGTGTGCCGGCTGCGGCGCCAAGGTGGGGGCGGGGGTGCTGGCCCAGCTGCTGGAGGGCCTGCCCACCCGCACCGACCCCAAACTGCTGGTGGGCTACGACACCAGCGACGACGCCTCGGTGTACCAGCTCTCCGACGACCTGGCCCTGGTCCAGACGGTGGACTTTTTCCCGCCCATCGTGGACGACCCCTACCTCTTCGGTCAGATCGCGGCGGCCAACGCCATCAGCGACGTGTACGCCATGGGGGGCGAGCCCAGGCTGGCCCTCAACGTGATGTGCGTCTCCCCCCAGATGGACCGGGAGGCCGTCCACGGCGTCCTCCGGGGGGGCTATGAGAAGGCCTACGAGGCGGGGACCATCATCACCGGCGGCCACACCATCCAGGACAAGGAGCCCAAGTACGGCCTGGCGGTGTCCGGCTTCGTGCACCCGGGGCGTATCCTCCGCAACGACCGGGCCCGGCCGGGGGACGTGCTGATCCTCACCAAGGCCCTGGGCATCGGCGTCACCACCACCGCCGCCAAGGCGGGGCTGGCCGATCCGGAGCTCTACCGCCAGGCGGTGGAGCAGATGCGCACCCTCAACAAGACCGCCCGGGACATCATGGTGAACTTCGATGTGGGCAGCTGTACCGACGTCACCGGCTTCGGCCTGCTGGGCCACTCCCTGGAGATGGCCCGGGGCGGCGGAGCTACGGTGGTCATCGAGAGCGGGCACATCCCCTTCCTGCCCGGGGTGCGCGCCCTGGCCGAGATGGGGCTCCTCCCCGAGGGCATGTACCGCAACCGCCACTTCGCCGAGTCCTCCACCAGGGTAGAGGGGGAGGTGCCCCTGGCCATCCAGGACCTCCTCTATGACCCCCAGACCTCCGGCGGACTGCTCATCGCGGTGGCGGAAAAGGACGCCCAGGCTCTGCTGAGCGCCCTGAAGGACCGCATCCCCTGCGCCGCCCAGGTGGGCTATGTGGAGGCCAAACGGGCCGACTGCTCCATCGTGGTGAAGCCGTGAGGGAGACCTATCAGCTGCTGGCCTTCGAGAGCACCCACGCCGCCATGGCGGCGGAGCGGGCCTTGAAGACCAGAATGCCGGTGACGGTGATGCCCACCCTGCGGCAGATCACCGCCGCCTGCGGCATTTCCCTCCGCGTCGAGGACCGGGACGGCCCGGCCCTGGACGGGGCTTTGATGGACGGCCTGGTGCCGCCGGGCGTGTACCGGCGCTATATGGTGGAGGACGGGGTGCCCGTCCCGTGGAACGACGAACTGTGAAAGGTGGATGTGATATGGCAGTGGAGATCAACGCCATGGGCAAGGCCTGCCCCATGCCCGTGGTCCTGGCCAAGCAGGCCCTGGACGGCGGCGAGAACGACGTGACGGTACTGGTGGACAACCAGATCGCCGTGGAGAACCTGAAGCGGCTGGCGGAGAGCCAGGGCATGGCGGCGGAGAGCGCCACCCGGGAGGGGGGCTTCGCCGTGCGCATCACCGGCGAGCGGAAGGCGGCCCCCGCCCCGGAGCCGGCGGCCTGCTGCCCCACGGCAGCCGGCGGGGCCACGGTGTTCATCGGCAAG
Organism: uncultured Intestinimonas sp.; assembly: GCA_944385655.1. Lineage (GTDB taxonomy): Bacteria > Bacillota > Clostridia > Oscillospirales > Oscillospiraceae > Intestinimonas. The sequence continues at coordinate 1,885 of CALWYC010000145.1, read as the reverse complement.
GACTTCATCGGCGACGGCAGCCGGGAGCTGGGAGAGAACCTGATGAAGATGTTCCTCTACACCCTGGCCCAGAGCGACACGCCCCCCGCCTGCCTCCTCTTCATGAACGGCGGCGTGAAGCTGCCCGCCGGGGAGGAGCCCCAGGTCATCGAGAGCCTGAAGAGCCTGCTGGACAAGGGGTGCGAGATCCTGGTGTGCGGCACCTGCCTCAACTACTTCGGCCTCACCGAGCAGTGCAAGGTTGGCACGGTGAGCAACATGTACGACATCGCCGGGCGGCTCCTCACCGCCCCCCGGGTGGTCACCGTATAAGGACAAAAAGCGAAGGCGCGGAAGCCATGCTTCCGCGCCTTCGCTTTTTGGATCGGGATCAGGGCGCGGGGGTCTCGCCCTTGTACTTGCGACGGGTGGCGATGCCGCCCCGGATGTGGCGCTGGGCCTTGTTCTCGTCCAGCACCGCCTTCACCTGGAGGTAGAGGGGGCGGTTGAAGGCGCTCAGACGGTCCTGGATGTCCTTGTGGACGGTGGATTTGCTGATGCCGAAGCGCTGGGCGGCGGACCGTACCGTCGCCTTGTTCTCAATGATGTAAAGGGCCAGCCGGCAGGCCCGCTCCTCGATGTTCCCTTTCACACGCGCAACACTCCCCATCGTGGTTTCCACTGTGGGATGTATATGCGCAGAGAAGGGGGAACAGAACGGGCTTGCTTACGCCCCCAGCAGAGGCATGAGCCGCCGGGCCATGGCGGGGGCGTCGATGGAGACGCCGGTGAAGTGCTCCAGGGCGAAGACGGCCTGGTAGAGGAGCATGCTCAGGCCGTTGTGAGCGGGGTGGCCCAGTTCCCTGGCACGGGCCAGGAGGGCGGTCTCCAGGGGGGCGTAGATGAGGTCGAAGACCGGCGCCCCGGCGGGCAGGGCCTCCAGGAAGGAGAGGTCGTCAAACTGGCCCCTGGCCCCGGCCATGCCCAGGGAGGTGCAGTTGACCAGCAGGTCGGCGTCGGCGGCCTGGGCCCGGAGGGTGTCCATGTCAAAGCCGGCGGGGCGCAGGACCCCGGGCGCTTTGCCGCAGAGGGCCCGGGCCTTCTCCAGGGTCCGGTTGCAGATGGTCACAGAGGCTGCCCCCTGCTGGGCCAGCTTCAAAGATACCGCCTTGGCGGCGCCACCCGCCCCCAGCAGGACCACCCGGCGGCCCCGGGGATCAAACCCGGCGTCCAGCAGAGCCTGGAAAAACCCCCGCCCATCCGTGTTGTATCCGTATACTTTGCCATCCTTTATACAGACCGTATTTACCGAGCGGTAGAGCCGGGCGTCCTCGTCCAGCTCGTCCATGAGGGGGAGAAGGTCCTCCTTGTGGGGCATGGTGGCGTTGAAGCCGGCGTAGCCGGCGAATTTGGCGCACTCCAGCCACCGGGCGGCCTCCCCGGCCCGGACGGGCTGGCAGAGGTAGACATAATCCAGACCCAGCGCCTTTATCATGGTGTTCTGGATCAGGGGGGACTTGGAGTGGAGCACCGGGTCACCGATGACGCACAGCTTTTGGGTGGTGTTGTTCAGCTCGACCTGCATGGCGGCTCTCCTTTGGTTTTACACAATTTGGGCGGCCAGTGTGGAAAAGGCAGACGTTTTCACCGTCCATACTGGTTGATTTGATGGAACTGCGGCTGGATCATCCACATGAGAATATGCCTGTGGGGATGCACGACTTTCCAGTTACCCGAAAAGTGATCCCCGAAGGGTGGCCTAAAGCTCTCTTTGCTTACTTTCTCTCTCCGAGAGAAAGTAAGAGAGGGCGGCTTCGTAGCCGTAGAGCCCCAGGCCGCAGATCTGGCCCACGCAGGCGGGGGCGGTGACGCTCTTGTGGCGGAACTCCTCCCGCTGGTGGATGTT
>CALWYC010000144.1 GCA_944385655.1 uncultured Intestinimonas sp. | reverse complement strand
CAGGCCCTGGGCTGCGATGTCCGCTTTGAACACCGCCTGGATGCCATCCACGCTGAGGACGGGCAGGTGCGCAGCCTCACCGTGGAGGCACCGGAGGGTCCTTATGAACTTCCCTGCCGGCAGCTGGTCCTGGCCCCGGGCCACTCCGCCCGGGATACCTTCGCCATGCTCCATGCCCTGGGCGTGCCCATGGAGCGCAAGGCCTTCGCCATCGGGGTCCGCATCGAGCATGCTCAGGCCGCTCTCTCCGAGGCCCAGTACGGCCCGGCCTGGCGGCGGCTGCCCCCCTCCGACTACAAGCTGGCCTGCCACCTGCCCGGCGGCCGGTCCGTCTTCTCCTTCTGCGTCTGCCCCGGCGGCCAGGTGGTGGCCGCCGCCTCCGCCCCCGGCCAGGTGGTCACCAACGGCATGAGCTACCGCGCCCGCTCCGGCCCCAACATCAACGGCGGACTGCTGGTGGGGGTGGGCCCCGAGGACTTCCCCGGAGACGACCCCCTCTCCGGGGTCCGCTTTCAGGAGACGTGGGAGCACGCCGCCTGGACCCTGGGCGGCTCCGGGGCCTCCGCCCCCGCCCAGCTGGTGGGCGACCTGCTGGCAGGCCGCCCCTCCGCCGGTCCCGGCGCCATCGCCCCCACCTATCGCCCCGGCGTCGCCTGGACCGCCCTGGACCCCTGCCTCCCCCCCTACGTGATGGAGAGCCTCCGGGCCGCCATCCCCCTGCTGGACCGGAAGGTCCGGGGCTTCGCCTGCCCCGACGCCGTCCTCACCGGCGTGGAGACCCGCTCCTCCTCCCCGGTCCGCATCCTCCGAGATGAACATGGCATGTCCGCCCTGGGCGGACTCTATCCCTGCGGCGAGGGCGCCGGCTACGCCGGCGGCATCATGTCCGCCGCCGCCGACGGCATCCGCATCGCGGAAAAAGTTGCGCTCTCTCAGGCCCGCTAAACCCGGAAATGTTGTAAAATCCCGTAATATAGGAATACAATTCCCAATTTTATTCATACATTTTATAGAAATTTTCATCTTTGTACGCTATTCTTTTCCCTTCTGGTGTGCTAGACTGGATTCCTCAAAATTCCGAAAAAGAGGGGTCAGCATGTCTAGAAAAAGCATCGAGCGCAATATCTCTTTTGACAGTGTCCGCCAGCTCTACTATGTCAACATGGACTATGGTCTGACGGAGGGCGGACACCGTGTCCGCACCTACCACACTTTTACCAGTCTGGCTCTGGCTCGGAAGGCCCTCCGCCAGTTTGAGACGGAGCGCTCCCTTTGCCGCCAGGTGGTACCCCGGCCCATCACCCTGGACCAATGGCTGGCCTACTGGATGGACGAGGTGGTCAAGCCCAACCGTGCGGAGACCACGGTATACGGCTACAACAAGATCATCGACAACCACATCTCTCCCGCCCTGGGGGACATCACCCTGCAGAAGCTCACCCCCCAGGACATCCAGAAGTACTACACCATGCTCATGCGGGAAAAGGGCCTCTCCCCCAACACCGTCCGCCGGCACCACGACCTGCTCTCCTCCGCCCTGCGCATGGCGGTGAAGCAGGATGTGCTCTCCCGCTGCCCCACCGACCGGGTGGAGCCGCCCCGGGTGATCCCCTTCGAGGCCAAGTTCTACGGCCCGGAGGACCTGCGCCGGCTGTGCCTCCTCTCCGAGGGCACCTGGCTGGAGGTGGTGGTCAAGCTGGCCGCCGGCCTGGGCCTGCGCCGGGAGGAGATCTGCGGCCTGCGCTGGCCCAACGTGGACTTCAACCAGCGGGTGGTGCGGATCAAGGAGGCCCGGACCGCCGCCGGCGCCTCCATCATCCAGAAGACCACCAAGACCCGCTCCTCCACCCGGACCCTCTACCTCTCCGACAGCCTCTACAACCTGCTGCTGCGGGAGCAGCAGCGCCAGCAGCAGGAGTGCGTCCTCTCCGGCCGGGACTGGGACGGCGCCGGCATGGTGCTGCTGGATCGCCACGGGGAGCCCTACCCCCCCAACGCGGTGAGCCTGGCCTTCACCCGGTTCATCCGCCGCAACAACATGCCCAAGATCACCCTCCACGGCCTGCGGCACACCTTCGCCACCGTGGCCTCCGCCCAGGGAGCGCCCCTTTTCGACATCGGCAAGGCCCTGGGCCACTCCACCCCCTCCACCACCGGCCGGATCTACACCCACCTGCTGGACCAGACCCACGCCCGGATCCTGGACCAGGTGGCCGCCGTGATGAAGTGACTCGACAGGCCGCCGGAGATGGACTATAATGGGGGATACGAAGGGGGCGGAGAACATGTTGGATCTCAACCACATGGAGCGGTACCGGGAGGGCAACCGGCTGGAGGCCAAGCTGGCCACCGGCGGCCTGCCCCGCAGCATCTGGGAGACCTACTCCGCCTTCGCCAACAGCGCCGGCGGCATCATCCTGCTGGGGGTGGAGGAGCTGCCCGACCACAGCCTCCGGGTCCAGGGCCTGCTGGAGCCCCACGAGATGATCCAGGAGTTCTGGGAACAGCTCAACGACCCCGCCGTGGTCAGCATGAACATCCTGCGCCCCGAGGACGTGTGGGTGGCGGGCACCGACGACGGCAGCGTAGTGGTCATCCAGGTCCCCCAGGGGGAGCGGGACCAGCTCCCCGTCTACCTGGGCCGGGACCCCTTCAAGGGCTCCTACCGCCGCAGCGGCGACGGCGACTACCGCTGCAACCGGGCCGAGGTGTGGTCCATGCTGGAGGCCAAACAGCACTGAGAGGAAATTCCTGATGATTTTGCGCAGCTATGAGCACCGGGACGGTCCCGCCCTGGCCCGGCTCTTTTACGACACGGTGCACACCGTGAACCGGCGGGACTACACCCAGGCCCAGGTGGACGCCTGGGCCACCGGTGAGGTGGATCTGGCGGCCTGGGACGCATCCCTCGCCGCCCACCGCACCCTGGTGGCGGAGGAGGACGGCGTCATCCTGGGCTTTGCCGACATGGCCGGAGACGGCTACCTGGACCGGCTCTATGTCCACAGGGACCACCAGGGCCGGGGCGTGGCCACCGCCCTGTGCGACGCCCTGGAGGGGGCCTCCGGCGCCCCCCGCTTCACCACCCACGCCTCCCTCACCGCCCGCCCCTTCTTCGAGGGCCGGGGCTACCGGGTGGTGCGGACCCAGCAGGTGGAGCGCCGCGGGGTGCGCCTCCCCAACTTCGTCATGGAGAAGGCAAACTAAAAACCGGAGATCCCGCCGCGGCGGGACCTCCGGTTTTTTGCTGCCTGCTTACAGGTTGGCGTCCAGGGTCTGGGTGTAGACGCCGGCGGGCTGGACCCCCACCTTCCGGTCGATCTCCTTGCCGTCCTTGAAGAAGATGACGGTGGGGATGCTCATGACGCCGTACTTGGCGGCCAGACCGGGGTTGGCGTCCACATCCACCTTGGCGATGACGGCCTTGTCGCCGTACTTGCCGGCGATGCTGTCGATGACAGGGGCCAGCATCTTGCAAGGGCCGCACCAGGTGGCCCAGAAGTCCACCATGGCTACGGGGGCGGCGGGGATCTTGGCGTTGAACTCGGACTCGTTGAGATGCAGAACAGACATGATTCATTCTCCTTTTATCCATGATATGTTGGTATCTTCAGCTGTTGTCAGACAGTTGATCCACGTATTCGGCGGCGGCCTGTCCGGCCACCAGACCCTCGCCCACCGCCTTGGAGAGCTGAAGGGGGAGGCCGGTGCAGTCTCCGGCGGCAAAGACGCCGGGCAGGTTGGTCCGCATCCGGCGGTCCACGGTGATGTAGCCGTCCTCCAGAGCCAGGTCGGGAAGGAGGTCGGTGGGCGGGAAGGCGCTGCGGAGGAGGAAGATGCACTGGGCGGGCAGCTCCGTGTCCCCGATGCGCAGGGCGGTGGCCGTATCCTCCCCCACGATCTCCAGCCTGCCGGTCTGCCGGACCCACCGGACGGCGGGGACCAGGCCCTCCGGCTCCCTGGCGGAGACATAGGTCACCTGACAGCCGATGCCCTGGAGGAAGTTGGCCTCCTCCGGCGCGTCGGGGGCCAGGCCCACCACCGCCACCGGCCTGCCCCGGTAGAGCATGCCGTCACAGGTGGCGCAGTAGCTCACCCCCCGGCCCAGATATCGGGCCTCCCCCGGCAGCTTCTTCCCCCGGGCCACCCCGGTGGTCAGGACCACGGCCCCGGCCGTCTCCATATCGCTGCCGATGCTCAGGTAGCTTGTGCCGTCCATCTGCATGATATTCAGCACGCGGCCGGTGCGGAGTTCCACCTCCATAGCCTCGGCGTGGCGCCGGTAGGCCTCCATCAGCTCCGCGCCGGTCCTGCCCGGCATGCCCAGGTAGTTGTCCACCCGCTCGGCCCGGTAGAGGGGGCTCTCCCGGTAGTCGTTGCCCACCACCAGCACCGTTTTGCCCCGGGCCCGGGCGTTGACGGCGGCGCTGAGCCCCGCCGGGCCGCTGCCGATCACCGCGATATCATAGGGCATCCCTCACGCCTCCTCTCCGTCGGCGCAGGGACAGCTGTAGTCCCCCGCCTCGTCCCCGAACAATGCCGCCACCACGGCGGCGGCCCGGGGGTCGGCCACCTCGTAATACATTTCGTTCCCGGAGCGCTGACACTTCACCACACCGGCCGCCTTCAGCCGCATGAGGTGCTGGGAGATGGTGGACTGGCTCTGGCCCGTCCCCTCCTCCATGCACCGCACGTTCCGGCAGCCGCCCACCAGCAGTCCCCGCACGATCTGGAGCCGCAGCGGGTGGGAGAGGGCCTTGAGCAGCTCCGTCTTCTCCTGGTACAGCACCTTGCCGTCCTCCATGGTCCTCACCTCATTCGCTTGTTCTAATATTATTATATTCGAATATTCGAATTTGTCAACCCCTATTTTTCCGCTATGCCCACTTTTTTCTGCCGGAGCGTTTTCCCTGCCATGCGCTCCCTTTTTCTCGGAAATCCATTGCTTTTTTTACGGTGGCAGGGTAAAATATAGAATTGCATGAAAACAAAAGGAGTGACAAACCATGACCGAGGAACACAAGTCCGCCGCCGGGGAGGCTACCCCTGTGATGACCCAAAACTTCATCCATGATTTTATTGACGAGGACCTGGGCCAGGGTGGGCAGTTCCAAGGTATGACCGTCCACACCCGTTTCCCCCCGGAGCCCAACGGCTACCTCCACATCGGCCACGCCAAGGCCATCTTCATCGACTTCGGCACCGCCGAGAAGTACGGCGGGCTGTGCAACCTGCGGATGGACGACACCAACCCCACCAAAGAGGACGTGGAGTACGTGGAGGCCATCCAGGAGGACATCCACTGGCTGGGCTACGACTGGGGCGACCGGTTCTTCTACGCCTCCGACTA
>CALWYC010000143.1 GCA_944385655.1 uncultured Intestinimonas sp. | reverse complement strand
TCGCCGAAGCGGGCGTTGTACTCCACCACCTTGGGGCCGTCGGGGGTGAGCATGAGGCCGAAGTAGAGCACCCCCTGGAAGGGGCGGCCCTCTGCCTTCAGGGCGGCCACGGTGGGGAGGAAGATCTCCTTCATGCAGCGGTCGGCGATCTCGGGGGTGTAGCCGGGGGCGGGGGAGATGGCGCCCATACCGCCGGTGTTGGGGCCCTGGTCGCCGTCGAAGGCCCGCTTGTGGTCCCGGGAGGGGGGCATGGGGGAGAGATGCTCCCCATCCACGAAGCAGAGGACGGTGACCTCGGGGCCGGTCATGCACTCCTCGATGACCACCTGGGACCCGGCGGCGCCGAACTTGCCGTCGGCCATCATGCTCCGGGCGGCCTCCTCAGCCTCGGCCACGGTCTGGGCCACCACCACGCCCTTGCCCAGGGCCAGGCCGTCGGCCTTCACCACGATGGGGGCGCCCTCCCGGCGGATGTAGGCGAGGGCCTCCTCCAGGTCGGTGAAGGAGCGGTATTTGGCGGTGGGGATGCGGTATTTGGCCATCAGGCCCTTGGAGAAGACCTTGCTGGCCTCAATGGCGGCGGCGTTGGCCCGGGGGCCGAAGGCGGGGATGCCCGCCGCCTCCAGGGCGTCCACCATGCCGAGGGCCAGGGGGTCGTCGGGGGCCACCACCACGAAGTCCATGGCGTGCTCCTTGGCCCAGGCCACCATGGCCTCCACGTCGGTGGCCTGGATGGGTACGCACTGGGCCTGCTCGGCGATGCCGCCGTTGCCGGGGGCGCAGTAGAGGGCGTCGATCTTGGGGCTCTTGGCCAGGGTACGGACGATGGCGTGCTCACGGCCGCCGCCGCCCACAACGAGGACGTTCATCGTAAGGACCTCCCATATCGAGATTCCGGCCTCACCCGATGAGCATGCTCAACGCGTAGAGTGCTGCCAGGTGGCCGGGGTAGAACCAGTAGAAGAACCAGCGGCTCCCCTTCCCCCGCTGCCCGTTGTACCGGGAGAGGGGGAGGAGGGCCAGGCAGGCAAAGCCCGCCATGAGGAGGGAATAGGGCAGGTAGAAGCGCCGGAAGGAGGGGAGATAGGTCCCCAGCTGGGTGAGAAGTCCCGCCCAGCCCCGGGTCTCCAGCAGCCCCAGGGCGGCGGGGCTGAAGTAGGCCCACAGCCCGCCGGCCAGATAGTAGAGGAGGAGACAGCCCGCCAGGGCCGGCAGCTGCCGCCTGCGGTCGGTCCCGGCGGCGTATACCGCCAGCACCGTGAGCACGCCGATCCAGCCGTAGTCCACCCGCAGCAGCTGGGCCAGGATCAGCAGGGCGATGGTCACGGCCACGCCCAGCCATCCGCACCCCTTGCTTTTCAGCGCCCGGCAGGCGCCGATGGCGGCGGCGGAGAGGAAGAAGGTGGCGATGATGCTGCCCCCGGTGCCGCCGGTGGCCCCGTAGGCCACCGCGTGGGTGACTGCCCCGAAGAGCCCCAGCCGCAGCAGGTACCGCCGGTAGTCGGAGGTCAGGCGGCAGCCCTGGGCGGCGAAGTAGGCGAAGATGGGGAAGGCCAGCCGCCCCAGGTAGCGGAAGGCATAGAACCACAGGGAGTCCGCCGGGAAGAAGGGGGCCATCGGGGTGAAGATCATGCCGATGTGGTCGATGACCATGAAGACGGCGGCGAAGTATTTGAGCTGGGTAGCGGTGAGGCCGCGGGAGGCCGTCATCTCAGTGGTGGAACAGCCGCATGCCGGTGAAGGCCATGGCAATGCCGTACTTGTCGCAGGTGGCGATGACGTGGTCGTCCCGGATGGAGCCGCCGGGCTGGGCGATGTACTGGACGCCGGACTTCCGGGCCCGCTCCACGTTGTCGCCGAAGGGGAAGAAGGCGTCGGAGCCCACGGTGACGCCGCTGAGCTGCTCCACCCAGGCCTTCTTCTCGGCCTCGGTGAGGACCTCGGGCTTCACCTGGAAGGTGTTTTGCCACACACCCTCGGCCAGCACGTCGTCGTGCTCGTCGGAGATGTAGATGTCGATGGCGTTGTCCCGGTCGGGGCGGCGGATGCCGTCCACGAACTGGAGTGACAGCACCTTGGGGTGCTGGCGCAGCCACCAGATGTCGGCCTTGTTGCCGGCCAGACGGGTGCAGTGGATGCGGCTCTGCTGGCCGGCGCCCACGCCGATGGTCATGCCGTCCTTCACGTAGCACACGGAGTTGGACTGGGTGTACTTGAGGGCGATGAGGGAGAGGAGCATGTCCCGGCGGGCGGCCTCGGGCAGCTCCTTGTTGGCGGTGACCACGTTGGAGAGGAGGGCGTCGTTGATCTCGAAGTTGTTGCGGCCCTGCTCGAAGGTGATGCCGAACACGTCCTTGTGCTCGATGGGCTTGGGGACGTAATCGGGGTCGATCTCCACCACGTTGTAGCCGCCCTTGCGCTTGGTCTTGAGGATGGCCAGAGCCTCGTCGGTGTAGCCGGGGGCGATGACGCCGTCGGAGACCTCCAGGGCCAGGAACCGGGCGGTGGCGGCGTCGCAGACGTCGGAGAGGGCGGCCCAGTCGCCGTAGGAGCACAGCCGGTCGGCGCCCCGGGCCCGGACGTAGGCGGAGGCCAGGGGGGTGAGCTCCATGTCCTGGGCGAAGTAGATGTGCTTCTCCACGTCGGTGAGCTCCTTGGCCACGGCGGCGCCGGCGGGGGAGACGTGCTTGAAGGAGGCGGCGGCGGGCAGGCCGGTGGCGGCCTTGAGCTCCTTCACCAGCTGCCAGGAGTTGAGGGCGTCCAGGAAGTTGATGAAGCCGGGCCGGCCGTTGAGGACCTTGATGGGCAGCTCGCCGGACTCCATGAAGATGCGGGCGGGCTTCTGGTTGGGATTGCAGCCGTATTTCAGTTCCAGTTCCGTCATGTTTCTGACCTCCGCATACTCAAACGTGCTTGTTGTAGATGAGGGTCTCGGTCTCGCCGCTCTTCCGGTCGATGTACCGCACAAAGAGGGAGACCTTGTTGTCGGCGTTGAGGCTCTCCCACAGGCCGTCGCCGAAGTCCTTCAGACTCTCGCCGCCCACGGCCACGGTCTTGGGCGCGCCCTGGAAGGAGGGGAGGGGATCGCCGTCGGTCTCATAGGTGCTGATGAAGTGGCCCTGACCGGCGATGGGGGCGTCGTATTCAAAAAAGAAGCGCTGGCAGCAGGCGGGGTCGCCGTCGGCGGATTTGAGGATGGACAGGCGGTAGGAGCCGTCGGGGCGGACCATGCCGGAGATGCGGGGGGTGTAGTTGGGGCCGTCGGGCTCGAACTCCCGGGTGCGCAGGGCCCGGACCCAGCCGGTGCCGCTGCGGAAGGCGTCGGCCACGGTGTCGGTCTGGTCGCCGTTGGTGACGATGGTGGTGCCGTCCACCACCCGGACGGGGTGGTAGATGATGAGGGAGGGGTCCACCATCTTGGACTCGTCAAAGGCTCTGGTGCGGATGCCGTCCTCGGTGGTCTCAAAGATGCGGTTGCGGCTGTTCTCGCTGCGGCCCATGATGAAATAGGCGATGACCGCCTTGGCGTCGTCGGCGGACCGGCCCAGCAGGATGCCCCGGCCGGGATAGGGATTCTGGCTCAGATATGCCTTGAGATCGATCATGGTCAAACCTCCTTGATATGGACGATGCGCCCCGCCACGGTCAGGCGGTCCTGACAGAAGAGGGAGACGGCCTGGGGCAGGATGAGCCACTCGGCCTCCTCCATGACCCGTCGCTGGAGGAGCTCGGGGGTGTCCCCCTCCCGGACGGCCACCGCCTTCTGGAGGACGATGGGGCCGCCGTCGGGCTCCTCAGTGACCAGGTGGACGGTGGCGCCGGTGACCTTCACGCCGTAGGAGAGGGCCATCTCATGGACGTGGAGGCCGTAGGCGCCCTTGCCGCAGAAGGAGGGGATGAGGGCGGGGTGGACGTTGAGAATGGCGTTGGGATAGGCGGCCACCATCTCGCCGGTGAGGATGTGCAGGAAGCCGGCCAGCACCACCAGGTCGATGGAGAGCGCCTTCAGCTTCTCCACCAGGGCCACCGTCATGGCCTGGTTGGAGTCGAAGTCCTTCCGGGCCACCACGTAGCCGGGGATGCCGGCCTTGGCCGCCCGCTCCAGGGCGTAGGCTCCGGCCCTGGAGGAGAGGACGGCCACGATCTCGCCGCCCCGGAGCGTTCCGGCCTGCTGGGCGTCGATGAGGGCCTGGAGGTTGGTGCCGCCGCCGGAGACCAGCACGGCGATGCGCTTCGTGCTCATACCAGCTCCACCCCGGCGTCGCCGCCCACCACGGAGCCGATGATGTAGGCCCGCTCGCTGGCCCGGCAGAGGAGCTCCTTGGCCAGGCCCACCTCCTCCTTGGGGACGGCCAGGATGAGCCCCACGCCCATGTTGAAGGTGTTGTACATGTCCCGCGGGGGGATGTCGCCCTTCTTGGCGATGAGCTCAAAGATGGGGGGGACGGGGAAGGCGGCGGTCTCGATGCGGGCGGTGAGGCCCTCGGTCATCATCCGGGGCACGTTCTCGTAGAGGCCGCCGCCGGTGATGTGGCTGATGGCCTTGACGTGGACGCCGTTTTTGAGGAGGCACTGGACGGCCTTGACGTAGATGCGGGTGGGGGTTAGGAGGGTCTCGCCCAGGCTCTTGCCCTCCAGCTCGTCCATGGGGGAGGTGAGGTCGGCGTGCTCCACGTCGAAGACCTTCCGCACCAGGGAGAAGCCGTTGGAGTGGACGCCGGAGGAGGCCAGGCCGATGAGCACGTCGCCCGCGGTGAGGTCCCTGCCGTCGATGATCTTCTCCTCGTCCACGATGCCCACGGAGAAGCCGGCCACGTCGTAGTCCTCCTCGGCCATGAGGCCGGGGTGCTCGGCGGTCTCGCCGCCCACCAGGGCGCAGCCGGCCTGGCGGCAGCCCTCGGTGATGCCGGCGACGATGTCGGCAATGCGAGCGGGGTCGTTCTTGCCGCAGGCGATGTAGTCCAGGAAGAAGAGGGGGGCGGCGCCGCCGCAGATGATGTCGTTGACGCACATGGCCACGCAGTCGATGCCGATGGTGTCGTGCTTGTTCATGAGCTGGGCCAGACGCAGCTTGGTGCCCACGCCGTCGGTGCCGGAGACCAGCACCGGCTTCTTCATGCCGGACACGTCGGGGGCGAACAGACCGCCGAAGCCGCCCAAGGTGCCCAGCACGCCGGGGATGTAGGTGGACTCCACCATGGGCTTGATGCGCTCCACGGACTCATAGCCGGCAGTGACGTCCACGCCGGCGGCGGCGTAGGATTCGGAGTGAGAGTTTTTCATGTCGGTCATTCCTTTCCGGTCCAGCAGTAGGTGCAGATCTTGCTGCGGTCGATGCCGATGGCCTCCAGCAGGCCGTCCAGGGACTG